>JBFIBB010000123.1:0-9959 GCA_041582695.1 Rhizobiaceae bacterium
ACCTCAGAACAACTGTCCGCCATCGGGAACCTTGCGCTCGATTGCCGCAAGAACGACTGCGCCTTCTTCGTCCGGGAAACCGAGCACCAGAACCTCCGACATGAACTTGCCGATCTGGCGCGGCGGGAAGTTGACAACTGCCATGACCTGTCGGCCGACGAGTTCTTCAACGGTGTAGTACTTCGTGATTTGCGCCGATGATCTTTTTACGCCGATCTCCGGCCCGAAATCCACTTTAAGCTTGATCGCCGGTTTGCGCGCTTCGGGAAAAGGCGACGCTTCGATTATAGTGCCCGCACGGATATCGACCCGCAGAAAGTCGTCGAATCCTATCTCTGCCCTGCGCGGCGGCATGACACTTGTACTCACGCCGTTCCGAAAGTCTCGAAAAGCACGCTGTTGAGCGCCTCGCGCGCCGGGATCCCGGACCAGACAACGAACTGGAATGCCTGGTAGTAGCATTCGCAGGCCTCAAGCGCACAGCCGAGCAGCACCTCGACCTGTTTGGCCGTCGGCTCCGCTCCGCCGCTCAAAAGCAGGGCCTGGCGGAACATGATCGCGCCTTCCTGCTCCCAGAGGTCGAAATGGCCGAAAAGCATCTGTTCGTTGATCAGCGACAATAGCCGCATGACCTCGTTGACCCGGTTGTCCGGCACCTTGATGTCGAACGCGCACGCCAGGTGAACGGCCTCGAAATCCTCCATCCAGGAAAACGACACGTGATAGTCGGTCCAGTTGCCCGCGACCGAAATCGCTATCTCGTCATCTCCGGTGCGTTCGAACGACCAGTCATTGGAATGCGCCACATGCTCAATGACATCGACCGGGTGAAGCTCCCTCGCAAATTCGATTTCATGGAGTTCCATGTATCAGTCCTGTTTGTTCGGCGGGCGCAAACGGCGCCCTGTCCATGTTCTGACGCATTACTAGTTGGTGGCGGCTGAAGCATCGCCATGAGGAAACTCTTGCAAGGCCGAAAGCCCGCATCATGATCCGTTCCGAATCATGCAACGATTTCAGTCTATTGATGATGAGTCCGAGCGCCACCCCTTTTTTGGGCCGAAGGTCAAATAGCGTGTGGACAGTCGACAACAAACCGATTCATGAGAATGCGGTAAGCGACTCTCGCAAAAGCGCTTTTGGAGTCTGGCGGCTTGTGGATATCGGCCGAAACTATTTTTTCGCTTTTGCCCTCGCTGTCGCCGCCGGCCCGGCCTTTTTCGCCTTTCGGAACTCGACTTCCTCGAGCCGGGCCTCCAGCGAATCAATTTTCGCGGACAGCGCGTCGTTTTCCGCCCTTGCCTTCAATGCCATGTCGCGAACTGCCTCGAACTCCTCACGCTGTACCACATCCATCGAGTTCAGAACGCGTTCGGCCTGGGCGCGGAACGCGGTTTCCACTTCCCGGCGGACGCCCTGCGCTGCCCCCGCGGCGTCGGTCATCAGCTTGGCAAATTCGTCGAGCAGTCGGTTGGGGCCGTTGGTCATGATCGTTGTCCTTTTCCTGGCATTCGAGGTAGGCGCGCCGCAATCGGATTGCAAGACCGGCATTTTGCCGCCGCGCCTTGACCTGATTGCCGCGCTCGCGCATCGTCCGCCCGCCGCCGAATCCAGCCCCGCAGAGCGCCTGTCCATGCCAGAAAACCTGATCCTGCCGCTAGCCGCACTGCCGTTCCCGCAAATCGACCCGGTCATAATCTCAATCGGGCCGATCGCCATTCATTGGTATGGCCTCGGATACGTCGTCGGCATTCTATTCGCCTGGTGGTACACGAAGCGCCTGGTCGCCAAACCAGGCCTTTGGGCGCACGGCAAGCCGGCAATGACGGCCCGGGATCTCGACGATTTCCTGATTTGGGCCGCGGTGGGAGTGGTGCTGGGCGGCAGGCTCGGTTACATCCTGTTCTACGATCTCGCCCGCTACATCGCCAATCCGCTCGACATGCTGGCGGTGTGGCAGGGAGGCATGTCGTTTCACGGCGGCCTGCTGGGCACCATTCTGGCAATGGTCCTGTTCGCCCGCAGTCGCGGCATCCCCGTCTGGAGCATGCTCGACACGATTGCCGCGGGCGTGCCCGTGGGCCTCGGACTTGTGCGCGTCGCCAATTTCGTCAATTCGGAGCTTTGGGGTCGCGTCACCGACGTTCCCTGGGCTTTCGTCTTTCCCAACGGCGGAGCCGAACCGCGCCATCCCAGCCAACTCTACGAGGCGCTTCTGGAAGGCCTCGTGCTGTTTGCTGTTCTTTGGCTGCTCACCCATCGCGGCCTGAAACTGAAGGCGCCCGGCTTCATTGGCGGCGCCTTCGTTGCCGGCTACGGCCTGTCGCGCATCGTTGTCGAGTTCTTTCGCGAGCCCGACGCCCATATCGGCTATCTCGCAGGCGGCTGGCTGACCATGGGAATGGTGCTCTCGCTTCCCATGGTGCTGGCGGGCGCCTGGGCGATGGCGACGGCGCGGCAGCCTGCCGAACAATGACAACGCCGCTCACCCGGCGGCTCGTGCGGCAAATCGGCCAATCCGGCCCGATATCCGTCGCCGACTACATGGCAGCCTGCCTGTTCGACCCGCGTCACGGCTACTACACGACGCGCGATCCGTTCGGACGCGGTGGCGACTTCGTCACCGCTCCGGAGATCAGCCAGATGTTCGGCGAACTGATAGCCGTCTGGTTCGTTGCGGCATGGCAGCAAACGGGCGCGCCGCAGCGTTTCGCGCTGGCCGAAATCGGACCGGGCCGGGCAACCCTGATGCGCGACATGTTGCGGACATGGCAGAAAACCGTTCCGGAATTCCTCTCCTCGGCAGAAATGTTCATGATCGAGGCAAGCCCGCGCCTGGCCGCAATTCAGAAAGACGCGCTGCGCGACCGGCCCGAAAACATGCGCTGGATCGCCCGCCTTGAAGACACCCCGGAACTGCCGTTGTTTCTTGTCGGCAATGAGCTGTTCGACGCCATCCCGGTTCGTCAATACGTCAAGACGGGACGCGCATGGCGGGAACGCGTTGTCACGCTTGTCGGCGACGAAGAGCTCTCATTCGGGATCGGCGCCGGCGCACTTGCGCCGGACGCGCTGCCTGCGGATGCTTCCGACCGTCTTGAAGGGTCGATCTTCGAGATCGCACCGGCCCGCGAGGCCCTTGCGGCGCTTGCAGCCGAACGTATCGCTTCTTTTGGCGGCGCGGCGCTGTTCATTGACTACGGGCATCTTGAACCGGGTTTCGGCGACACGCTGCAGGCGGTGCGGAATCATCTATACGAAGACGCGCTCGCAAATCCGGGCATGGCCGATCTGACATCGCATGTTGACTTTGCGGCGCTGGCGACCGCGGCTCGCCGGCAAGGCGCCGAATCCGCATGCATGACGCAGGGAGATTTCCTGCTTCGAATGGGACTGCTCGAACGCGCCGGACAGCTCGGTGCCAATGCCGATGAAAAGACCCGCCGACAGATCGAGGCCGACGTCGAGCGCCTTGCCGGCCCCGATGCAATGGGTAAACTCTTCAAGACAATGGCAATTTTTCCGCCAGGCTGCGCAATTCCGCCATTTCGTGCCTGACCCGGAGCCCATCTGAGCTGCATCGTGGATTGAAAACCGCCGCGGATTGACTTCGATACGCTCGCATACCACCATCCGGCGCGCGAGGCGCGACACTGAAAACAGGCGGCAAATGCTAGCAAACACAATTCCGGTTCCACTGCGGTCGCAATCGCTTTCGCCCTCCGGCGGCGGCGTGGCGCACGGCTTCTTCTCGCGCTCCGGCGGTGTGTCGCGCGGTATCTATCGCGGCCTGAACGTCGGCCGCGGGTCCAAGGACGATCCGGATTCGGTCGAAGAGAACCGCCGCCGTGTCGCGGCTTATTTCGGCGCCGGCCCGGACCGCCTCGCTAGCCTGCATCAGGTGCACTCCGCCGACGTGGTCACAGTCTCTGCGCCGCACGTTGGAGCGAGGCCACAGGCCGACGGTATCGTGACATCGACGCCGGGGCTGATCGTATGCGTTTTGACCGCCGATTGCGGTCCGGTGCTGTTTGCCGACGCCAATGCCGGAGTGGTCGCAGCGGCCCATGCCGGTTGGAAAGGAGCGCTTACCGGCATTCTGGAGGAAACCATTGCCGCAATGGAGGCGGCCGGAGCCAGGCGGAGCAATATCGCTGCAGTTCTCGGTCCGACCATTTCGCAGGAAAACTACGAGGTCGGCCCTGAATTCCTCGACCGTTTTGTCGAAGCCGATGCTGACAATACCCGCTGGTTCAGGCCCTCGGTGCAATCCGGTCACGCCATGTTCGATCTGGACGGCTATATCGTCGACCGGCTACAACGCGCTGGCGTCGCGGCGCATTCGTTGAAGATCTGTACCTACGCCGATGAGGAACGTTTCTTCTCCTACCGCCGCACCACCCATCGCGGCGAAGCCGACTATGGCCGCCAGATATCTGCAATCATGCTGGAGAACGGATAATGGCGCTTCATTTCGACCAGGCCGAATTTGACGAGCGCCGCACCCGGCTGCTCGCAGCGATGGCCGACGACAAGCTCGATGCGCTGTTGCTGTTTGCGCAGGAGAGCATGTACTGGCTGACCGGCTACGACACTTTTGGCTACTGCTTCTTTCAGTGCCTCGTCGTCAGGTCCGACGGCTCGATGAACCTGCTCACCCGCTCGGCGGATTTGCGTCAGGCGCGCCACACTTCGACAATCGAGAATATCGTGCTGTGGACCGATCGCGACAACGCCAACCCCGCAATTGACCTGCGCAACCTGCTGAACGATCTCGATCTTCTCGGCCATCGCATCGGCATCGAATACGATACCCACGGCCTGACCGCGCTCAACGGCCGCCGTCTCGACGAACAGATGCATTCGTTCGGCGAGATTGTCGACGCGTCGAAACTTGTGCCGGGGCTGCGCGCCGTGAAAAGCCCGGCCGAAATCACCAAGGTGAAGAAGGCGGCGGCGCTGGCCGACGACGCTCTCGACGCCGCGTTGCCGCTCGTCAAGCAGGGAGGCAGCGAGGCTGACATACTGGCGGCCATGCAGGGCGCAATATTCAGGGGTGGGGGCGACTATCCGGCCAACGAGTTCATTATCGGTTCGGGAGAAGATGCGCTGCTTTGCCGCTACAAGGCAGGCCGGCGCAAACTGACGAAAAACGATCAACTGACGCTGGAATGGGCCGGCGTATTTCACCACTACCACGTTGCCATGATGCGCACCGCGCTGATCGGCAAGGTGTCGCGCAACCACCAGGAAGCCTATGACGCCGCGCTCGAAGCCTTGACCGCAGTCGAAAAGGCGATGGTTCCCGGCAATACTTTCGGCGAAGTGTTCGACGCCCATTCCCGGGTCATGGAGGCCCGTGGACTGACCCGCCACCGCCTGAACGCCTGCGGCTATTCGCTCGGCGCCCGGTTCTCGCCATCCTGGATGGACATGCCGATGTTTTACACGGGAAATCCCGAGACAATCGTTCCGAACATGACCCTTTTTGCGCACATGATCATCATGAACACCGACAACGGAACGGCAATGACGCTGGGTCAGACATACCTGACCACCGAAGGCGCGCCGAAACCACTTTCGCGCCATTCTCTCGACTTGATCGCCAGATAAGGGCAACTTGAATCTTCCAGAAATCCCGGGTAACGGGCTCCCGATATGATACGGCAAATCATAGCAACATTGGTTATTGTCGCCTGTGCGGCGCTCGCTGCCTGCACCAGCACCAGCCCGCCGCTGGCGCTCGATGTGGTGGCACCGGAACTTCAGCCCGCGGAAACCGTTGGCGATGTATCCGATTCCGATTCGGCAACCACTGCGCTCGCCGCCGAGCCGGCAGAACAACAGTCCAATACGGCCGCGACAAAAGTGGCGGCACTGGCTCCAAACGCAAACATCCGCCTTGCCCCGGTGATCGGCGCACCGGCTGGAGCAGTTGAGGCAATGAACCGGACCATCGCGGCTCGCTCCAGCCAGCGCGGGATCGGCATTGTCCCGTCCGGCGCTCCGGGCGCGAACTACGACATGAAGGGCTATTTCTCTGCCATTACCGAAAGCGGCAATACGACGGTCATTTTCGTCTGGGACGTCTTCGACACCTCGGGCAACCGCCTGCACCGGATACAGGGCCAGGAATCGGCTCCCGGATCGAGTCCCGACGGGTGGTCTTCGGTCAGCAGCAGCGTGATGGAAAATATCGGCGCGCGAACCATCGACGAATTCGCCGCCTGGCTCGAAAACCGCAGAAACGGCTGATAGCGGCCCAATCTTAAAAATCGCTCTCTGCCGGGTTGAATCTCCAATCAAATGTGTAAATCCGCACCTGAATCGCAGACCGACGCTTGCAAAGCGCACCCGGCCCGGTAAAAGGCGCCCAAAGCGACAGCGCACTCTCCAGCAATACGCGGGAACTTCGCATGAAACTTTTTGCGGGAAATTCCAACCGGGTGCTGGCCGAGGCCGTCGCCCGTTACCTCAACATCCCGCTGGGCAAGGCAAGTGTCCGCCGCTTCGCCGATCAGGAAATTTTCGTCGAAATTCAGGAAAACGTTCGCGGCAAGGACGTGTTTGTCCTGCAGTCCACTTCCTATCCGGCGAATGACCACCTGATGGAACTGCTGATCATGATGGACGCCTTCCGCCGCTCGTCGGCGAAGCGCATCACTGCCGTCATTCCCTATTTCGGCTATGCGAGACAGGATCGTCGCGCTTCCGGCCGCACGCCGATTTCCGCCAAGCTGGTCGCCAACCTGATCACGACCGCCGGTGCGGACCGGGTACTGACCCTCGACCTGCACGCCGGCCAGATCCAGGGTTTCTTCGATATTCCCACCGACAACCTCTTCGCTGTCCCGGTCATGGGGCGCGATGTGAAGGCGAAATACGATCTGTCGAACATCGTGGTGGTCTCGCCGGATGTCGGCGGCGTCGTTCGCGCCCGGGCGCTGGCCAAGCGTGTCGATTCCCTGCTGGCGATCGTCGACAAGCGCCGCGAACGTCCGGGTGAATCGGAAGTGATGAACGTGATCGGCAACGTGACCGGCAAGGATTGCCTGCTGATCGACGACATTGTCGACTCGGGCGGCACGCTGTGCAACGCGGCGGAGACCCTGCTCGAAATGGGGGCAACGAGCGTCACTGCCTATATCACCCATGGCGTGCTGTCGGGCGGCGCGGTCACCCGCATCACCGATTCCAAGCTCAAGGAACTGGTGATCACCGATTCCATCCAGCCGACATCCGCGGTCGAGGCCGCGCGCAACATCCGCGTGTTGTCGATCGCCGACCTGATCGGCGAAGCCATTGCCCGCACTTCGGGCGAGGAGTCGGTTTCGAGCCTTTTTGATTGAAACCTCCAAGCTTGCGCCGGCCCCGCACTTCCGCTATAGGCACGCTCGTCCGTGCAAGACACCCTTGGAGGCAGCACGGACCGGGCGGCGTGATTGCCGCTTGTTGTTTTTACGGGCGGTGATCCGTTCCGAAAGAACACTCCGAATACGTCCTCGAAAGGAAAAGCCATGAGCGAAACATACGAGCTCAAGGCCGAGGCGCGCGAACGGGTCGGTAAGGGGTCCGCCCGGCAACTTCGGCGCAACGGCAAAGTGCCTGCCGTCATCTATGGCGACAAGCAGCCCCCAGTTTCCATCGCACTGTCCTACAAGGACGTGTATTACAAGATTCACCGCGGCGGTTTCATGACCACCATCGCCACGATCGATGTTGACGGCGAGAAGTACAAGGTTCTGCCGAAGGACTATCAGCTCGATCCGGTTCGTGATTTTCCGACGCATGTTGACTTCCTCCGCATCGGCAAGGACACGATCGTCACGGTCGAAATCCCCTGCCACTTCATTGACGAGGAAGAGTCGGTCGGCCTGCGCCGCGGCGGCGTGCTCAACGTTGTGCGCCATGCCATCGAACTCTACTGCCCGGCCGACTCGATCCCCGAGCACATCGAGATCAGCGTGGCGGGTCTGGATATCGGCGACGGCATTCACATTTCGGCGGTGACCTTGCCGGAAGGCGTCAGGCCGACGATCACCGATCGCGACTTCACAATCGCCACCATCGCCGCTCCTGCCGGTCTCAAATCCGAGGAAGAGGAAGAAGAAGAGATCGAAACCGAGATCATCGGCGAGGAAGATGAGGACGAAGAGGGCGAGGCGGAAGAATAAGCCTTCCCCGCCGGGGGTATCCGTTCGATGCACATCATCGCAGGATTGGGCAATCCCGGGCCGAAATACGCGAACCACCGGCACAATGTCGGTTTCATGGCGGCGGACGCGATTGCCCGCCGCCATTCCTTTTCCGCCTGGACCAAAAAGTTCAACGCCGAGATCGCCGAAGGCCGTCTCGGCGGCGAGAAGGTCATTCTGGTCAAACCCCAGACCTACATGAACCTCTCCGGACAGGCGGTTGGCGAGGCACTGCGCTTCTACCGGCTCGGAACCGATAGCCTGACCGTGCTGTATGACGAGCTCGACCTTGCACCCGGCAAGCTGCGCATCAAGACGGCCGGCGGCGCCGGCGGGCACAACGGCATCAAGTCGCTCGACGCCCATTGCGGCAAGGAATATGTCCGCGTGCGGATTGGCATCGGCCATCCGGGCGACAAGGCAAGGGTGACCGGCCATGTGCTCGGCGATTTCGCCAAGGCCGACAGCGCCTGGCTCGATCCGATGCTCGAAGCCATCGCCGACAACGCCGCGATGCTGGTTTCCGGCGATCACACCGGCTTCATGAACAAGGTCTCGCTGGCGGTGCCGGCTGCTCAGGGGAACGAAAAACCCGCAGCCGATAAACCCGCCAAGCCCCAGAGCCATGTCCGCCAGGCCCGGCCGAAACAGCCTGCCGTCAAGCCGCCCGAAACCGGCCCGATGGCGGCGTTGCTGAAGAAACTTTTCGGCGACTGAGCCAGAACAGCGGGCGCGAAAGCGTGCCCCGTTTCCGTTCCGGGTGGCATGTCCATTCATGACAAGAGACCTAGGAGGTGTCCGGGCGGTAGAGCCCCTCGCGGGCGAGCGCATGGCAGTCTGCGAGTATGGTGTCGACCGCATGCCGGGGCCGGGCGCGGTGGCCTGGCGGCCTGCCGGATCTGAGCCGGTTGCGGCGGCATGTGGTTCCGGCCTTGCCTCCCGCCGCGTTGGCCTGCCGCCGTGCTTCGGCGCGCGCGTCGAGCCGGGCGAGCCGTTTCGCCTGGCCGGCAAGATCGTCGAGCGCCCGCTTCAGCGCGACGAGGCGGTGGCGGAGACGGATGGCGGCGACCGGGTCTCCTGGCGAAGGTTTCAACGGCAGCGGCTGCGGTTCGAGCAGGCCCGGCAGGCTGATGCGCGGCATGCCGGCGGCCCGGGGGCGCGGCGCGGGGCCGAGACGCCTTGGCGGATCGGTGAGTGCGAAGGCTGCCGCCTTGCCTCCCCCTTGTGGGGGAGATGCCCGCCCCTCGACTAACGCTCGGGAGGGCAGAGGGGGGTGCCTTGGCGCAAAGATTTCACCCCCCTCTGTCGGCTCAGCCGACATCTCCCCCGCAAGGGGGGAGAACGAAAGCCGCGTGACCGGAACCCTGACCGCGCCCGCGGCCACGACGATCAGCCGCCGCGCCGCCGATTCGGCCGGCCGCAGCAGGCGCAGGATGGCGTTGCGCAGCAGGCGAGGCAGCGTTGCCTCGCCAACATCGCCGTCATCGATCCCGGCATAGAGGAAAAGCCCGGCGACGACGGCAAGCAGCGCGCGGCGGTTGTGCTCCACGGCCAGTTCCAGGCTCCACCCCAATTCCCTCGCTCCCTTGCGTTCCGGTTTCGGCGCCAAGAATAGGGGGCTGGCGAATGGCGTGGACAAGTCTGGCCGCCTTTTTCCGGCAAGCGGGTGACAATTCAACAGCTTGGTACGGCATGGAGCCGTGTGGCTGTCCACGGTCCGTCTTTCCGGAAATGGCGGCGCGTTGTGCGCCGGTTGCACCGATC
>JBFIBB010000124.1:0-9847 GCA_041582695.1 Rhizobiaceae bacterium
CAGCGCCATGAAGCAGGCGAAGAAGCCCCAGAAGCTGCCGTCCGCCGCCTCGGGCGTCGAGGGCAGGAACTGCAGCACGCCGAAGACCGCCACGATCATCCCCAGGAAGACCCAGAAGGTCACCCGGCCGCCGCCGAACTTGTCCGAGATCCAGCCCGTCGCCGCACGGCTGAGCGCGCCGACAAGCGGGCCGAGGAAGGCGTATGACAGCGCGTTCACGCTGGGGAACTGCGTCTTCATCAGCAGCGGGAATCCCGCCGAGTAGCCGATGAAGGAGCCGAATGTGCCGGTGTACAGGATGCACATGATCCAGTTGTGGAAGCGCGAGAAAATGATTGACTGCTCCGAGAACGATGCGCGCGCCGAAGCGATGTCGTTCATCCCGAACCATGCCGCAACGGTCGAAACGATCAGGAATGGCACCCAAACGAAACCGGCGTTCTGCAACCAGATCATCGAGCCGTCAGTTGCGGTCTGTCCATCTCCGAAGGCAAATGCGAACGCGCCGGTCGAGATGACGATGGGCACCAGAAACTGCATGACGCTGACGCCGAGATTTCCGAGGCCTGCATTCAACGCCAACGCGTTGCCTTTCTCCTTTTTCGGGAAGAAGTAGGAAATGTTCGCCATAGAGGAGGCAAAGTTGCCGCCGCCCAGACCGCAGAGCAAGGCAAGAACCAGGAAGATCAGGTACGGCGTATCGGGATTTTGCACCGCATAGCCGATGCCGAAGGCCGGGATCAGCAGCGAGGCTGTTGACAGCGCTGTCCAAAGGCGCCCGCCGAAAATCGGCACCATAAACGAGTAGAAAATGCGCAAGGTCGCACCGGACAAGCCCGGAAGCGCAGCAAGCCAGAACAGCTGGTCGGTGGTATAGTTGAAGCCGATTGACGGCAGCTTGGCGACGACGACGGACCATACCATCCAGACCGAGAAGGCCAGAAGCAGCGCCGGGATCGAAATCCAGAGATTGCGCCGCGCGATCCGGTGTCCTTTTTCCTCCCAGAAAGCCGTGTCGTCAGGCCGCCAGTCTTCGAGCACGCCCGCCAGTGAGGCGTGCTTTTCCTTTACGTGGATCGGCTGCATCTCCGGCAATTCGGGTAATGCACCCAGTTCCTTCGAAAGCGCGCTACGCTCCATTTGCCGGATCGAGAAATGCATCCACAGAAGTGAAACAGTGACAATTCCGAACAGCAGCATGAAGCAGCTAGTCCAAACGCCGGTGAGATCGAGCAGGGCACCGAACATGATCGGCAGAACGAAACCGCCGAGGCCACCGATCATGCCCACCAGGCCGCCTACCGAGCCCACATGGTCGGGGTAGTAAACCGGGATATGCTTGTAGACCGCCGCCTTGCCCAACGACATGAAGAAGCCGAGCACGAAAATCAGGATGATGAACGGCGCCAGACCGAGACTAGTCGAAAAATGGATCGGCCCGCGTATGCCGTGGATCACATATTCGGTATTCGGATATGAAAGCATGAAGGTGGCAATCACAGAGACGCCAAAGGTCCAGTACATGATTGTGCGTGCGCCGTACTTGTCCGACAGGTGGCCGCCATAAGCGCGAAAAATGGACGCGGGTATTGAGTAGAACGCGGCGATCATGCCCGCGCTCTTGATGTCGAGGCTGTATACCCCGACCAGATAGCGCGGCAGCCACAGGGCGAGCGCTACGAAGGCCCCGAACACGAAGAAGTAGTAGATGGAGAAGCGCCAGACCTGGAGATTCTTCAGTGGCTCAAGCTGCAAAAAAGCGCCGCGCGCCTTCTGTCCGGCCGCGCGCCTGCGCTTCAGTTCCGGATCATCGTCGGTTGTAAACCAAAAGAGCGCTGCGATCGCCACGAGGCCAATTGCCCAGACCTGGGCAACGGCTGTCCAGCCGAATGCGACCATGACAAACGGCGCCACGAACTTTGTAACCGCCGCGCCGACATTGCCCGCTCCGAAAATGCCCAGAGCCGTGCCCTGCTTTTCCTTCCGGTACCATTTGGAGACATATGCCACGCCGACGGCGAAGGAGCCGCCGGCAAGGCCAACGCCTAAAGCCGCAAGCAGCATCATCTCGTAGGTCGTTGCATAGGAAAGGGCGAATGTTGCCGCCGCTGCGGCAAGCATTGTCAACGAGTAGACGATGCGGCCGCCATATTGGTCGGTCCAAATACCCAGGAAAATGCGCGACAGCGAACCGGTCAGTATCGGTGTCCCGGCAAGCAGGCCAAACTGGGTATCGCTCAGGCCTAGATCCTGTTTGATCTTTACGCCGATGATCGAAAAGATCGTCCACACGGCAAAACACGCCGTGAAGGCGATTGTACTCATGCCCAGAATGCGGTTCTGCTGAGAACTGGTTACTCCGTCGAGCGCATGCATGGTATATTGACCCCTCTGCGATAGCGGGGGTTCCCGCTGATTTCGAAATATGCGGGGCAACTAGCAGGGGAAATTCGGATCGGCTTGTTGATCCAAATCAACCTCGCGAAATCCTTGCGAAGAAATAAGCTTGTGAGGAACGAACAACAAATACAGACCCGGTTTGGATCAAGCCAGTTAATTGAAATGACAGGATCATGCTGCTAAAAATGCCAATTAAAGGCTTGATAAATATCAAGGGGCGAATCTATGCGTACGACTGATCTGCCCCAGGTGCGGACGTTGCCGCTTTTTGAGAGCATGAGCGAATCGAACTTCGAGACTCTCATGCAGGCGGCTTATCTGCAGAACTTTCCTGCCCAGCTTGATCTGATCTCGGAGGGAGATCCGGCGGACTTCCTTTACGTCGTAATTGAGGGATCGGTGGAGCTTTATGCGCGATCAAACGGCCGCGAATCGACGATGTGTATGGTCAGGCCCCTTGGCACGTTCATTCTGGCGGCCGTGCTCAGGGACGCCGTTTTCCTGATGTCGGCGCGCACTTCGCAGAAATCGCGAATTCTTTTGCTCCCGTCAGAAAACGTGCGCGCCGCATTCGAGCACGACGAGGCATTCGCGCGGGCTATCGTAAGGGAACTGGCGGGTTGTTATCGCGGCGTGGTCAAGGACCATAAGAACCTCAAACTGCGCACCGCTGTGGAACGGCTTGCCAACCGGCTGCTTCACTACCATGCTGACCAGGGTGCGAAGGGGTTTCTCGAACTGCCTTACGACAAGCGTACCATTGCCTCCATCCTCGGCATGACGCCGGAAAATCTCTCGCGTGCTTTCAACACGTTGAAGCCCTATGGCGTCGAAGTGGATGGCTCGACGGCAAGGTTGAACGATCTCGACGCGCTACGGACTCTGGCCAAGCCAAATCCGCTGATAGACGAGCGCGAAACCTAGGCACATGAACGACTTCAACGACTGGATCAGCCGTAAACGGACCGCAACCGACATTGTCTCCGCCAGACTTGTGCGCGAATTCCGTACGACCCTGGACAAGACCTTGTGCAGTTATCCGCTCCTTCCGGGCATTCATTGGTGCCTGTCACCGGACATGCTAACATCCGCTGATCTCGGCCGCGACGGGCATCCGAGAACCGGCCTTCTGTTGCCAGATCTCGGCCTTCCCCGGCGGATGTGGGCCGCCGGCCGGCTTTCCTATCTTGGCAACCTTGCTGAAGGCGACCAGGTCGAGCGTGTTACGGTCATCCGCGACGTGTCGTACAAGACAGGCCGCACCGGCAAACTCGGTTTCGTCACGATCGACCACAATTACAGTGTGGCGGGCGAAGTTCGGATCGAGGAAGAGCAGAATATCGTTTATCGCGAAAACCCGGACCCAGGCACCGCGCCTCCCGCACACGAACCGGCAGAGGCATGGAAACCGATCCGAACAATCGAAATCACGCCTGACCCGACAATGCTGTTCCGCTACTCAGCGATCACGTTCAACGGACACCGCATACACTACGATCATCCTTACGCAACCGGCACGGAAGGCTATCGGGGACTCGTGGTCCACGGACCGATGCAATCCACCTGGTTGCAGCACATGGCGACCGAAATTCTCGGACGTCTGCCCCACGACTTCCAATATCGCGGTGTCGCTCCCCTCATCTGCGGCCGCCCGGCCGCCATCGAGGCACGCCCCGTCGGCGACCTGCTCGAGCTGCGCGTTCGTGATCTTGAGGCAAACACGGCAACGATGTTGGCCTGGGCGCGCTGAACGTCAAAGCCGCCGGCAATCAGGACCGCACATCGGAGATGCTTGTCGCTGAACGCCCTGTCGCGAGGTGGCTGGTACATTTTTCATTGCAGCCGTGATTGTTCAATCCGCCAAACGTGTGCATGTTGTCGCGAATGTCGCATATTTCGACAAGCGAGAGGCGGACATATTGGATAAAATGGGTTTCATGCCCCTGAGTACTGATCGGCGATTATGCAAAGTGGCTTCGATTTCCGGGGGGCGGTATCCGTGGTCCGGATCGGCCTGATCGGCGCGGGCGTTATCGGCAAACGCCATATCGCGGCAATCTCCACCAGCGGGGTAGCGGAACTGGTGGCAATTGCCGATCCTTCACCCGAATCGCGGGAACTCGCCGCCAAACACGCAGTGCCGCATTTTTCCGGCGCGGCTGAAATGATGGAGACCGTTTCACCCGATGGCGTGATCGTCGCCACGCCGACCGAGCACCATTTGAAACCAACGCTGACAGCATTGGACGCCGGAGCGCATGTGCTTGTCGAAAAACCGATCGCCGAAACCGTTTCGCAAGCCAGGCAAATCATCGATGCTTGCAGGTCTGCAGGCCGGCATGTGCTGGTGGGCCATCACCGCCGCTATTATGAGTGCGTTCGCACGGCGCGCGAGATTATCGATCGCGGCGATCTGGGCAGGCTGGTCGCCGTCACCGGACAATGGACGGTGCGCAAACACGACAGCTACTATCTGCAGGACTGGCGTCGCCGTCGCGCGGCCGGACCAGTGCTGACAAATCTCATCCACGACATGGACACGCTGCGCGCCATCTGTGGGGAGATTCAAATGGTCAGCGGCGAAACCGCTAACGGTGTTCTCGGATTCGACAAGGAGGATGCCGCGGCCATCGTCATGAGATTCGCCAGCGGCGCGCTCGGCACATTCCTGCTGTCCGACCAGGCCTGTTCGCCCTGGGGTTGGGAGTTCGGAACCGGCGAGAATCCGGCTTTCCCGCGATCCGGTCAAAACTCGATGCGTTTCGTCGGCACCGAAGGCGCGCTGGAGTTTCCCAATCTCGTGCTCTGGAAATCTGCCGGCGACAAATGCGACTGGAACACGCCGATGGCATCCATGCCGATACCCGCGAGACTTGACGATGCGTTCGTGCTGCAGATCAGACATTTTGCCGAGGTCATACGGGGGGAAACATTGCCGAGGATAGGCGCTGCCGACGCTACCCGAACACTGGCGGCAACCGTGGCGGTCTTCGACGCCGCCCGAAGCGGAAAGCGCGTGTCGTTGTGACGGACTGTCCGCCTGGTTTTGCTTGCGGCATCCAAAGTCTCGCGCCGAGGGGTGGCCCGCGAGAGAAATATTAGCGTATGCTGCTACAGTTTTCGTTACCGCGCCAGGTAACGATGCAGCAATGAACCATCAGCGGTTCAAACCAATCGGAGACAAACGGAATCCAGAAAATGAACCATGTATTTCCCCGCCATACCCGAGCCAGTCTTCCTGTCGTGGCAACCGGAGAAGGTTGCTATCTGACCGACACCAGCGGCAAACGCTACTTCGATGGGTCCGGCGGCGCGGCGGTATCATGTCTGGGTCACGGCGATCCGGAGGTTACAGCCGCGATCAAGGCGCAACTCGACAAGGTTGCATTCGCGCATACAGGGTTTTTCACGTCCGAACCTGCCGAGGAACTGGCCGACCTGCTGATTAGCAAGGCGCCGGGCGATCTGGATCGCGTCTATTTCGTCTCAGGCGGCTCCGAGGCAGTCGAGGCAGCGATCAAGCTGGCTCGACAATTCTGCCTGGAAACCGGGCAGTCCTCGCGGCACCGCGTGATCGCGCGCCGCCAGAGCTACCACGGCAACACGCTCGGCGCGCTCGCCGCCGGCGGCAACATGTGGAGGCGGGAGCCGTTTGCCCCGCTGATGATCGAGACCAGCCACATCTCGCCCTGCTACGAATATCGCGGACGCAACGAAGGCGAATCCTCGGAAGAATTCGGGCTGCGCGTTGCCAACGAGTTGGAGGCCGAAATCCTGCGCCTCGGACCCGAAAACGTCATGGCGTTCATTGCCGAACCGGTGGTCGGCGCGACACTGGGCGCTGTTCCGCCGGTCGCCGGATACTATTCCAGGGTCCGGAAAATCTGCGACCGGTATGGCGTTCTGCTCATCCTCGATGAAGTCATGTGCGGCATGGGCCGGACCGGTTCACTGTTTGCCTTCGAACAGGAGGGCGTCTGCCCCGACATCGTCACAATGGCCAAGGGCCTCGGCGCCGGCTACCAGCCGGTAGGCGCCATGCTTTGCACATCCAGAATTTACAGCGCGATCGAGAACGGTTCCGGTTTCTTTCAGCACGGCCATACATATATCGGCCATCCCACCGCCTGCGCAGCAGGACTGGCGGTGGTCAAGGCTCTGCTCGGCCGGAACCTCGTGGCGCGCGTGGGAGAAATCGGCGGAAAGCTGCGCGCAGCGCTGGACGATGCATTTGGCCAGCATCCGCATGTTGGCGACATTCGCGGGCGCGGCCTGTTCCTCGGCCTGGAATTGGTGGAAGACCGCGCAACAAAAACCCCCTTCCCGGCTGAGCGTCAGGTCAACAAGAAATTCAAGAAGGCCGCAATGGATGCAGGCCTCATCTGCTATCCGATGGGCGGCACGATCGATGGCAATCTCGGCGACCATGTGCTGCTGGCACCGCCCTTCATAATGCAGGAAGAGCAGATCGACGAGGTGGTTGGGAAACTGTCGGCTGCATTGAAGGCGTCCACCTGATTTGCCGGCCTCAGAGGTAATTTCAGAATAACGTCTTTTCGAAGTATATGCGGTTGAAACCGTCTTCGGTGCGCCTTCCGGTCTCTACATATCCGAGGCGCGGATAAAGCACGAGATTCTCGGTCATCTTCTCGTTGGTGTAGAGTTCGACTATCGCTAAACCGGCGGCCCGCGCCGAGGCTTCGCAAAACCCTATCAGCGCCTTGCCGATGCCGCGTCCCTGCCACGCTGTGGAAACGGCAACATTTTCCAAGTGCATGCGACCCGGCTTCGCATAGAAGACGATAAATCCCTGCAGATCTCCATTATCGGTAAAGGCCGCAAAGACCCGTTTCTGCGCGACGAGACTGGCGAAATCAGCGACCATCGGCGCGGGCTCCCGGCCGATGCGACCGATGTACTTCCGGTAGGCTGCCCTGGCGCATTCGCTGATCGCCGGAATGTCCGCCTCGGTGGCCTGACGAATCGGCAAATGACGGGCGCTCCGTGACACCGCCATTAGTATCCCTTCAGTTCATTGTCGCGAAATCCATTCTTCTCATCCCATTCATCGCCAAGAATGGTACTCAGAATGTCATTCATCGTGGCCCTGTCGTTGTCGAACCCGCCATGCGTATCGGTATTGCATCTCTTGCCCTCGTCATTGCCGGGGTTCTTCTTGTCGAATTCGGTCTCGATAATGCTGAGGCCGGGCAGGTCGGCGATTTTACCGGCATATTTTTTCATACCCAGAACTTCGCCGGACCTCTTGTCCACGTATTCAAAGGAATTTGACACGAGGTACAACAGCGACTTGCGATAAATGGAGCCGACGGTGTCATCGCGTTCAAGCTTGTCGGTCAGCCGGTACAGATTGAGTTTGCCAATTCCGTCCGGCCTGTCCCGGCCGATCCTCGGTTTGTAGTAGTTCTCGAAAAAGTCGACGCTACAAGCCGGCGCCATCAGGCTGACGCTGCCGATCACGCCATTTTTCTTCAATTTCATCCCCCAGATCGCCTCGAGCAGGAACCCGTGCAGGATCGATCCGGCACTGTGACCCACGAGGTGAATCTTGTACGGCCTGTCGAGTTTGTCGTTCATTTTCATCAGCAGCTTGACCACCTGGTCTCCGCCCTGCATGGTTAGGAAGCTGCGCTTGGCGTCATCCTTCATCTGCTGCCAGACGGCCCGCCCGATGGGGCGTGCGATTTTTTCCAGGGCCGCATCGAGTATGTCGGTAAATCCGCCTACCCGCTCGGTGGATTTGGTGAATGCCCCGGTCAGCGCATCGAAAAATTCCTCCGACAGTCCCGTGCCCCACATCAAATGCATCGGATAGATACGGTTGCGCTTGAAGACCTCCTTCATCGCGTGAATCCTCCGCGCTGAAGCTTCCAGCGTATTGAGACCGCCATGTGCGTAGAACATGATGTGGTCGTATTTTCGCGGGCCAGATGTCGCGGCAACGGCCAGATGCTGGGCTGTTTTTTCAAGACTTTCCAGCGGCGTGGCGAAGGGGCCGGTTTCGACCAGCTTTCCGTCATCGATATTGGCGAAATGTCCTATGATGTCGGAACGCCTGGGATTCCGGGCTTCCTGCCGGGCCGCCATGCCGAACCCCGGACCCGCGCTGCTTGCAATATCGAACGCTTCAGGCGTCGGCACTGACAGGCGCAACACCCAGGCGTCCATGACGTTGACAGCCCAGTCGTGATAGTCCCACAGCGCCACCCCCGACCGGTTGTCGAACTTGCCCCAATCCTTGCCCCATGAATTTAGGACCAGAAAACCTTCGCGATTGTAGCCCACGATGGCGAAAGCATGCCCGCCGCAATAGTTCATGGACGATACGATCCTGCCTTTCTCCGGTTTCAGCCAACCGTCATGAATGTACGCCGAGCAGTATATTGCCTGCGTCTCGTTCAGCGCCGCATGGTATTCGTTGATGTTGGGGCGTAGCCGGAAATAGGCGCCGAGCCCGATCCAGCGTGCCTTTTTGGCCTGCTCGACAGACAGCGTCCATCCGGTTTCTTTTTCGTCGTAGCGGGCATCCTTTTCCGAACAAACGCCATTGTGGAAAAAGCCCTTGAGCGCACCTCTTATGCTCGATCCCTCGTATTCGGTTCCTTCCCATTCGTCGTGAAGTTTCGCCATTTCGTAGAGCATGCGGGTACTGACCTGTCTGGGAAATTTCTTCCCGCCGCCCCTGCGTTCCGGAAAGCTGTTCAGATGATCGATGACTGCGGCAAGTCCGAACCCCGTGCACGCGCCCAGATTGCCCTGGTTTCGAACCCTGATCCCCGGCGGTGGATCGAGTTTCAGCTTGAGATCGCGCAATGACGGCTCGTACATACGATCCCTGAGATCGGGTATATCCGGTTGAACGTCGAGCTTTCGGTTGCCGATTTTGCCGTTGAATTTCTTGAGTGGGTTGGTGTCGCTGGATGCCTGAAACAGTTTGCGTTCAGATTCCGCCAGCGGAACCTCCAGCGGCATGAGCGGTGAAGTTGATCTACCGAGCGATGCCATTGTTTAACGCCTTTCTTGTTCGTAGACTTCAGAATATTGTATATGTATTTTAAATGATCGGTATTGTACTAAAAAACATCAAACATATCAAACAACAATAAAGATAGGGTCTGAATAATCTTTATATCAGCGATTTACTGGCGCCGTCTGAAAAAACTCCGCCCGGCGCATCTGGGCAATTCCGAACGATCAATTCGAATAGCGGATCCGGCGAAGCCGGACATCATCCCGCCGCCCGTCGCACGGGAAAACCATGCCGTCTATCGGCGGAAAGTTTTCTCGGCTCGACGGTCCTGCCATCGGTAGTAAGCCATGATAGCCGGAAGGAACCAGGGCTTGCCCCGGAAAAACGGGATTGCCGGAGGCGCTCCGGTCTCGAAAAAGGTCTCCGCCCGCGGATCGCCAAGTATTTTCAGCGCCG
>JBFIBB010000125.1:0-9800 GCA_041582695.1 Rhizobiaceae bacterium
ATTTCGTCGATCAGCGCGGCGCGATTCTTGCCCTTGCCGCGCGCGGTCCGGTAGCGCGCGGCTATCAACGGGTCGGTCGTCGGATTCCACACGTCCTCGTCAATGCCATTCAGAATGCCGGTCAATGCACCGCGCCGCTTGCGTACGATCCCGTCGAGCCCCATGCCGAATTCGGGGGTAGCCAATTCGTTGGCGTAGGTCGGGCTGACGGTGGTCAACGCATCCGAGAAAACCATGCCGGCTTTCAGCGCGCTGATCTTTTCCCAATACTCGAAACCCTCGACCGTGAAGCCCGAGACGGGCAGGCGGAGCGCCTTGAGGCGATCGGCCGGCGCCATGCCGTGAAAGGCGATATTGTGGATCGTCAGAACCGCCGGAACCGGCCGGCCTGGCTTCATTTCCTTCAGATAGACCGGCGCGAACGCGGCCTGCCAGTCATGGAGATGCAGGATGTCGGGCTTCCAGCTTCCGGCGCCCGCAGCCCCGATCTGTGCCGCGATCCAGGACAGCGCTGCGAAACGTTCCGGGTTGTCGTCGTAATCCTTGCCCTTGTCGTTCAGATAAATTGCGCCGGGCCGGTCGTAGAGATGGCGCGCATCGAGAACATAGACGTCGAGCCCGGCTGCCTTTCCGTGTAGTAACTTCGCAGGACCACCGAAGCAGTCTGGCTGCTTGATCACCGTCTTTGCGCCACTGCCAAGCGCTTTAAGTATCGGCGGATAGCCTGGCAGGAGAGTGCGAACCTCGCAGTTCTCGTGCGCAAGCGCGGCGGGAAGCGCGCCGACGACGTCGGCAAGCCCTCCGGTCTTGACAAGCGGTGCGCATTCGGACGCGACGGACAGTATCCTGATCATTGCCCCTCGGCGCGCCGTTTCAACATGTCGCTGGTAATCAGGGTGATGCCATTATCGGTGACACGGAACCACTTCTTGTCCTCATCCGGATCTTCGCCGACGACAAGGCCTTCGGGAATGACAACGCCGCGGTCGATAACGACATTCTTCAACCGCGCATGGCGGTTGATCGTTACATACGGCAGCACGACGGCATGATCGAGCACGGCGTAGGAATTTGTGTGCACCTGTGTAAACAGCAGCGAGTTGCGCACTTCGGTGCCCGAAATGATGCATCCGCCGGAGACCAGGGAAGAGACCGCCGTACCGCGGCGATCTGCCTCGTCGTGCACGAACTTGGCCGGCGGGACCGATTCCGAGTATGTCCAGATCGGCCAGTTCCGGTCCCAGAGATTGAGGTCGGGCTCGAAGTCGGTCAGATCGATGTTCGCTTTCCAGAATGCGTCGATAGTTCCGACATCGCGCCAATAAGCAGGCGAATCCGGTGTGTCACGCACGCAACTGTCGGAGAAGCGGTGCGCCATGGCCTTACCGTTCTTGACAAGATAGGGAATGATGTCACCGCCGAAATCGTGCTTCGAATTCGGGTCTTCCGCATCGCGGATGAGCAGGTCGCGCAGTAATTTCCAGTCGAAAACGTAGATGCCCATGGAAGCGAGCGACATCTCCGGGTCGTCAGGCATCCCCGGCGGATCGGCTGGTTTTTCCATGAAGCTCGTGATGCGGAGGTTTTCGTCGACCGCCATGACCCCGAAGGCGGAAGCATCCGCGCGGGGAACCGTCAGGCATCCGACGGTTACATCGGCTTTGTTTGCGACATGCTCGCGAAGCATCAACTCGTAGTCCATCTTGTAGATGTGATCGCCGGCAAGGATCAGCACATAGTCGACACGGTAGCTGTCGACGATATCGATATTCTGGCCGACGGCATCGGCCGTTCCGAGATACCACTTGTTTTCGGCCACACGCTGCGAGGCAGGGAGGATGTCGAGGTACTCGTTGCGCTCGGCGCGGAAGAAATTCCACCCGCGCTGGCAGTGCCTTATCAGCGAATGCGCCTTGTACTGGGTGGCAATCGCCATTTTGCGGATGCCCGAATTGAGCGCATTGGAAAGGGCGAAATCGATGATGCGGGACTTGCCGCCGAAATACACGGCGGGCTTGGCGCGCTTGTCCGTCAACTCCTTGAGACGGCTGCCGCGGCCTCCTGCCAGTACGAATGCCATGGACCGGGATGTAAGCCGGCGGCTGGTAGTCTCGCTCATGTTTCGTCCTCCCTGACGCTTAAGCATCGTGAACCAGGATCAGCGTCGACAGCGGCGGCAGCGTAACGCGCGCCGAAGCCGGATGGCCATTATGCGGCTTGCCGATGGCCTCGACACCTCCCAGATTTCCCCTGTTCCCGCCCCCGTAAACCGACGCATCGGTGTTGATAGCTTCCCGCCATCGGCCAGCTTCCGGAAGACCGCACAACCAACCTGCACGCTCGACCGGGGTAAAATTGGATATCACCACTGCCGGTTTGTCCATTGGGCCGCCGCGGCGAACAAAGGCGTAAATCGAATGCGCAGCGTCGTCGGCCTCGATCCATTGGAAACCATCGGCCTCGCAATCCTTCAGGTGAAGCGCGGGATACTCGCGGTAGAGCGTGTTGAGGTCGCGTACAAGACGCTGGATTCCGGCATTCGGCGCCTGCCCGGCAGCGGCCCAATCGAGCGCTGCATCGTGGTTCCATTCGGCGCGCTGGGCGAATTCGCACCCCATGAACAGCAGTTTCTTGCCCGGGTGGCCCCACATGAAACCGTAATATGCGCGCAGATTGGCGAATTTCTCGCGGTCGTTGCCCGGCATTCGCACAAACATCGACCCCTTGCCGTGAACAACCTCGTCGTGGCTGATCGGCAGAATGAAGTTCTCCGAGAACGCATAGTTGAGCCCGAAAGTCATCTGGTGATGATGGTGCTTGCGATAGACCGGATCCCGGCCGATGTAGTCGAGCGTGTCGTTCATCCATCCCATGTTCCATTTGTAGCCGAATCCGAGGCCACCGGCATCGACCGGATGGGACACTTTCGGAAAGGATGTGGATTCCTCGGCAATGGTCATGATGCCCGGGTGCTTGCCGTAGGCAGCCATGTTCATGCGCCTGAGCAATTCGATTGCTTCCAGGTTTTCGCGCCCGCCATACTTGTTCGGAATCCATGACCCTTCCGCACGGCTATAGTCGCGATAGAGCATTGATGCGACCGCATCCACGCGCAGGCCGTCGACGTGGTATTCCTCCAGCCAGTAATGCGCATTGGAGACAAGGTAGTTGGATACTTCGGTGCGGCCGTAATTGTATATGAAGGTATTCCAGTCGGGATGGAAACCCTCGCGCGGGTCCTGATGTTCGTAGAGCGCCGTGCCGTCGAAGCGCCCAAGTCCGTGTTTGTCGGTCGGGAAGTGGGCAGGCACCCAATCCAGTATGATGCCGATGCCTCTTTCATGCGCGGCGTCGACCAGATCGCGAAACTCATGCGGCGGACCGTACCGGATTGTCGGAGCGAACATGCCGATCGGCTGGTAGCCCCATGAACCGTCGAAAGGGTGCTCGCTGAGCGGCAAGAACTCGATATGGGTAAAACCCATGTCGTGGACATAGTCCACCAGTTCGGCTGCCGCCTCCCGATACGAGAGCGACCGGTTCCCCTCATCCGGTTTGCGCCTCCATGATCCGAGATGAACTTCGTAGATCGAAACGGGAGCCGTTCGTGCATTCGCGCCATGACGATTGTTCATCCAGGCATCGTCGCGCCAGCCATAACCGGAAATACTGCGCACGACAGAAGCGTTTTCCGGCGGATGCTGTGAGCCGAATCCAACCGGGTCTGCCTTCAGGGGCAACAATGAGCCGTCGGCGCCGATGATCTCGAACTTATAGACGTCTCCTTCCGCGATTGCTGGAACAAAGATTTCCCAGACGCCGATGGAACCGCGCAGGCGCATTACGTGCCGCCGCCCGTCCCACTGGTTGAAATCGCCGACAACCGAAACGCGCCGTGCATTGGGAGCCCAGACGGCGAAATGGCAGCCTGCCACGCCCTCGTGCTCGACAAGATGGGCGCCGAGCGCAGTCCAGACGCGTTGATGTGTTCCTTCCGCCAAGAGGTGCTCGTCGAGTTCGCCCAGTACCGGACCGAAACTGTAGGTATCGTCATATTCCCGGACAGCGCCGTTATGCCCCTTTGCCTTCAGACGATAGGCCTTGCGAGACGGGATTGCCCCAACAAAAATGCCCGGCGCTTCGGCAACCGGGCTTAGTGGATATTCCTTGCCGTCGACCGTCGCCGAGAGCGTCACGGCGCCGGGATCGAATGCGGTGACAAACGTAGTCTTTCCATGTTCATGAGGTCCCAGTACCGAAAACGGATCATTGTGATTGCCGTTTGCGAGGCTGACCGCGACTTCCACCGGAAGAAATTCGCCCGCCCCGGATTTGGTTACCGTGGACATGGGCCAACCGTACCCGATCCGGGCCCAAATTCAACAACTACGCTCAAGTGCCGGCCGCGAGTGCCGATCGGGAATGCCATATTTGCTTCATGTAGCTGCGAACCGCCCGATCGGAGGAAAACCACCCGGTGCGCGCTGTGTTCAGTGCGGCCATTCGCGACCAGTTCCTGTCATCACGATAGAGCACGTCGGCTTCGCGCTGGGCGCGCCAATAGTCGGCGAAATCGGAACTGACCAAAAAATAGTCCGCGCTGGTCAGGTCGTCCGCGATGCGCCGGAACCGGTCGGGCGCGTCGGGAGAAAACACGCCATTGCGAATGTCGTCGATGGCTCGCGCCAGCCGCGGGCACTCGGCGACAGCCTTTGCCGCGTGATTGTGCACGCCACGGCGCTTTTCTGCCTCATCGGCATCCATTCCGAACATGATGAAGTTTTCAGCGCCGACACGCTCACGAATCTCGACATTGGCGCCGTCGAGCGTGCCAATGGTCAGCGCGCCGTTCAGCACGAGCTTCATGTTGCCGGTTCCGGAAGCTTCCTTACCGGCGGTTGATATCTGCTCGGAAAGGTCGGCAGCGGGAATAAGCCTTTCGGCAAGCGATACGTTGTAGTTGGGAACGAAAACGACCTTGAGATGCGGGCTGGCAACGGGATCGGCATTGATCACATAGGCGACGCTGTTGATCAGATGAATGATCTCCTTGGCCATCACATAGCCGGGTGCCGCCTTGCCTCCGAATATCTTGACGCGCGGTGTCCAATTGGCGTCCGGATTGTCGCGAATCTCGTGCCAGAGCGCGATTGCCTCAAGAATGTTCAGGTGCTGACGCTTGTATTCGTGGATGCGCTTGATCTGAACATCGAACATCGCCGCCGGATCGACGGACACTTCATGGGTCGCCTGCAGCCAGGCGGCGAGATCCCGTTTGTTTGCCGATTTCGCTCCGCGGAATGCCGTGATGAATTCACTGTCGTCAACATACGCCTCAAGTTCACTCAACCGCTCGAGATCATCGGCCCAGCCATCGCCTATCGTCTTGTCTATCAACGCCGAAAGCCGTGGGTTGCATGATAGAAGCCAACGGCGCGGTGTAACGCCGTTGGTCTGGTTCACGATCCGGTCGGGATGAAGGGCGTGAAGGTCGCGGAAGACGGTCTTCTTCATCAGATCGGTGTGCAGCGCGGACACGCCGTTGATCTTGTGCGCCATCACGAAGGACAATTCACCCATCTTGATCTGCCCGTTCTCACGAATCGACATCTTGCGGGACGGAAAATTCTTCGCATGCCAGCGATCGATCTGTTCGATCAGCATCACATGGCGAGGCAGCAGCCGACCCATCAGCGTTTCCGTCCAACGTTCCAGCGCCTCGGGCAGAAGCGTGTGGTTTGTATAGGACAGGCACCGCCGGGAAATTTCGACCGCGTCTTCGAATTCGAGCCCGCGTTCGTCATGCAGCAGGCGCACTAGCTCCGGTCCGGCCAACGCCGGATGGGTATCGTTGAGCTGGATCGCGACCTTATCAGGGAGCAGACGCAGATCGTCGTATTCAGTTTCGAAACGGCGAAGAAGGTCGTTTAGCGAAGCGGCTGTGAAGAAGTATTCCTGCTTGAGGCGAAGTTCCTTGCCCTGCTCCGTCGTGTCATCCGGATAAAGCACCCGGCTTATCGTTCTTGCCAGTGCTTCGGTCTCGGCGGCTGCGGCGTATTCGCCCCGGTTGAACCGCTCGAGATCGAGCAGGCTGGTGGGCAGCGCGCCCCAGAGGCGCAGCGTGTTAGCCCAGCGTCCCTGCCAGCCGATGACCGGCGTGTCGAACGCCTGCGCGACGACGCTTTCGGATGGCATCCAGACGGCGCGCGAGCCCCGATGATCGACGGAACCCCCGAAGCCGATCTGAAACGCGGCTTCCGGGCGTTCGAATTCCCAGGCATGCTTCTGGCGCAGCCAGTCTTCGGGTTCCTCGCGCTGGCGCCCGTGGTCGAAGCTCTGGCGAAACAGCCCGTGCTCGTAGCGGATGCCGTAACCGAATGCCGGACAGCCGACCGTGGACAGCGAATCCAGATAGCATGCGGCCAACCGTCCAAGTCCACCGTTGCCGAGCGCCGCATCCGGCTCATCCCGCAGAACAGACTCCAGCGGCAGTCCGAGCTCCGCGAATACCGACTCAACCTTTTCGTCGAGCCGCAGGTTTGTGATTGCGTCCTCCAGCAACCTGCCGATCAGGAATTCCATCGACAGGTAGTAAACCCGCTTCATTCCATTGGCATAGGTCGCGCGGGTGGAAGCAAACCAGCGGTCCACGATGCGGTCCCGGATCGTCAGGGATAGCGCGATCCGCCAGTCATAGATCTGTGCATGCTCGGGATCCTTGCCAAGCGAATATGCGAGATGGCGCAACAGGTCTTCGCGGATTGTCTCGGCTGTCATATAGTCAATTCCAAGTGGAGCGGTCCGCGCGGGTGAGGTCATTCAATCGATTAGATAGGATGCACTTCAAACACGTGCATTCTCGCTGTGCAAGTCCCGGGCGACCAGAATTTTGCACTGCAACACATACATTTCGCCGCAGGCATCTCTGTGGGCTCTCCGCAAGCGGAAAGCGAGCCGCGGCCTGCGTCGTAATATTAACCGCAATTTGCGGAATTGGCGCTGGCAAAGCCTTCCATTCAGATTGCGGAATGGCGTCCAAGTTGGATAAGTATGCCGCGGCGCCTGATTGCATGAATATCGGCGTCTCAGCGCGATCAGGAGCCTGGCCCATGAAATTTTCCGCAACATTCAGCGACCTGAAAGGCAAGTCGGTTTTCATCTCCGGAGGAGGATCGGGAATCGGCGAGTATCTGACGGAAGGTTTTGCCGCGCAGGGCGCCAAGGTTGCCTTCGTTCAGCGTTCCGATGCGAACGCGGTGTGTGACCGGATTGAGCGGCAGCACGGTAGCCGGCCGCTCTTCATTCAATGTGATGTCACCGACATTCCGGCATTGCAGGCAGCAATTGCGGCCAGCGCAGAGGCGCATGGACCGGTGGATGTGCTGGTCAACAACGCCGCATGGGATAACCGCCATACACTCGACGAACTCGACGTGGCGGGCTGGGACCACATGCAGGCGGTCAATCTCCGGCATCACTTTTTTGCCGCCCAGGCCGTCGCGCCGGGCATGAAGGCGGCGGGCGGTGGCGCGATCATCAACTATTCGTCGATAGCCTACATGATGGGTAGCTCAGGCTTTCCAGCCTACTCGGCGGCCAAGGCCGGAATTACCGGCCTTACCCGTGGACTCGCTCGCGAACTCGGCCCGCACAATATCAGGGTCAATGCGCTGATGCCCGGCTGGGTTCTCACCGACCGGCAGCGAGAACTGTGGGTAAGCGAAGACGGCAAGAACCTGGAGGCGCATATCGAACGCCAATGCCTGCCAGTCGAACTGGCCCCCTTCGACATGGTGGAGCCGACATTGTTTCTGGCCTCCGCAGCTTCGCGGATGATGACCGGGCAGGCACTCGTTGTCGATGGCGGTTTCGTGGTGACGGGATAGCTATCGGCGGTGACGCTGTCAGACGCAAAAACTCCTGCCGGCCTATATTAAACTTCGCGCCAGCCGTCCGCCGTTTTCAAACGATGCCGGATCGTGTTCTGCCGCCCGAGGGTCTGCTCGATAAAACATCCTTTCTTCGCCGTGCTTATAAGCAACTCGATCCTGTCGGGCGGGTCGTCGCTTTCGATCAGTACGTCTATCTCGAAAGCTTTCGGCGCAGTCTCGTAGACCTTTCCCTTTGCCTGCCAATCCCAGATCACCCGGGTTTCGACATTGAGATCCTTGAGCGAGACGCGAAGCCTTTTGGCAAACGCCCTTATCTGGGTCATGATGCATCCGGTCAGGCTGGCAACAAAGAGCGCCAATGGTGGCGGCGCACTGGCATCGCCGCCGTGAAAGGGGCCCTCGTCGCTGGCGAGCGTGAACGGACCTTCCCGGTATGGCGCGGTCATCATGACTTCGAGTTCGTTGCGCATCTTGCCAATGGCACGGCCAGTGCAGTTGAACTGCACTTCTGCGCGTTGCGGCAGCCCGGCGTTGTCGTTCATGTCGATCTTCCTTCGTTCCAATGCACCATCGGCAGTCCGGCGACCGGTGCGGGAAACCACGGAATCGTGGTTCCGCGCAAACTGCCGACATACACCCGCTTGAGATCGGCGCCGCCGAAGGTGATACTCGCCATCCAGGGCGCCAGCGACCCGCCGCAAGCCATCATCAGTTCGGGCGTAACCTCACCTTTGGAGAAAGCCTGAAGCAATGCCTTGCCCGCGGCGGAGCCGCTGTCGTCGTCCAATATGATGCGCAGATCGCCATCGGGCGTGATGGCAAAGATGCGGTCGGTCATGACGTGGGTGCCCCAAAGGTTGCCGAAGGAATCGAAGGCAATGCCGTCGATGAATGCACCGTGGTTTTCCGGACCGAAGGTTTCGCGGTTCGACAAGGCGCCATTTTCGGCGACACGAAGCCGGGTCACCTTCATTGCCGTCGTCTCCACCACATAGAGCCATTCCTCCTTGGCATCGAGCCGGATTTCGTTGGTGAAGGCAAAGCCGTCCGCAACCACGCGCAGTCCGCGCTCATCGGCCAGGGCCACATAACCGTCGACGATTTTCGATCGCGCCGCATCCATCCAGTTGGGCACCATTGTCGACACCGTCAGCCATATGCGGTCACGGCTGTCGCGCAGCACGAAGTTCACCTTGCCGATCGGCATGCCGTCGATGGTGTCGTAGAGAACGCGCGTTTCGCCCGTTCGTGTCATCACCTCCAGCCTGTCAGTTCCGAAATTGGAGATCAGGATGTCGCCATTGCGGGCGAAGGCGAGTCCGTTCGGCAAGGTGCCCTGGGTGAAACGGACGGCATCGTCGGTGGCGGTTGCGAAATCTGACTTCTCGGTTTGCGCGACAAGTTCCTGAGAACCGTCCGGTCGAATGTGCATGACACCGCCGCGCGCGTCGGCCGACCAGAGCGAACCGTCGCGTTCGGCCAGAATGCATTCCGGCCGTTGCAAATCGCGGCCGATGGTTCGAACGGTCGCGGGGTCGACCTGAAAACCGTCGATCGGATTTGGGCGCGCCATCAGAATTTCACCATGTCGCCGCCCTTCAGTTGCAGTACCTGGCGCGCCTCGGCGGGCGTGGCAATCGCCATGCCGAGTTCTTCCAGTATCTTCCTGATCTTGGTTACCTGCTCGGCGTTGGATTTTGCCAGCCGGCCCTTCTCGATGAACAGCGAGTCCTCAAGTCCGACGCGGACATTACCGCCCATCATGGCGGCCTGGGTGATGAACGGCATCTGGAAGCGGCCGGCCGCCAGCACCGACCATACATAGTCATCGCCGAACAAACGGTCGGCCGTCTGTTTCATGAACATCACGTTTTCCATCTCGGCGCCGATTCCGCCGAGGATGCCGAA
>JBFIBB010000126.1:0-9772 GCA_041582695.1 Rhizobiaceae bacterium
GCGCGCCAGCGACGCCCAGCTTCGCGAGATCAGGTCGGGCTACATTTCCATGGTCTTCCAGCAGTTCGCGCTGCTTCCGTGGCGCACCGTTGCCGAAAATGTCGGCTTTGGCCTCGAACTCGCCGGAATGGACAGGGCGGCGCGACAGGCCAAGGTCGTCGAGCAACTGGAGCTGGTCGGACTGCAGGACCGCGCCGAAAGCCTGGTCGAGGAGTTGTCGGGCGGCATGCAGCAGCGCGTGGGGCTGGCCCGGGCCTTCGCGACGGGCGCACCCATTTTGCTGATGGACGAACCGTTTTCCGCGCTCGATCCGCTGATCCGCTCTCGCCTTCAGGACGAGTTGCTCGACCTGCAGGAGCGTCTGAAGAAAACCATTATATTCGTCAGCCACGATCTCGACGAGGCCCTGAAGATCGGCAACCGCATCGCCATCATGGAAGGCGGGCGCATAGTGCAGTGCGGCACCGCGCAGGACATCCTGCTGTCGCCCGCCAACGAGTATGTGGCCGACTTTGTCGCCCACATGAATCCGCTTGGCGTGCTGTGCGCGAACGACATCATGCGGCCGGCGACAAAGGGTGACCAATCGAAAAAACCGGTAGCCGGTTCCGCAAAGCCGGACACGCCGGTGCGCCAGCTCCTCGCCACACTGGCCAGGACCAAGGGCGAAATCGGCGTCATCGACAACGGGCGGATCGTCGGCGTCATCGGGTCGGATGACATCGTAGCCGCGATCGCCAAATACCAAGGGCAGGCATGAGCAACGACACGCTCGGCTTTCTGGGCGCGGGTCACCTGGCAAGCTACACAATCACCGCCCTGCGCAGGGGCGGGCATTCCGGCCGCATCATCGTGTCGCCGCGAAATGCCGCGGTCGCGGCCCGGTTGGCGGCAGACCACGGATGCGTGGTCGCCAGTTCGAGCCAGGATGTGATCGACAATGCCGGCACCGTGGTTTTGTCCGTCCGCCCCCACCAGTTGGAAGCGGCGCTCGACGGACTTGCCTTCCGTCCGGATCAGATCGTCCTGTCGGCGGTTTCCGGTGTCACGATCAGCCAACTCCGGTCCATCGCCCGTATGCCCGAAACCGTCGTGCGTTTCATGCCGTCGAGCTTCATCGAGGCGGGCGACTCGCTTTTTCCGCTTTATCCGGCAAATCCGGCGATGGAACGCCTGCTTGGCGCCACCGGCCGCGTGGTGGTGTTCGATTCCGAGGACAAGTTCGAGATGGCGACGCTTGCCTCCTGTTCCTATGCCTGGATCTACGAGCTGTTGGATGCTTTGGCCGACTGGTTCACCCAGGCGGGCTGGCCGCCAGAGGTCGCGAGAGACATGGCGGTGCGCCACGTGCGCGGCGCAACGACTTTCGCTCTCGCAAATCCCGACAAGCCGCTTGAGGAGATTCTTGCCGGCATTGCGACCGAAGGCACCTATACGAAGGCCGGGCTGGAGCATCTTCGCCAAGCCGATGCATTTGCGCCGTGGCGCGGGGCGCTGTCCCTTCTTCAGTCCCGACTTGGCGCTGGAAAGCGGAAGTAGCTTCGGTATTAGCCGGTTTGCCGATTGCCGTACGGCTTCGCAAATGCGTAACATGGCGTCCACATTGACCTATACGTAATACGGGAGTGCTTCATGAATATTGACGGTCAGGTTGCCATCGTTACCGGCGGGGGCTCGGGACTTGGGGCGGCGACAGCGCGCGCGCTTGCCGAAAAAGGCGCATCGGTGGCGGTGCTGGATGTCGCCATGGCAAATGCCGAGAAGATAGCCGCCGAAATCGGCGGCCATGCCGTCCATTGCGACGTGTCGAGCGCGGAAGCCGGCGAGACCGCTCTGTCGGCCGCGATGGAGAAGCTCGGCGAGCCGCGCATTCTCGTCAATTGCGCAGGCATAGGCATGGCCATGAAAACGGTTTCCAAGGACGGCGTTCATCCGCTCGACCTGTTCAACAAGACGATACAGATCAATCTCGTCGGCTCATTCAACATGATCCGCCTGTTCGCCAATGTCACACAAAACCTCGAGCCGCTCGAAGGCAACGAACGCGGAGTGATCATCAACACCGCTTCCGTGGCCGCTTTCGACGGCCAGATCGGCCAGGCGGCCTATTCCGCGTCCAAAGGCGGCATTGTCGGCATGACCCTGCCGATCGCGCGCGATCTCGCCCGTTCCGGCATACGCGTCGTCACCATCGCGCCAGGCCTGTTCAAGACGCCGCTTCTGGCCGGTCTTCCGGAAGAGGCCCAGATTTCGCTCGGCCAGCAGGTACCCTTCCCGCCCCGCCTTGGCGATCCGTCGGAATATGCCGCGCTTGCCGTGCACATTGTCGAAAACCAGATGCTGAACGGCGAGACCATTCGGCTCGACGGAGCAATCCGCATGGCGCCGCGGTAGCAGCGCTGTGATCGGCGGCCAGCAGAAACAAGGCCCGCTCGCCGGCGTCCGGATTGTCGAGATGGCGGGCCTCGGCCCGGTCCCGCTGGCCGGTTACATCCTTGCGGAACTGGGCGCGGAAATCGTGCGCATCGAACGTTTGAAGCCGGCGGGGTCGTTTCTCACGCTTCCCGCCGGCGTCGATATCGACCGGCTTGGCCGCGCCATTGTCAGGGTCGATTTGAAGTCGCCGAAAGGCATCGGTTTCGTGCTCGACCTGTGCCGCAATGCCGATATCCTGCTCGAAGGCTTCCGCCCTGGCGTGATGGAGCGGCTCGGTCTTGGCCCGGATGACTGTCTGGCGGTCAATCCGCGCCTCGTCTATGGCCGCATGACCGGGTTCGGGCAGGAAGGCCCGCTTTGCGGGCGTGCCGGCCATGATTTGACCTATCTGGCGCTTTCAGGCGTACTGGACGCCATCGGACCCAAAAACGGAAAGCCCGTTCCACCGCTAAACCTCGTTGCCGACTATGGCGGCGGAACGATGTTTCTCATTGCTGGCGTGCTGTCGGCGCTGATCGAACGCGCTCATTCCGGCTGCGGCCAGGTCGTCGATGCGGCAATGATCGACGGCGCCTCGAAACTTGCATCGCTGTTCTTTGCCTTGTCGTCGGCCGGCATGTGGCAACATGCGCGCGGAACGAACCTGCTCGATTCAGGCGCGCCATTCTACGACACCTATGAAACCGGCGATGGCCATTTCATGGCGGTCGCCTGTCTTGAACCACAGTTCTTTGCCGAATTCGCCGCACTCCTGCCGCTCGACGAAAATCTCGCGAAATCGCAATACAATCGCGACAAGTGGCCCGCCATGCGCGAGGCGATCGCCGCCCGAATGCGCACCAGAACGCGCGCCGAGTGGACGGAGCATTTCGAGGCGAGCGACGCCTGTGTCGCACCTGTGCTCACCATCGCCGAAGCTCCCGGCCATCCACACAACAAGGCCCGGAATTCCCACATGGGAAACGAAGCCCGCCCGGCGCCGGCGCCGAGATTTTCGCGCACGCCCGGCGCGCCGGCAGTTGCCGCATCTTCCGAAAAGGCGGGCACCGCCACCACGCTGTCGCATTTCGGAGTCAGGCATGCCACTACCCGATCCCTGATCGAAGACGGTCACATCGCCATTTGATGACAGCTTCGATAATCCATACCATTATCGGATCTGTTCGTGAGTTCGTGACACAATGGCCAGCAACCCAGACCCGCGGCTACAGCCCGTCGATTCCGAAGCGATCGCACTTGCGCGGTCGTTGCTGAGAACCGCCCGTTATGGCGCGTTGGCGACTCTTGATCCGCAGAGCGGCCATCCGCTTGCAAGCCGCACCGCCACCGCGACCGACACAGACGGAACACCGGTCATTCTGGTTTCCGCGCTGGCGCCGCACACCTCTGCGCTTAAAGCCGATCCGCGCTGTTCGCTGTTGATCGGCGAACCGGGCAAAGGCGATCCGCTTGCCCATCCGCGGATGACGATAGTCTGCGACGCGGCTGAACTCGTCCGTGACAGCGAGGATGGCAGGCGCGCACGACGGCGCTACCTGAATCGCCACCCCAAAGCGGCGCTTTATGCCGATTTCGGCGATTTCGCGTTTTTTCGCCTGGATATCCTCTCCGCCAGCCTGAACGGCGGCTTCGCCCGCGCATATGCGTTGGACCGGAGACATCTTCTGCTGGCCTCGGAAATCAGCAGGGCGGTTGCCGCCGCCGAACAGTCGGCGATCGACCATATGAACATGGACCACGCCGATGCGATACGGCTTATTGCAAGCGATGGTAGAAACAAGGGCAACAGCGACTGGAAGCTGACCGGCATCGACCCGGAGGGAATCGATTTGGCCAATGGCGACATGGTGCGGCGAATCACCTTCCAGGCGCCGCTTGCGGCCGAAGCCGATCTACGCATAGCGTTCAAGGCGTTGCTGGATACAATCCGTGGTATCGGATCGTAAGGTACTTTTCATCATTTCGCGTGAATTATTTGAAATTGGCGTTGCTTTTTTTAGCAACTTCTGATCCTTATGGCTTGTCCGGGGTTTGCACATCCGGCAAAGGCGAAAGAACCGCGCCGGAGATTGCCAGCAATTGGCTTTGGTCCGGCGGACGAAAAAGGAAATGGGGCCAACAACATGTACGTCAATATCGCGAAACACCATTCTCATGGTGCGAAACTTCTATCCGTGCTTGGAAACGAGCGGCGGCTTCTGATCATGTGCCAGTTGATGCGTAACGAGGTTTCCGTAGGTGAGATCGCGCGCAGGGTGAACCTGAGCCAGTCGGCGCTTTCGCAGCATCTCGCCAAGCTCAGAGCGCTCAACCTGGTCGAGACCCGCCGCGACGGCCAGACGATCTATTATTCGGCCAAATGCGCCAAGGCCGAACGGATTATGGACGTGCTCAACAATATCCTCGAGCCGAACTGAAATCTGCGGGCATTCGCCGGTTTTGGCATTCCGCCGATCGGTCGATCCGGGTTGACACTTCGCCTGGCTGCAAGAATGTTGCACCGCATTCGAGGCGAACAGATACCCGGAGAGCGGCGTGCGCGACATCATCCGAATTCTGGATCCGGACGATGCGCGCATCGCGGCTTATCGCGATATCAGGGAACGCGATCTTGTCGGCAGGCAGGGTCGATTTGTTGCCGAAGGAAGGGTTGTGTTGCGTGCGCTGCTGGAAAGCGGGCGTTTCGAAACCGAGTCGATCCTGGTACTGGAAAACCGTGTCGAGGGCCTCGCCACCGAACTGGCGCTGAAACGGCGTGATATTCCGGTCTACGTCGCCGCGCGCGACGTGTACGACGCCATTGCGGGTTTTCCGGTTCATCGCGGCATACTGGCGATCGGTCTGCGCGGCCGCATGCCATCCTTGCCTTTCGCGCCGCCTGGAAACACCCCTTGCCTGGTGGTCGTTTGCGCCGGCATATCCAATCACGACAACATCGGTTCGATATTCCGCAACGCGGCCGCCTTCGGCGTCACCGCCGTCCTGCTGGACGAAACCTGCTGCGACCCGCTCTATCGAAAGGCGTTGAGGGTTTCGGTCGGCGCGGTATTGAAGGTTCCCTTTTTCCGGCAAGACGTAGCCGCTGATATTCTGGATCGGCTGATTGCTCAGGATTTCGGAATTGTCGCCTTGTCGCCAAGTGGAAAGATCGCGATCGAACAGGTCAAACCGGCGCGCCGATTGGCACTCGTGCTCGGCGCCGAGGGGCCTGGGCTTTCACCCGAAGTCCTTGGCAGGACGAAGCCGGTACGCATCGCCATGGCGCCGGGTTTCGACAGCCTCAATGTTGCCGCCGCATCCGCCATTGCCATGCACCGGCTGAGCCGGAACACGGCATGAAATCCTAATCCACACCCGTCCGCTGATTGGACAACGCCGCATCCCTGAGCGCGCGAACCCTGTCGGCAATGCTCGACGACCGGTCGACCGAACCGGTGCGGCCCTTGCCGCCGCGAATAATCGTTGAAATCTCCGAATTCGGCCCGTCTAGCAGTGCGGTCAGGTTCACGATTTCCGCCGCCAGATGATTGATCTGGGCGCGTAGCTCTGCGTTTTCGTTCTGCTCGGCCTCCCTGCCCTGCCCGTTTGCCGTGCGCTCGGCGTCATCGCCGGATTTGAGCCGCCGGTTTTCGGCGACGATCTTCTTCAGTCTCTCCTCGAGACGCGCCTTGTCGTCCTCGAGCTGCCCGACTCGGGCTTCAAGGTCTCCGTTACCGTCATGCCTTGCCACCGATTCCTCCTTCAATCCTTGGTCCGCCGCCGCCTCGAGCTGGGCCCGCTGCTTCTCGGCATCCTCAAGCCGGCGGCGAAGATCGTCGTCATCGAATTCCCTTTGCCTGAACGAATCTTTCAACCGCGCCAGTTCCTTTTCCCGCCTGTCCAGCTTTTCCTCGCTGTCCGAAAGGGCGGAGACCAGCTTTTCGAGCCTTCCTTCCAGACCGGCGATCTTCTGGTCCTTCAGTTGTTCGCCGCGTTCGGCGATCTTGACCTGCGCCGACAATTCGCGGATTTGCTCCTCCATCTCGCTGCGCAGCTGTTTCAGCGCGTCGATCTCGCCCGACAGCTTCTCGACCCTTGTTTCGGCGGCCACCAGATCGATCTGCCTGTTGCTGGATACCAGCGAAGCCTCGTCATGCAAGCGTGCCAGATGTTCGTTTTCGGCAATCTTGATTTCGATCTGGTCGCAGGCGTTTGCCAGTTGCGCCGCAAGCTTCTCGTTGTCGCCCAACTGGTTTTCCAGCTTCGAATTCAGCGAAAGTATTTCGGCTCGCAAGGATTCGATCATCCCGGTTTGTTCGCTACTCTCGTCGTTCAGGAGTTTGATTTCGTCGAGCCGTTTGCTGATCTCGGTCTTCAATGCCACGGTCTTTGCGTTGAGCGCCTTGTTGGCGATCTCCAGCTTCCGGATTTCGATGGCGGCTTCCGCCCGGACCTGGTCCCTTGCGGCCCGCAATTCATTCAAAGACAGAGGCACCGATGCCTCGATGCGCCGTTGTGTGAGAATAACGGCCCGGCGCCAGACAGCAGGTGCAATCAGCAAAACAAGCAGTACGGCGGACAAAAAGCCCAGCAGCAAAAACAGAACGGATTGAACCACAGACTGATCCCGAAGTGACGGTGGTTAAGACAATATTTACCAATTGTCGCATGCCGGGGGACATCTATCCAGTGATCTGCGTCACAAACTTGTCGGTAGTGTTAAGATGACCGCCGATATTCTGCATCCGCGCATGCGCAGGGCCGGCGGACGAACGAAAACCCGCCGGTCCGGGAATAGGTTCAGTGACGGCCTAGAACGGATTCCAGGTCGGCCTTTGCGTGACCTTCAGATATCCGATGTTCACGCCCAATCTGGCGCCGACGCCGGTTCTTACCGGAACCAGCAGCACATCGCGGTTTTTCAGAACATTGAAACCGAGACCCGCCACCACATAGGCCGAGCCGGCAACCCCGCCAAACCGGCGGTAGAGCGAATCGACCTGATCGAGGTTATAGACGAGGATCATCAGGCGCGAGCCGTTGGCGCCGAAATCCCAGCCGACCGACGGTCCCTGCCAGAAGACTTTGTGGTCCCCGGCATTCTTCGTGTAGAGCGTACCCTCGCCATAGGTGAGGCCGCCGACAATCGCGCCCGCGCCCTCTTCGCCAAGCACATAACCGTTCGGCAGGCCGTAAGAGGCAAAAATCTTCTCGACCACGGTAGCAAGCCCGCCAGAAGTCGCGCCGAAGAACCGGTGGCCGGAATCGACGATTTCCTGAGCCGAATAGGTGTTGTCGGCAAGCGCGCGCCCAGGATTGCCAAGCATCAACCCCGCCGAAATGAGGACAATGGCGGCGACCGCCATCACCCGGTGATAAACGAGCCTGAATGTCATGATGCGTAACTCCATGCCAAATTCAGCTGACAGGTTCGGTAGTTAACGCCCTTTGAATGGCCAGCGATCCTGTCAATGGTGTGGTAACGCTAATGCGTAATCCTTTTTCAACCATTAATGTTCGTATTTACCCATGCCGGAAATGAGGCGTTTTATGGGTTATTTGGCGACGGGATTGTCGCAGAGCGCCTTCGCAGGCGTATTCTTGCCGAGAGGACACTGCCCATGTATCGCTTCCCGGGTACGCGGATGGCGATTCGGGCAACTCCGGTTCGTATCCCAGGGGCGAACCGCAAAACGTCAGGAGCATTGGTTATGGGCGAACTTCTAACATTGAGCGCACCAGAACTTGCAGCGCTTTTGTGCAGCAGGGTCTGCCATGACATTATTTCGCCCGTGGGCGCCATCAACAATGGTCTGGAATTGCTTGACGAAGGCGGCGCCGACGATGACGCCATGGCGCTGATAAGGGCCAGCGCCCGCAACGCTTCCGCACGGTTGCAGTACGCCCGCATAGCATTCGGCGCGGCCGGATCGGCCGGCATGCAAATCGACACCGGCGACGCCGAGGCTGTCGCAAGTGCTTATATGGCCAACGAAAAACCTAGTTTCTCCTGGACCGGAACCCGGGTACTGCTGCCAAAGAACCAGGTCAAGTTGCTGCTCAACCTGCTGCTGATCGCCAACGCGGCAATTCCGCGCGGCGGCGAAATAAACCTGTCACTCGAAACCGGTCCTGAAAAGCCGGTATTCACGTTGAGGGCGACCGGTCCGATGATGCGCGTGCCTCCCAAATTCCTTGAACTGCATTCGGGCCGGAAGCCGGAAGAACCGATCGACGCTCATGCGGTTCAACCGTATTACACGCTGTTGCTTGCCCATGAAGCCGGAATGACGATCGAGATCCGAGCCAACAGCGACGAAATCGTGCTGAAGGCGAGCTGAACGCGCTCGCCGGTTGCGGTTTCCCGGCGCTGCCGCCAGCAGGGCCTGACTTCCTTGAATGACAGCCTCTTGCACGCGATCTCCTGCCGCGAATTCATGCTTAATTCTCGGTAAATTCTTTTGTTGCGAATACTTGTAAATATCCGGTAGCGATTACTTTACCTTGTCTCTTTTCTCTGCGTTTACCCGGATCGGCTAGCATCCAACGCATAACAGGAGAAGTGGCGCAAGTGAGACGCGCCGCGCAGGCGTACCAAAGGAAAAGAGCCATGAAGCGCTGTATGATCGTTGACGATTCAAGCGTCATCAGGAAAGTCGCGAAGCGGATTTTGGCCGGCCCCCAGATGCTGGTCATTGAAGCTTCCAATGGTGAAGAAGCCATCAGCATGTGTGCAGCCGAAATGCCCGACGTGATCATCGTGGACGGCATTCTGCCCGACATGGAGGCGACCGACTTCATTTCACGCGTCCGGCAGATCGGTGGCGCCGAAAACACGCCCAAGATTGCCATCTGCATTCCGGAAATGGACATCGGCGCGATCATGCGTTCAAAACGCGCTGGCGCTGCGGGCTACATCATGAAGCCGTTCGACCGGCCGATCCTGATGGAGCGCTTCCGCAGCCTGCAGGCCGCCGCCTGATATCAGCCTGTTCTCAGCGCCGGCGGCCTCCGTCCAGCCGGCAGCCACTTTACGCCTGTTCATTAAAAAAACCCGGCTCAAAGCCGGGTTTTTTCATGTAAACAATTGATTCTTATAAATTAAGCGCTTTCGCGAATATCCTCCGGCTCGCGCAGTACATAGCCGCGTCCCCAGACGGTTTCGATGTAGTTCTGGCCGCCCGAAGCCAGGTCCAGCTTCTTGCGCAGCTTGCAGATGAAAACGTCGATGATCTTGAGTTCGGGCTCGTCCATTCCGCCGTAAAGATGGTTGAGGAACATTTCCTTGGTCAGGGTGGTGCCCTTGCGCAGCGACAGCAGCTCCAGAATACCGTATTCCTTGCCGGTCAGATGCAGC
>JBFIBB010000127.1:0-9672 GCA_041582695.1 Rhizobiaceae bacterium
AAGCCGAAACCTCTTCAAGCCGAACCGCGCCGCCGCTCTCTCCGAGTGGCGTCAACTCGGTGCGGCATAAGGGACAGCGTCACTGTCCAAGCTGAGACTGGTTCGAATTGGTCTGACAGCACCTCACACCGAGCGTAGATTACATTCATTCGAATAGGTCCAATTCCTCATCGATAGCAGCCAAGGTTGCAACTCGCTGACTTACAGTCTCGGAGTTCTTGCCAAGATACGCGACGGCAATCAGGCGTAGCACCGACAGCATCGTCGAATGGGTCGGCAACATCCCATAACTGGCTAAATGACAAGGTAGAACGGCTTCGGAGTATCGGGCCGCCTGGGGCGCATAAGCATGATCGGTTATAGTTACTACTCGCATCCGCGTGGTTCGGGCGTGGGTAAGCAAGGGGCGTAGAATCTTGGGCCGCGGTTCAAACGTCAAAAGGAACAAGGCATCGCGCGGTCCAGTCATCGACAATTCTTTTGCCCAGCGTTGGCCTATTCCCTGCAACTGATGTACGCTGTGTCGCAATCGCGAGAACATTGCCTGTCCATGAGCAGCAAGCGACTGTTCATCACCGAAGCCAACAAACCAAACCCGTGGCGCGGACTCGATTAGTTCTGCCAACTCAGGAAGAAGGTCTGATCGCATTTCCTCGAAGGTGCGGGTCATGTTCCGTAGTTCAAGTTCGAGGTGGTCAGAGATTGTCCGTCCAAGCGAAGCAGGTTCCGGAATCGATTCGAGGGCAGCATAGGGTTCACGGCGGTTTCGCTCTTCACGGGCCTGAAGGCGAACTTCCTCAAAGTCTGCGTATCCCAAACTGCGGAAAAAACGGGCAGTCGTTGCCTTTGACACGCCAGCAATTCCCGCCAGTTCGGTTGCGGTGTGCGTTTCGACAAGGCTCTGATTTTGCAAAAGAACCTGCGCGATCTTCTTCTCGCTAGATGTCAGACGCGCGGAGCGCTCTTGGATTCTGAGGATCAGACGTGAGGCCATCGGTTACGAATCTTCTTGACGATTGAAACAGTGGTTTCAATCCTATGAAACAATGAAACACGCGAGATAGGCAAGATGTCGACCTCAAGAACAATCCGCGAAAAGATATGGACAAAGTTGCAAGATGTGGCGAGGCCGGATACTCGGTTTCACCTGAACTTCGCGGAAGTCATTCCCGACTTCGAGGGGTCCGAAGCGGCGACTGACCGGCTTGTAGAAGACCCTGCTTACATATCCAGCTGTTTCGCGTTCATCACGCCTGACAATTGCTTGACCGACCTGCGCCGCCGAATGATCGAGGCAGGCAAGCCATTCGTGATGTCGACATACGGCATCTACAGGGGTTTTGTCTTTCTCGACCCAAAGACCGTGCCCAAGGGTGCGGCGCTTTATGCTTCTTGGCTGGACGGAATGGAGCATTTCGGCGTTCCAATAACTCTCGAAGAAATCGCTCGGCATGGCCGGTTCGACTATCTTGTGACGGGTGCCTCGGCTGTGTCCGTAAACGGCGTGCGTTTTGGCAAAGGGCACGGATTCTTCGATCTAGAATGGGGCATGTTCACTGATCTCGGGCTCGTCGACGAGGACACGCCTGTTCATGCGGTTGTGCATGACGTTCAACTGGTTGAAGACCAGTTACAGCCATCTGAGACCGACATCTTGGTCGACAAGATATTCACTCCCTCGCGCACACATGTCGTCGAACACCGTGCAAAACGCCCTCGTGGCGTAAAGTGGCCGCTACTTGATCCAAAACAAATCGGTGTAACGCCGCCCTTGCAGGAGCTTCAGCGCCTGCAGGGACTTGCCTGAAGCTGAACACAACGGGAGAGACTCCAATGACCCCAAAACTGAACCGCCGCCGCTTTCTCGGCACTGCCGCCGCGGGTGTAACAGCGTCCGCACTGCCGTTTCGTGCGCGTGCAGCTACGGCGTTCACCATGCAGGCTGCATGGATCAATGATGCTGAATTCGCAGGATATTTCATCGGCATCGACGAAGGCTACTACACCGACGAAGGGCTTGACCTGACTTACCTTTCTGGTGGCCCCGATGTGATCCCCGAAAGCACTATCATCGCAGGTCGTGCCGACCTTGCGCTGACCACACCCGATACGACCATCAAGGCGATCGTCGATCAGGGGGCGCCGTTCAAGATCATTGGCGCGCAGTATCAGAAGAACCCAATCGGTATCGTGTCGCTGGTCTCCAATCCGATCAATGAACCAAAAGATCTTATCGGGAAGACGCTGGCGGTGCCGCCGGTAAACGTCATTTCGGTGAATGCCATGCTTGTCCTCAACGGGATTGATCCATCCGAGGTCAACATCGTGCCCTATGCTTATGATCCCACGCCCTTGATCCAAGGCGAGATCGACGCGAGCCTCGATTTCACCACCAACGTGCCCTACACGATCAGCCAGCAAGGCGTAGAGGCGACGTCTTTCCTGCTCTACGACTTTGGGTTCACAATTTACAATGACACGGTTGTTGTGACCGAGGAAACGCTTGCCTCAAAACGTTCCGATCTGGTGGCGTGGCTGCGGGCATCGCGGAAGGGTTGGGAAGAGAACTTCAAGGATCCGAACCTTTGGCCGCCGAAATGGGCCGAATCATGGTTCAAGGGCACCGGTCGAACTATCGAAAACGAGGTATTCTTCAACAATGCCCAGCAGCCGCTGATGGAAAGCCCGGCTGGTTATTTCGCCATGTCTGAGGATGATATCGAAGCCAATCTCAGCGCGCTCGGCGAAGTGGGCATCGTCGGCAGCCGCGACATGTTTGATACCACGCTCCTCAAGGAGATTTGATGACAGCCCCGGACGGGATCTCCCTTTCCGGGGTCGGCAAGACCTTTTCAGGGCGGGGCAAGGTTGTCGAAGCACTACGCGACGTCACCTTGTCCTGTCACGAAGGATCCTTCACTGCGATCATTGGCCCCTCCGGATGCGGGAAGTCTACAGTCATGCGCATCGCGCTTGGCCTCGAGACCCCTGATACCGGCAGCGTACTGATTGCGGGAAAGTTGCCACTAGAAGCCGCACGCCAAGGCGTTACGGGTATCGCCTTCCAGGATGCAGCACTCCTGCCGTGGCGTAATGTGCGGCGCAACGTCGAGGTTCCACTCGAAGTGTTGCGCCGGCCAATCGCAGAGGCGGGCGGTCATGTTCAGAATATGATCGACCTCGTAGGATTGAACGGGTACGAAAACGCCCTGCCCGGCGAGCTTTCCGGCGGGATGCGACAGAGAGTGGCCATTGCTCGAGCCTTGGTGACACACCCCCAAGTGCTCTTCATGGATGAGCCGTTCGGGGCGCTGGATCAGATCTTGCGACGGCAGATGAATCTTGAACTTCAGCGAATCTGGACTGAGACCGGATCGACCGCGCTTCTGGTCACGCACGGCATTGATGAAGCTGTGTTCCTTGCAGACCGTGTCGTGGTGATGCATGCAAATCCGGGGCGCATCATAGACCTGATCGAGTTGCCATTCGACCGCCCGCGTGCCCCCGAATTGTTCTCGGACCCAGAATTCCACCGCGTCTGCGATCACATTGCAGGGGTATTGCATGGCGGCTGAAGTGCCCGGCCTGAGGCGTGGCTTTCGCAACGCCGCAATTCTGCTAGCGGTTTGGGAATTAGTGGGTCGTATGGATCTTGTCGCAGGCGGTGCGCTGCCCGGCTGTTCCGAGATCCTCATCCGCCTTTGGCAAGACTGGAACGACTATCCTCGCCACATCTGGGCTACCCTCTATGCCTCGACGGCCGGATTCATCATCGGCAACGTATTTGGCATCGTTGCCGGCATCCTTTTCGCCTTGTCGCCCACGGCGCTACGTTTATTCCGAGGGGTCAATATCGCCATCTTCGCACTACCCCCGATTGCCATCGCACCGATCCTCGTACTGACGCTTTCGGGAATGGCTCCACGGATCGCTCTTGCGGCGCTTGGAGTGTACTTCGTGACCATGAGCGCAACGGTGATCGGGCTGTCGCAGGCCGATAGTCGCGCAACAGACTTGATCCGCGCCTATGGCGGCCACCGCTGGGAGATCCTGCGCCGCGTGCAGTTTCGTGGCGCGATGCCTTCCATACTCGCCGGTCTCCGCGTCGCTGCCCCAAACGCTGTGCTAGGCGCGATCTTGGCCGAGTTTGGTGGCGGAGGCAGGTGGGGCCTCGGCGCTTATCTCCTGGGCTCGCTGGGGCGAGGCGAGCCAGACCGCCTTTGGGGAATCGGACTTGTCGCAACGCTGATCGCGGGTCTCAGCTACGGCATCTTTTCTTTTCTCGCCGCTCAAATGATCGGCTCGACCCGCGCAGTGACTTTGAACACCGCCGTACCGGGCGCGGAACCGCCTCCCGGGCACCCCATTAAACGGGCGGCCATGGTAGTAGGTACAGTCGCCTTACCCTTTGCGGTCTGGTGGCTGTTCATCAAGTTGACTGGTGTTCCGGATTTGATCTCGAAGACGCCGTGGGGCGTGATCGAGTATCTTTTTCTGAACCAGACGGCCGAAAGCGCGCAGGCCCGCCTTTTGGATGCGCTAGCCCAGACCCTGCCCATCACATTCATTGGCATGGCCGCCGGTCTGTGCTTTGCATTTCTGCTCGCGATCTCATCCCGGCTATTCCCGCGCGCCATCGACGCCTTCATGCCCGTGGCCCTAGTCACGCAGACCATGCCGCTCGTGGCGCTCACGCCGCTTTTGGTTCTCATCCTCGGTCGCGGCACCTCACTGACTCTTTGGGTCACTATCTCCGTTACATTTTTTCCGGCCTTCGTGACACTGGCCCAGGGCCTGGCTCTGGTACCGCGCAGCGGAGAAGACTTACCCCGCGCCTATGGAGCCAACCGGTGGACCGAGTTGCGCATGGTAACGATCCCAGCTTCGCTGCCCTACCTGTTCGCGGCAACCCGCCTGACCGTGCCCCGTGCGCTTTTGGGGGTTATGATCGCTGAGTGGCTGGCAACGGGAAGAGGCCTCGGAAACCTCTTGAACCAATCGCGTGGATTTCTCGATTACGGGATGATTTGGACGGTGGCTGCCGTCTCGGTCATATTATCGGTGCTTTTCTATATGGTGGTCGTGATAATTGAGAGGCGTGTGTTGCGGCGACTTGGCATGGCAACAGCGGAATAAGCCAGTCTATGAACTCGAGGGCGGGACTCCATCGGGCCTGGACCGAGAGGGCCTTACCCCTGCAGAGTTCGAAACCCGTCGAGGGGGCGGGGTAACGTACTTAGTTGTTCTTGTCTGTGATGGCAGGAGCCTTGAGCGACCAACGCTCAAAATAATGGACCAAGTGCGATCGTGTGGCCAGACTAGCTGCCCGGAATCAACTGACACAAACTTCCGCCTTTACCAAATTCTTTATGAAAAGCATTTTGCATGCATGACGCATGCATCGAACAAGACTTTCATGGCTCGCGTTCGCGCAGCTCTGCCCGACCTGCACCCGACAGAGCGTCGCTTGGCCGATTCAGTTCTGGACTTCCCGGGGGATATGGCCGGCTACTCTGCGTCGGAAATTGCCAACTTGGCTGGTGTTTCCAACGCAACTGTGTCCCGCTTCGTGCGCAAACTTGGCTACGCTTCATTCGAAGAAGCCCGCAAGGCGGTCCGTGAAGAGGGGCGCAATGGTGCGGCGCTGCTGCGCTTCGGTGCAACGGCGGAAGCAGAGAGCGGGTCTGTTGCCGCACATCTAGAACAGTCTCATCTGAACCTGAACGTGACTTATGGCGGGCTGAACACCGAAGATGTGGACGCTTTGGCCAAGGCCATGCACAGGGCGCGACGCGTTTGGCTGGCGGGGTATCGAGCGGGTTTCCCGTTGGCCAACTACTTGGCCTGGCAGGTCACTCAGGTCCTCCCGGATGTCAACTTGATACCAAGGCCGGGAGAAACACTGGCAGAGTCAGTCACGACGATTTCGGCAGACGATGTTCTAGTCATGCTCCTGCTTCGACGGAGCCCGAAACTTGCCTGGACCCTTGCCGAAACAGCGGCGTCGACTGGCGCAAAATTGGCGATTATTGGTGACATTCCTTCGATGGAGGTCCTGGAAGCGCGGTGGCACTTCCCATGTGCCACCACGTCAGGCGCACCGCTCTTGAACCATGTCGGTGTGATGGCGGTGTGCAATCTGGTGGCCGCGCGCACTCTTGAGCTTTCTGGACCGAAAGGGCGTAAAAGGATGGCGGGAATCGAAGACATCCACGACCGGTTCGGAGAGCTCTAGGCGCGGATTTTGTCACAGCGCAAACCACTCCGTCTTTCTTTTCCCGGCGCCCAAGTGAGTTAAGCTGCATGTTTTTTGCGCATTCAGCAGGAAAGGGGTGTCCGAGCGCAAGAAAACCTTGTTTCCTGTCTTTGGAAAAGGGAAAATTGCTTTTCATGCCATCTCGGCTTTTCAAGGCTGTCACTCGGATAGGAGAATCGAACCATGACCCGCCAGTTTTTACTTGCGACGGTTGCCGCAGTCCTACCTGCGGTCGCCTCGGCCCAAGCAGTCCTTCAGATCAATTCTTCGCTCCCCGAAGGATCCTTCGCACACGTCTTCCTCCAAGAATACGAAAAGCGTTTGGAAGCAGCTGCGCCTGGCGACATCGACGTGCAGATCTTCATGTCGAACACGCTTGGTAAGGAAGAAGACGTGCTGCAGGGCCTCTCGCTGGGCACTCATCACGCCTCGCTGTCGGCGTCGGCGGTGAGCCAGATCAACACACGCACAGCGATCTTTGACCTGCCCTACCTGTTCGAAGATCGTGCTGCTGTGCAGGCCTTCGCGGCAAGCCCCGCAGGCGAGATGCTAGCGGAAGGCTTCGAGGGCACAGGCATGGTACTGGCCGCAATGTGGGACAACGGGTTCCGCCAAATCACCAACAAGGTCCGCCCGATCGTTGTGCCCGCAGATCTCGAAGGCCTGAAGATCCGTACGCCCACAAACAAACAGCGGGTCGAGATGTTCAACACGCTGGGCGCAAACGCGACGCCGTTGTCCTTCGGTGAAGTCTATTCGGCGCTCGATCAGGGCACGATCGATGGTCAGGAAAACCCCGCAAACGTCGTCGACACTGCTAAGCTTTATGAAGTGCAGGGGTACATGTCGCTGTCGAACCACGTTTACCTGCCGACGTTCCTAGTCTTTGGGGAGCCTTACTTAGCCAGCCTCGATCCGGAACTGCGGGAGACTGTTCTTGAGGTCGCGCAAGAGGTTGCACCATGGACGTTCGAATGGGGTGAGACCACCGACACGGAAACCATCGCTGCGCTCGCTGAAAAGCTGGAAGTGAATGAGATCGATTTCGCTGCCTTTCAGGCCGCGGCCGCGCCGCTCTACCAGAGCCCGACCTTCGTCGACGTGATCGGCGAAGACATGATCGCCGCGACCAAAGCGGCGCTCGGTATCGAGTGAGGCACGACGGAGATGGACCGCCTGGCAAACGTGATTGATACGCTCGACCGCTGGACAGCGGCGCTACTCGACGCGTTGGTGATCGCCATGGCGGGCCTTCTTCTGGTGCTTTTGAACTGGGCGGTCTTCGCCCGGTTCATCCTGAATGACAGCGTATCCTGGGGCGAAGAACTGCCCGCGCACATCCTGGCGGCGCTGACGTTCATCGGGGCGGCTTATCTCACGCGGACCAATGAGCACCTTGGCTTCGACGCGGTCTTGCGGACCTTGCCGCCCGGTGCAAAACGCCTCGTGACGTGCCTAAACCTCATCCTGATGGGCGGCTTCGGGTCGTTGATGGCGTGGTACGGTGGAATTGCTGCGCAGAGCTTTATGGGGCGGATGCTGATCTCGGTGGACCTTCCCGTGGCTCTGTTTCGCGGCACCATGGCGTTTGGCGGCTTCCTGATCGCGATCTTCTGTGCGGTCCGCCTCGTGGGCATTGCGACGGGGCGTGTCGACCCCGACGCCCTCATTCCAGAAAGCGACGCCTGATGCCTTTCGATCCCGGCTGGGGCATCCTGATCCTTCTCATCACGCTTCTGATCGCAGGGCTACCCATTGCTTTCGTGCTGGGCGTCACCGCTGCAACGATGATCCTGCTCGACCCGGCGGTCGTACCGCAGATCATCGGGCTGATCCCATTTGGGGGCGCCAACAACTACCTCTTGGTCGCGGCCCTTTTGTTCATGATTGCCGGCGAGATAATGAACCAGGGCAAGATCGCGGAGAAGCTCATTGCATTCGCCTCATCGCTTGTCGGCCACATCCGCGGCGGGCTTGCCCACGTCAATATCCTGACTTCTTTGTTTTTTTCTGAGATCTCCGGTACTGCCACCTCAGATGCGGCGGCCATCGGATCGGTCATGATCCCACAGATGCGCAAGCGGGGCTATCCGGCCGCCTTCGCTGCTGCTGTCACGTCGACCTCGGCGACCATGGCGATCATAGTACCGCCGTCGCTCAACCTCATTCTCTACGCCTATGTCGCAAATGCTTCGATCGCGGAGCTCTTTGCTGCGGGCATTCTGCCCGGCATTCTTGTCTGCGCGCTGCTGATGGGCACGTCCTATTTTGTGGCGGTGAAGCGGGGTTATCCGACCGAGGGCGCGTTCTCACTTAAGCGTGTCGCCGAAACGGGGAAGGATGCAGCAATTCCGCTGACGCTGCCGATCCTTGTTCTGGTGGGTATTCTGGGGGGCGTCTTCACCGCAACCGAGGCCGGCGCCATGGCGGCTTTCTGGTCCATTTTTCTGGCGGCGCTGGTGTACCGCACGGTGCGACTTGGGACGTTGATCGATACCTTGCGCATTGCTGGCAAGCGGTCTGCCATGCTGATGTTCATCGTCGCAACCTCGACCCTTCTCGGCTGGTACCTGACAAATCAGCGCATCCCACAGGAGATTGCCCAGGCGATCCTCGGGATCTCGGAAAATTACTGGGTCGTGCTTCTGGCGATCAACGTGTTCTTTCTGTTGGCAGGGACGATTATCCACGGAACACCAGCTATCCTGATGTTGGTGCCCATCTTTCTGCCTCTGGCGGATCAGCTAGGCATCGACCGGGTGCACTTTGGGCTGATCCTGACCATCAATCTTGGGATCGGTCAGCAGACGCCGCCGGTTGCATCCGTCGTGCTTATCACCTGCGCGATTGCACGCATCTCGATCGCGAAGATTATCCCGTCGATGCTGTGGTTCATCGGGGCGATGCTGGTCGCGCTTCTACTCGTAAATCTCTTCCCAGCCATCTCACTCTGGCTGCCATCGGTGATCCTCTGATGCGACTTCTCATCGTCAATCCAAACACGTCCCAAGGAGTGACGCGTCGGATCGCTGATGCGGCGGAAGCTGTCGCGCGCCCAGGAGACGACTTTACCACTCTTCAGGCCGCATTTGGACCGGAATTGATCGTTACGGCAGCTGATGGCGAAGAGGCGACACGCGGCGTCCTCGAAACGATCCGGCAATATGGCGAGCGACCGGATGGCATCGTGCTGGCTTCATTTGGCGATACCGGTGCAGAGCGCGTACGCGCGGCTTGGCCCGACATACCCGTCGTCGGCATTGCAGAAGCTGCCTTTGCGGCAACCCGGCGAATAGGCGGCACGTTCTCCATCGTCACCTTCGCCCCCGAAGTGGCGCCACCCCTGCGAAAGAAAGCCGAAGAGCATGGCGTGGCGGGAGCGCTATTGCGGATCGCTGCGCTCAAGGAGCCGCTGA
>JBFIBB010000128.1:0-9475 GCA_041582695.1 Rhizobiaceae bacterium
ACAGGGCGCGGTTGCCGTGTTTGGCGACGGGAATGCCCGTTGCAGCCACCACGATCGCGGCGAGAGTCGATATGTTGTAAGAACCGGACGCGTCACCACCGGTGCCGACGATGTCGATCGCGTCTGCGGGCGCCTCGACCGGCAGCATTTTCGCCCGCATCGTCGCGACGGCGCCGGAAATTTCGGCAACCGTTTCGCCGCGGACGCGCAGGCCGATCAGGAAACCGCCGATCTGGCTCGGCGTCGCCTCGCCGGACATGATGATATTGAATGCTTCGCGCGCTTCGTTCACCGATAGCGCGTCGCCGGAAGCGACTTTGCCTACATAGGGTTTCAGATCCGCCATCGTTCTTCCGTCAGAAACTGAGCGCGCGGTTGATCGCCGACTGGTTCACCGTCACTTCGTATTCGTCCTGCAGCCGGGCAACCAACTCGTCGAGAAGGTCGTCGGCAAGCCCGGAAGCGAAGGAATCTCTCAAATCTTCGGGCACCGTATCCGGACCAACGCCCGCAGGTTCAAAGCTCTCGGTGACCTTGAATACGATCCAGCTATTGTCCTGCGGTCCGCGGGTCGTGCCGGTGCCGTTGACCGGTACGCTGAAAACCGCGGCAACTCCGGACTTGCCGATGTCGGCGTCGTCGGCGTCGCGCTTCAGGCCGAATTTCGATTGAGGCTCCAGCGCCAGATCGGCGACGGCTTCCGCCATAGGCGTTCCGTCCTTTACCTTCGCTTCGATTTCTCTGGCTTTCGCTGCGACTTTGTCCGACAGCGTTTGCGACTTCCAGTCCGCAAGCACCTTCGTGCGCACCTCGTCCAGCGTCCGGTCGCGCGCCGGGGTTACGGACAGGACCTCATAGAACACGAAACCGCTGCTGCCGATGTTGATCGGTGGATTTTCGATGTTCGGCTCGGAATCGAATGCACTGCGAACCAGCTCGGTCGACGCCGGCAGATCCGCTATCGGCGCGCCGTCCGGTCCATTGCCGCTACTGTCGATCGCTTCAACCGTCCTCACCTTCAATCGCAGCTTGGTCGCTGCCTCCTGCAGCGAGTCGCCGCCGGCTCTGGCGTCCTCGTAACTGTCGTGAACGTCGAGCAATACGCGCGTAGCTTCGTTGACGGCTATCTCCATTCGGATCTGGTCCTTGACCTGATCGAAGGGCTGGATGACTTCCGGCGTGACATCCCTGACCAGCAGCAGGACGGGTCCGAAAGCTCCAGCGACAACTTCGCTCACCTTGCCGGATTCAAGTGAAAATGCTGCTTCGGCAATCGCCGGATCGGGGATTTCCGCCTTGGTCACTGTGCCGAGCGCGGTGTCCGCCTCGGTCTTGCCCTCGGCGGCAACGATCTCGGCGAATGTCGCGCCGTCGGCTATCCTTTCACGCGCTGCCCTCGCTTCGGCCTCGCTGACAAAGACAAGCTGCTCGACCGTTCGTCTCTCCGGCGTGGTGTAGCGCGCAATGTTTTTCTCGTAATCCTTGCGAACCTCGTCATCGGCGACGGCCGCCGGATCGGCAATATCCTCGGGCTCGAGCTTGACATAGGCAATCTTGCGGAATTCCGGCGCCGTATAGGACGACTTGTGGTCCTCGAACCATTTGGTCAGCACGTCAGGCGCCGGATCGGGGATTTCGCCAGCCACGCTCGCCGGCAGTGTTACATATTCGATCGTGCGGTCCTCTCCCTGATAGATTGCGACCGCTTTCAAAAAGGCATCGGGCGCAACCATTCCGTCGGAAACCGCTTCGACGATCTGTTGGCGGATGGCAACCTGGCTTCTGTTCTTGAGGTAGTCCTCCGGGCGCATGCCGATCTGGCGGAGCACATACTCGAAGCGGTTGCGGTCGAACTGGCCGTTCGCGCCCTGGAATGCCGGGTCTTCGGCTGTGAGCGTGGCAAGGCGCTGGTCCGACAAGCCGAGACCCATGGTGCGGGCCTGCTCGTCCAGCACTGCGCCCGCTACGAGTTGCGCCAGAACCTGGTTATCGACACCAAGGGCCTGGGCCTGTTCACGGGTGAGTCTCTGTCCAAAACGCTGCGACAGAATATTCAATTGCCGGTCGTAGGCGAGGCGGTACTCGATGACCGAAACGGATGTTTCACCGGCAGTGATGACCGAGTTGCCGCCGATCCCTCCGACGATCTGTCCCGAGATGCCCCAGACCGCAAAGCTGGCGATCAGCAGTACCAGGAGTAACTTTGCAACCCATGTTCCGGCCGCGTTGCGTAAGGCGTCGAGCATCTGTGATTTCCGGATCGTTGACGATTGGATTTTGGTTTACGCCTTGTAGGACAGGCATATGCCGCGCCGCAAGGGTGATATGGAGCGGTTGCCGATTGCTTTATTACGCCGATTTGTTAGGACGGGCCGCATAATTGCGGCAAAATCGGAGTGGATCGATGACCCCGGGCATTCGCCCGCTTGTTGCGGGCAACTGGAAGATGAACGGAACCAGCGCCTCTTTCGGTGAGCTACGCTCGATCGCACATGGTTTCATGTCCGGGCTCGATGCCGAAACCGAAGCGCTTTTGTGCTTTCCCGCCACATTGTTGTCTCGGGCCGCCGAGGTGATCGCCGCGTCGCCGGTAAAGGCCGGCGGGCAGGACTGCCATTCCGAGGCGAGCGGCGCGCATACCGGCGACATTTCCGCCGAGATGCTGAAGGATGCCGGCGCATCGCACGTTATTGTCGGCCATTCCGAGCGCCGGTCGGACCACGGCGAGACGAGTGAAATGGTTGCCGCCAAAGCTGCAGCCGCGTGGCGGGCGAAACTCGTCGCGATAATCTGCGTTGGTGAAACGGAAGCCGAGCGCCGGGAAGGCCGCGCCCTCGACATAGTTGCCGCCCAGCTTGCCGCCTCGGTGCCGGCCGGCGCTACATCCGCAAACACGGTGATCGCTTACGAACCCGTATGGGCGATTGGCACGGGACTTACGCCAACCGCCCGCGATGTGGAAATCGCGCATGCTCACATGCGTGCGAAGCTGTCTGAAAGCCACGGCGCACAGGCGGCCAGGATGCGGCTTCTGTATGGCGGTTCGGTAAAACCGTCCAATGCGGTCGAACTGCTTGGCGTTGCCAATGTCGATGGCGCGCTTGTTGGTGGAGCGAGCCTGAAGGCGAACGACTTTCTGGGGATCGCGGAAGCCTATCGCAGCCTTTGATCCCGCCGCTTGCAGCTTGTATTGCGGCATTTCCGGCCCATATGGTGTAGATCGTTTGCCGGCAGGCCTTGGAAATGCCGGGAATCCGGTGTAATGCCGCGACCGGAATAGTGACAAGAGGCCGAAACCGGCCTCCGAACCAGGACTACATTCATGGAAACCGTCATCATCGTCATCCATCTCATGGTGGTATCTGCCCTCGTCGGCGTGGTGCTTCTTCAGCGTTCGGAAGGTGGCGGTCTTGGGATAGGCGGCGGTTCGGGATTCATGACCGCGCGCGGCGCGGCCAATGCGCTGACGCGGGCGACCGCAATTCTGGCTGTGGCCTTTTTCGCCACCTCGCTTGGCCTGTCGATAATCGCCCGCTACAGCGACCGCCCGATCGACATTCTCGATCAGGTTCCGGCGGTTTCGGGCGAACAGAATTCGGGCGGTGGCATTCTCGATCAACTCGGTGGTACCGAGCAACCTGCGGCACCCGCGCCGGCCGAACCTTCCGTACCCACCGATAACTGACAAACTTCGGAGCGAAAAATTCGCTCAGTATAAGCGGTCGTTCAATTTTCGGTAGTATTTTAACCGTAGATATGAAAACCGCGAAACCGCAGCTTTCGTGCGTCTCGCGGTAATAGTATCTTGCAAACATTCTCAAAACGGGATTCTGGTTTCATGCGCAAACTAAGGTTTCTCAACCTGGCCCTTCTGGTAATCGGCTTCACGCTTTCGGCAACCGCCGCGCATGCGGAAAGCGGCCGCGGCTTTTTGCCGGGGGTCTTCAAGGCGTTCGGAAAAAAGACCGAGGAGCCTGCGCTGTCCGAGGAAACTCGTAAAAACGACGAGCTCATCGCCAATGCGAAGGGCAAGAAATTCAAGGTTCCAGAAAAATTCGAGCCGGCGGTAGTCCAGTATCCGGGCTACAAGGCCGGCACTATCGTGATCGATACGCAGAACAAGTATCTCTATCTGGTGGAAGGCTGGGGCAAGGCCCGCCGCTACGCCGTAGCCGTCGGCCGCGAGGGACTGGAATTCAAGGGCAAGGCCACGATCTACGAGAAGCAGGAATGGCCGCGCTGGATTCCGACCAAGGACATGATCAAGCGCCAACCCGAAAAATACGCCAGATACAAGGACGGCATGGACGGTGGACCCGATAACCCGCTCGGCGCCCGCGCGCTTTACCTTTATCAGGGCAAGGTCGATACCCACATTCGCATCCACGGCACCAATCAGCCTTCGACCGTGGGCAGCGCTTCGTCCAACGGCTGTTTTCGCATGATCAACGAGCACGTGATCGATCTGTATGGCCGGGTGAAGGTCGGGGCAGAGGTGGTCGTCCTGTAGACGGACAAGAGTCAAATTCCGATGAAATGTCGCGCCGTGGGATAATCGCCTGCGGCGCGATTTTTTCTTTGCGGAATCACTTTCCTCGCGTTATGCCCTGACTCCCATGGCGCGATATGTTTTCATCACTGGCGGCGTGGTTTCTTCCCTCGGAAAAGGCATTGCCGCAGCGGCTCTCGGAGCCCTTTTGCAGGCGCGCGGCTATCGCGTGCGCATCCGCAAGCTTGATCCCTATCTGAATGTCGATCCCGGCACGATGTCGCCCTATCAGCATGGCGAAGTGTTCGTCACCGACGACGGCGCCGAAACCGATCTCGATCTTGGGCATTACGAGCGCTTCACCGGCAGGGCGGCTAACCAGTCAGACAACATCACCACCGGGCGCATCTACAAGAACATCATCGACAAGGAGCGTCGCGGCGACTATCTCGGCGCGACTGTTCAGGTCATTCCGCACGTGACCAATGAAATCAAGGAGTTCGTGCTGTCGGGCAACGAGGAGTTCGACTTCGTCCTGTGCGAAATCGGCGGCACTGTCGGCGATATCGAGGCGATGCCGTTCCTCGAGGCCATCCGCCAGCTTGGCAACGATCTGCCGCGCGGGCAGGCGGTCTACGTTCATCTAACGCTGATGCCCTACATTCCCGCCGCCGGCGAACTGAAGACGAAGCCGACGCAGCATTCGGTCAAGGAACTGCGCTCTATCGGTATCGCCCCCGACATATTGCTGGTACGCGCCGATCGTCCGGTTCCGGCCGAGGAACGGCGCAAGCTCTCGCTGTTCTGCAATGTCCGCGAATCGGCGGTGATCCAGGCGCTCGATGTCGACCATATCTACGATGTGCCGTTGGCCTATCATCGCGAAGGGCTGGACGGCGAGGTGCTTGCCGCGTTCGGCATCGATCCCGCGCCAAAGCCGCGCATGGAGCGCTGGGACGAGGTGGCGGACCGCATCCACAATCCCGAAGGCGATGTGACGATCGCCGTCGTAGGCAAATACACCGGCCTCAAGGACGCCTACAAATCCCTGAGCGAGGCGCTCACCCACGGCGGCATGGCGAATCGCGTGCGGGTCAAGCTCGAATGGATCGAATCGGAGATTTTCGAGCATGAGGACCCGGCGCCGTTTCTGGAAAAAGTCCACGGTATTCTGGTTCCCGGCGGTTTTGGCGAGCGCGGTGCAGAGGGCAAGATACTGGCGGCGAAATTCGCGCGCGAGCGGCGCGTGCCTTATTTCGGGATCTGTTTCGGCATGCAGATGGCCTGCATTGAAGCGGCCCGTTCTCTCGCAGGCATAAAGCATGCGTCCTCGACCGAATTTGGGGAAACATCCGAACCGGTGGTAGGCCTGATGACCGAATGGTTGAAGGGCAACATGCTCGAGAAGCGCAAGGCATCCGGCGATCTTGGCGGCACGATGCGGCTTGGCGCCTATATTGCGCGTTTGGGCGAGGGGACCCGCATAGCGAGCATTTATGGAACGAACGAGATATCGGAACGGCACCGCCACCGCTACGAGGTCAATATCGAATACAAGGAGAAACTGGAGCGTTGCGGCCTGAAATTCTCGGGCATGTCACCCGACGGCGTTTTGCCCGAAACGGTAGAGTATCCGAACCATCCCTGGTTTATCGGCGTGCAGTATCATCCGGAACTGAAATCGCGCCCCTTCGAACCGCATCCGCTGTTTGCCAGCTTCATCGAGGCGGCGGTGGAACAAAGCCGGCTGGTTTAGAGCAGCTTCAAATACGCTTGCCGTCCGCTCCGAAAACACAGGCGCTTTCAGGTTTGAAAGTCACGTAACAATCCGATCCTGCAGGGGGAAGGGCATCGAAACCGTCGCGCCGCACTGTGACCGGCTCTCCCGAGGCGAGATCGAGATGCACAAGCGTCTCCGCGCCGAGCGGTTCGACATAGCGCAATCTGCCTGCCAGCACCGCATCCGTCTTGGAGCAAATATCCATGTGCTCGGGACGGATGCCGATCGTGACATCGCCGGCGGCACCGTTGCCGGCAACCTTGTTCAACATCGGGCCCGCCCGTTTCGCCGAATTTTCTGAGAAAGCCTTCGACGAGAGGAAGTTCATCGGCGGCGAACCGATGAAACCGCCAACGAATATCGTCTGCGGATCGCTGTAGACGTCCATAGGCGCGCCTATTTGCTCGGCCACGCCGGCGTTCATCACGATCATCCGGTCAGCCAGGGTCATCGCCTCAACCTGGTCATGCGTGACGTAAAGGGAGGTCACGCCCAGATCGCGCTGCAGTTCCTTGATTTCCAGCCGCATCTGCACTCGGAGCTTGGCGTCGAGGTTGGAAAGCGGCTCATCGAAAAGGAAGGCCGCCGGCTTGCGCACGATCGCCCGGCCCATGGCGACACGCTGGCGCTGGCCTCCTGAGAGCTGTCGCGGCCTGCGGTCGAGATAGTCCGTCAACTGCAGCATCTGCGCAGCCTTGCCGACGCGTTCCTCGATCTCGGCGCGAGGCACTTTTGCGATCTTCAGCCCATAAGCCATGTTGTCGAACACGTTCATGTGCGGATAGAGCGCGTAGTTCTGGAACACCATGGCGATATTGCGGTCCATCGGCTCCAGCTCGTTGACGCGTTTGCCGTCTATCTCGATGGTTCCCTGCGTAACCGTCTCGAGCCCTGCCACCATGCGCAGCAATGTAGATTTTCCGCACCCGGACGGGCCGACGATGACAATGAACTCGCCATTGCCGATATCCATGTCGATGCCATGGATCACCTCGGTTTTGCCGTAGGATTTGTGGATGTTCTTGAGGGAAATTGTTGACATGAACTGCTCTATTTCTCGGTCTCGACGAGACCCTTGATGAAAAGGTTTTGCATGAAGACGACCACGGCAACCGGGGGCAGCATGGCGAGAATTGCAGTCGCCATGATCACCGGCCAGTCGGCCCAATCGTCGCCCGAGGGGAACATCTGCTTGATACCCATGACGATGGTGTTCATATCGGGGTCGGTCGTAACGAGCAGCGGCCAGAGATACTGGTTCCAGCCATAGATGAACAGGATCACGAACAGCGCCGCCATGTTGGTGCGCGACATCGGCAGCAGAATGTCGATGAAGAACCGCATGGGCCGCGCCCCGTCGACACGGGCAGCCTCGGCCAGTTCGTCCGGCACGGTCAGGAAGAATTGCCGGAACAGGAAAGTCGCGGTCGCGGAAGCGATGAGCGGCAGGATCAGCCCCGAATAGGAATTGAGCATGCCGAAATTTGCCGCCACCTCGTAAGTCGGCACGATGCGAACCTCGACCGGTAGCATGAGCGTCAGGAATATCAGCCAGAAAAACAGTTGCCGCCCGGGAAAGCGGAAGTAGACGATGGCAAATGCCGACAAGAGCGAGATCGCGATCTTGCCGATCGCGATACCGAGCGCCATCGCCATAGAGTTCATCAACATGCGCCAGACGGGCGCGTTGACGCCCGAGACCAAAGCCTTGGTGTAGTTTTCGATGAAATATCCGCCGGGCACCAGCGGCATCGGTGGCCGAATGATGTCCTGCTGCTGTACCGTGGACGCGACGAAAGCCAGGTAGATCGGAAACGCGATGATCGCTATCCCGAAAATCAGGCCGGCATGGGTCAGCCAAACGCCAAGCCCGCGTTTCTCGACCATGCCGTTCATCAGTAGTGCACCCTCCGTTCGATGTAGCGGAACTGGATGATCGTCAGAATGCCGACGACGATCAGCAGGATTACCGACTGCGCCGCCGATGAGCCGAGGTCCTGTCCCACGAAACCGTCGGCGAAAACCTTGTAGACAAGGATTGTCGTTGCCTGCTGCGGACCACCTGCGGTGATCGTATGAATGACGCCGAACGTTTCGAAGAAGGCGTAGACGACGTTGACCACGAGAAGGAAGAAGGTGGTCGGCGACAGCAGCGGGAACACGATGGTCCAGAAACGTTTCCAGAAATGCGCGCCGTCTATGGCAGCCGCCTCGATGACGCTTTTCGGGATCGCCTGCAGGCCCGCGAGAAAGAACAGGAAATTGTAGCTGACCCGGCCCCATGCTGAAGCCAGAACCACCAGACCCATCGCTTCTGTCTCGTTAAGCACATGGTTCCAGCGGTATTCGAACAGCGCTTCCAGGTACCAGCTTATCAGCCCGACATTGGGGCTGAACATGAACAGCCACAGCACGCCCGCGACGGCCGGTGCAACGGCGTAGGGCCATATCAACAGCGTACGGTAAGCACCCGAGCCTTTGATCAGCCGGTCCGCCATGACGGCGAGCCAAAGTGCAAAACCCATCGAGACAAATGTGACCAGCAATGAAAATACCGCCGTCGTCCAGAACGAGGCGCGATAGTACGGATCGCCGAGCAGAAACTCGAAATTGCCCAGACCGACGAATTGCGACCTGAGGCCGAACGGATCCGGTATGAAAACGGACTGGTAGATCGCCTGGCCGGCCGGCCAGAAGAAGAAGACGGCAGTTACCACCACCTGCGGCAGCAGCAGCAGTAGCGGCAGCATCCAGCCCTTGAATCTTACCCGTTTTTCCATAGTCCCGCGGAATGTCACCCGCCGGCGCATCGGCCGCCGGCGGGTGACCGGAGTTTTAGCGGTTGGCCTGCTCGAAGCGCCGCAGCAGCTGGTTGCCGCGCTCCACCGCGCTGTCGAGCGCCTGCTGCGCCGTCTTGTCGCCGGCCCAGACGGCTTCCAGTTCCTCGTCGATAATGCCGCGAATCTGGTCGAAGCTGCCCAGGCGCAATCCTTTGGAATCAGGCGTCGGCGCCTTGCCGGTCATTTGCAGGATGGCAATGTCGGTACCGGGATTGGCCTCATAAAAGCCTTCCGTCTTGGTCTGCTCATAGGCCGCGGTGGTGATCGGCAGATAGCCGGTGTCCTGGTGCCATTTGGCCTGGATGCCGGAAGATGAAAGGAAGCTGAGGAACTGGCTTACACCCTTGTATTCCTCCGCGTCATGGC
>JBFIBB010000129.1:0-9422 GCA_041582695.1 Rhizobiaceae bacterium
GGTTGCTATTCGACAGGCGCAATCGCGCTGATCCGCCCGCTGACTGCCGCCGGCCTTCTTCCAGCCGACTATCCCGTCACCATCAACGCGGTCTCCGGCTACACCGGCGGCGGCAAGGCGCTGATCGCGCAGATGGAGGACCAGGGCCGCGACGATGCGATTACGGCCAATCATTTCGCCTACGCGCTGACGCTCGCGCACAAGCACGTGCCGGAAATCGTCAAACGCGGCGGGCTTTCGCGCAATCCGATCTTTACGCCATCAGTCGGGCGGTTCGCGCAAGGAATGCTGGTCAACGTGCCGCTGTTCAACGACCTGCTTGCCGGCAACCCCTCGCTGGCGGACATTCATGCCGCGCTTGTCGCGCACTACGCCGGACAGGATATCGTTCAAGTCGCGCCGCTGGACAGCGCCTCCGCGATGCCCCGCATCGACGCGGAGGAAATGCGCGGCACAGACGGCATGAAGCTCTATGTGCTCGGCACGGAGGGAAAGGGACAGGCCAACCTGATTGCTTCGCTCGACAATCTCGGCAAGGGAGCGTCGGGCGCTGCCGTCCAGAACCTGGATTTGATGATCAGCGGATAATCCCGTCTGGATCAGGAAAGAACCCTGACTTCCGTCTCCGGCGGATAGGCGCCCTTCGTTCCGCGCCAGTGCGCACAGGCAAAGCCAAGCACGATAAGCGCCATTCCCTGATGGACCAGCGCCCAGCCTACCGGCACCTGGTTCACCAGCGTCAGCACGCCTGCGGTCGCCTGCAGCATCACCAGTCCCAGCAGCCAGCGTGCCCGCCTGGCATGGGTCGATTGAGCGCCGCGATCTCGCATGACCTTGGTCGCATGGACCCAGACAAGTATGACCACGGCATAGGCGCCGAGACGGTGTACGAACTGCACGGTCTTGGGGTTTTCGAAGAAATTGCGCCATGCGGGCTCGATCGCCAGCAGCCCGTCGGGCCACCAGCGCCCGTCCATCTTGGGAAAGGTGTTGTAGGCAAGGCCGGCATCGAGGCCAGCGACCAATCCGCCGAGATAGATCTGGATCAGGACTGCAAGCACCAGAAATCCTGCAAAACGTTGCGTGGCGCGATCGGCCGCAATTTCGGTGTGCGGCGCCAGCCCGCGAGCGACAATCGTGATCGCGGCGAAGATGATGCAGGCGAGCGTCAGATGCGTCGCCAGCCGGTACTGGCTGACATCGACGCGGTCGACGAGGCCTGAGGCAACCATCCACCAGCCGATCGCTCCCTGAAGAGCGCCAAGCGCCAGGATGCCCAAAAGCTTCGGCTTCAGATGGCTTTCAATTCGTCCCGTTACCCAGAAGAAAGCGAGAGGCAAGGCAAAGACGAAGCCCACTCCCCGAGCAAGCAGGCGATGGGTCCATTCCCACCAGAAGATCGTCTTGAACTCCGAGAGCGTCATTCCCTTGTTGATCTGCTGGTATTCGGGAATCTGGCGGTATTTCTCGAACTCCTCGTCCCATTCGGCGGCCGACAGCGGCGGAATGACGCCATGGATCGGTTTCCATTCCGTGATCGACAGGCCGGAATCGGTCAACCGCGTCGCTCCGCCGACGAGGACGAGGGCAAACAGCACGGCCAGCACGAAATAAAGCCATCCGCGCACCAACGCCCTGTTCTGCTTTTCGGCCTGTTTTTGGGCGATCGGCTCTGTCTGCGTTTCAACTGCGGTCATTGCGGTTCCCGGATATTGCCAGCCCGTTGCGACCAGTCGTGCCGGAAACGCCCGCGCCTTTCAAGCCTTGGGCGCGCGTGACATGCCGTCGCGGCGGGGGTTTGCAGCACTGGCGCGCCAGGCGCAAAGCGGTTACACCGGCCCGATGCCAATCCGCCTGAAAAAATTGATCGGGACATTCCTGCTTGTCGCACTGGTGGTCATCTACGCGCTGGTGGCGACAACGATCGCATCTGCCCGGCTCGGAGAATCCGGCCCGCTGGTGCATCTGGCCTATTTTTTCTTCACCGGACTGCTGTGGATACTGCCCGCGATGGTGATCATCCGCTGGATGGTGACAGACAAGCGCCTCAAACGGTAACCAGCCGCCGCCCGTAATTGGCCATCGGCGTCGTAAGTCCCGACAGCATGGTGCGTATATGGCCCAGATTCTGGTACCGGCCGTTGACGGATATGCGGGGCAATGCGTGCAGATAGTCCGCATGGCCCTCATGCAGCACGCCGTGCCGGGTTGTCACCGCGGTCTCGAATCCGGCTTCGCGCGCCATAGACACTTCGCGCGGGCCAACCGCCTTGGCATAACCATAGGGATAGGCCATGTGCCGCGGTGTCCTGCCGAGTTTTTCGCCAAGTTTCTGCCGCGCGCCTTCAATCTCCGCGAAGGCGGCATCGTCATCTAGTCGTTTCAGATTGTAATGGTGCACCGTGTGCGCTCCGATTTCGCCAAGCGGGTGTTCAGCAATCCGGGCTATTTCCTGCCATGTCATCAGCAATTCCCGGCCCGATGCGGCAATATCGATGCCAGCCAGGCGGGCAAGGCCGGCAAGCGCGGTGATCTGATCGCGCTCGGCAACCTGTTCGGTCAGAAATTCTGTCACGAGGTGGTTGGCATGGATTTTTTCGGCAACAGAGCCGCATTCGATGTTAAGCGAGCCTCTGGGTGTCGGCAGGCAAACCTGATCGCTTGCCGTCACTATGTCCTCGACAATCTCCCACCACAGCACCGCTTTGCCATCCGTCAGCCCCGGCGCAACATGGACGATGAAAGGCGTCTCGTGTTTTTCGAATACCGGCAGCGCCTCGACCAGATTGTCGCGGTAGGCATCGTCAAGCGTGATCGTCGCAACGCGTTCGGAGCATGCCCCGCCCTTCAGCCTGTCTGCCATTTCGCTCATCGTCACAAAGCGGTAACCCAAGCGCTTCATGTCCGAAATCGTCGCGTCCAGAAATGCAGGCGTCACCATCAGGTGCCGGTTCATGCCGAGCGGTTTGACCGGCCCAGCTGTCACGCGGTGCAGCATCAGACAGGCGCCTGCCCCGCCCAGAAACGATCGCGTAACCAGAGGCAAGCCGGACAGCCGGGCGGCTGTCAAAACCAGTTTCCGAGCCGCCTCGTGTCTGTCGATCATTCATTCACCTTTTATGGTTAGTCTCGACAAAAAGCCCGTAACCATCTGTGTTCGCGAGAAGCATACGCCACAAGGATTGAGACATGGTTGACGCCGCAGGCGTTACTACACCCATTGCGGATGGCCCTATGCGGCTGACGCCAGCGGTCCATACGGACCAGGAAAGCGCGGGCATTCACGCGGCCGCCTGCGAAGGCATTTGTCCCGCACCGGCACAGCACCCCGCCTGGGTATCGAACTGGATCAGGCATTCGGGCACCGAAACGTTCGTCGCGGCGCTGCACGACGAAAACGGCCGCGCCGTCCTTTCCCTGCCGCTCGAGGTTGTTTCGTCAAATTCGGTGAAATCGGCCCGCTTCATGTCGGGCCCGCATGCCAACGGCAATTTCCCGGCGATTGCCGCGCGCGCGCCGGCAATCGCCAAGGCTGATCTCGCGCGATTGGCCGACTGTATCAGCCGGGCGCGGCCCGATCTCGACCTGCTGTTTCTCGAGCGCCAGACAGACGAAATCGACGGCAAGCGGAATCCGTTTCTGGATTTTCCGCATACGGCGAGCCCGAACCCGGTGCTGGCGGTCAGCCTTGAGGGCGGTTTCGACGAACTGCTGCTCCGCTCCAGCGGCAAGCGCAAACGCAAGAAACATCGTGCGCAGCGGCGGAAATTCGAAGCGCTCGGCGATTGGCGCCACTACCGGGCCGAAACCCCGGACGAAGTGGAGAGGCTTATCGAAGAATTCTTCGCAATGAAGCAAGAGCGCTTTCGCCGCCTCGGCATTTTCAACACGTTTGCCGATGAAGGAGTGCGGCGCTTCTTCCGCACCCTGTTTGGCGAGGCTGTGCTGCAACCGGAACCGTCATTCGTGCTGGACGGGCTTGAAGTGGCGGGTAAGCTGCGCGCAGTCACCGGCAGCAGCATCCGCGCCAACCGGATTGTCTGCGAGTTTTCGTCCTTCGCCGATGATGAGGCCGCCCATGCCAGCCCGGGCGATTTTCTCTTTTTCGAGAACATCCGTGCGGCCTGCGAAGCCGGTATGGATGTCTATGACTTCAGCATTGGCGACGAACCCTACAAGCGGGTGTGGTGCGACATTACCGAAATACATTTCGACTGCGCTATCCCTCTCACTACGAAGGGCCGGCTGGCGGCCATCGGCTACAGGGCCGCGTCCGAAGCAAAGAGGCTGCTCAAGTCCAACGACGCCCTCTGGCGAGCCGCGAAAAAAATCCGCCGGTCTGTGTCCGGCGGATAGGGTATCACGCTATCAGTGACATTCGATCACGCAGCCGAGCGATCGTCGGCTGGGGGCCGTGGCGGATTGTAGCCCACGGGGCTCACCAACAGCAGGTCGTTATATCCGTTGGCTCGCAATTCATTTGCTGCCGACCTGACCGCCTCATCGGCCGGTTCGATGGCGCTGATCATCACCTCGGAGCCCGGCGCAACCAGCCTGCGCACGCCCTCGGCATCGGCCGGGCCGCATTCGACGACGACCATGTCATAGGCGGTGGTCAACGAATTCATGATGATCGGCAGACGTTCGATGGCGCGCATTGCGCGCGCGGCGCTGGCTGTGCCGGACGGAATTACGTCGCACTCCGAATAATGGTCCGAATGGATAACGTCCGTGAACTGCGCTTCCGACGCGAGCAGGTTGGTGATGCCGGGCAGCATTGCGCCGTTGAGCATCGGCCGCGATGCTACCCCGTTGGCCGTGAGATCGAGCAGCAGAACGCGCAGGCCTGAATCGGCTACTTCGCGCGCGATGAGAACCGATGTCGCCGCCGCTTCGTCGCCCTCCGGTGAAACGATTATCGCACGGCTCGCGCCCCCGGCGATCAGACGGTCCGCCACGACCTCGATGGAAAGCTCATCGACCGGTTCGCCAATTGGCGGTATGGTAGGTGCCTGTTCCGGCGCAGTCGCCACTATGTTTTCGCGAACCGGGGATACCGCCTCGCTTTCAACACCCGGCGCATTCATCCGCACCGTCGAAACCGGAATGTGGGCGGCATGGCGTTCGCGCATGGCGCGACCGGAGAACAGTTCGCGCAACAACGCGGCAAGGATCATGATCAGGATCGTGCCTGCAAATGCCGAAGCTGCAATCGGAATGAATTTCGGAAAGTACGGCTCGGCGGGAACGGTTGCTTCCTGAAAAATACGCGCGTCGGCAGGCAGATAGTTGCGGTCGCGCCGCGATGCCGCTTCGCGGTACCGCGTTAGGTAGGATTCCAGCAGCTCGCGTTGCGCGGCGGCTTCGCGCTCAAGGGCGCGCAACTCCACTTGCTCCTCGCCTGCCCGGGCGGATTCAGCCTTGAGCTTGTTCAGGTCGGCAACCAGTTCCCGCTCGCGGATGCGCGAGGTCTCCGCTTCGGTTTGCAGGCTGCTGATCAATTTGCGCGCCTCGGCGTTGATCTGACGGTCAAGGTCGACAAGTTGCGATTTCAGCGACTTGATCCGCGGATGATTGTCGAGGAGCGTCGTCGACAGGTCGGCGATATCGGCTTTCAATTCAACCTGCCGCTCGCGCAGGCGCTGTATCAGCGGCGATTCCAGCACATCGGGAAAGCTGTCGGCGGAAATGCCGCTTTCGAGCGCCTTGCCAACGGCAATCGCTTTTGCCTCGGCTGACGAACGCGCGGCGCGCACGCGCGAAAGTTCGGTCGACAGTTCCGACAGCTGCTGGGTCGCGAGCGGCGCGTCGTCCTGGCCGACCAAAATATCAGACTCTGCGCGGAACGACGCAACCTTGGCCTCGGCCTCGCGTACACGGGCGCGCAGGTCATTGATTTCGAGTTCCAACCATTCGGTCGCATCTGTGTTTGATTGCTGTTTTGCCTCGCGCTGCAGATTGACATAGGCCTCGGCGATCGCGCTTGGCACGGCGGCAGCCAACTGGCGGTCCCTGGAAGAGAATTCGACCACGATGACGCGCGAATCGGCAACGTGATAAACCGTCAGCTTCTCGCGAAGCGCCTTCAACACCCGTTCTTCCGCGGGAATTTCGCCCGGATTGCTCTTCAACCCGAAGAGAACCAAGAGCCGGCCCAACGACGACATCCCGGCCGACTCGTCGAATTCAGCGCGGCTGGCAAGGTCGAGCTTGATTGCGACCTTCTTGAGAAGGTCAGCGGAGGTGATCAATTCGACCTGACTGGCCACCCCTTCCTTGTCTAGAATAGGCCGCTCGTTTTGCGCATTGTTGTCAGGGCGCGTGTATACGGATTCGCGTGTTTCGATGAGGATCCTGGTTTCGGCCTTGAATTTGGCGGGCACGAGCCAGGCAATGGCAAGCGCTACCGCGGTCACCGCGATCGCGGTCACCAGTATGCGCAACCAATTGCCGGCGATGTTGGCAAACAACTTGCCGAGATCGACATCTATATCTGAATCGACGGTTTGAACGCCCGACATGAAACGGTACTCCGATACTCTCATGTTAGTCATGGTAAAGGAGCATGGTAACCGTGCCGTTAAGGCGCGGGTAACGGCTTGTTTGGGAAGGTTAACAGGCAGTTACGATCTGGCACCCACTCGCCTGCGAACCGGCCGTCAGGCTGACAAATAGGCAGCGGTTTTACCGTACATTAACCCTAACAGGAGGATAACGGGTCGGGATAAATCGCGGCCAATGGTGCGGCCGCTCGTCACGAAGGTGCGTTCCGGAGATGAGAAAATCATTCGGCATGATGGTGGTGCTGCTGATCGCGGCCGGATGTTCCGGCTACCGGCCCACACCGCCCGCATTCCACGAGGCCATCACCAAACCTTACGTGCTGGGTGCCGGCGACAGGGTCCGTGTCACCGTGTTCGAGCAGGAAGGCCTGAGCAACACCTATAATATCGACCAGTCCGGCTACCTCGCTTTTCCGCTGATCGGCGCCGTACCGGCGCGCGGCCTGACGGCTCAGCAGATCGAGCAGGAAATCGCCGCGAAACTTCGCGACGGATATGTCCGCAATCCCGACGTTTCGGTCGAGATCGACCGCTACCGGCCGATCTTCGTCATGGGTGAGGTCGGCGCTTCCGGCCAATACTCATATGTTCCCGACATGACCGTGCAGAAAGCGATAGCAATTGCCGGCGGCTTCTCCGCCCGGGCGAACCAATCGAATGTCGATGTCACCCGCGACATCAACGGCCGCGTTATCACCGGCCGTGTACTGACATCGGATCCGCTGTTGCCGGGCGATACCGTCTACATCCGCGAGCGGCTTTTCTGATCCGGGCGACGCGGGGGGATGGTCAAGGCAGGTGAATACCGGACTACGCATCGTACACTGTTTCCGCTCCCCGGTGGGCGGGATATTCCGGCACGTGCGCGATCTGGTCGGCGTTCAGAATCGTGCTGGTCACCAGATCGGTATCGTTTGCGATTCGGCCACCGGAGGCGAGTTCGAAGACAAGCTCTTTGCCGAACTGGAGCCTGTCCTCGCATTGGGAATTACAAGGCTGCCCATGCAGCGTCATATCGGGGTCGGCGATATTGCCGCCGCCTGGCGCACCTTTTGGGCCATCAGGAGATTGAAGCCGGACATCATCCACGGACACGGCGCCAAGGGCGGCACGTATGCGAGGATGTTCGGCTCACTGTTGCGGGTATCAGGGTCTCGCGTTGCCCGCCTTTATTCGCCGCATGGCGGCAGTCTGCATTACGACGAAGATACGCTGACCGGAAAAGCGATCTTCGCCGCCGAACGGATCATGGAGAGGTGGACGGACCACCTTCTGTTTGTCTCCGATTATGAGCGGCAGACCTATTTGAGGAAGGTCGGCGAACCGCGCGCCGCAAACGCGGTCGTCTACAACGGTCTGCGCCCTGCCGAATTCGAGCCCGTGATACCGGCGTCCGGGGCGGCCGATTTCCTGTACATCGGCATGATGCGCGACCTTAAAGGTCCGGACCTCTTCATCGATGCGCTGTCGCTGGCAAGCCGCCAATCCGGCCACGACCTCAGCGCGGTCATGGTTGGCGACGGCGACGATCTACCCAAGTACAAGACCCAGGCCGCCAATCTGGGTCTTGCCGAAAAAATCAGGTTTCTCCCGCCCATGCCCGCACGTGATGCATTCAGCCTGGGCAGGACAATCGTGGTGCCGTCGCGCGCCGAGGCGATGCCCTATATCGTGCTCGAGGCGCTCGGCGGCGGCATGGCCATGATTGCCACCGACGTGGGCGGCATCCCGGAAATCTTTGCCTCCAAGCGCGAGTGGCTCTGCCAGCCTCAATCGGCGGCAATCGCAGAAGCCATGATCGCCGCGTATTCCAGGCCCGATGCGTTCAGCGAGCGAATGCCGGAACTTTCCGAGCTGAGGGCGCGGTTCTCAGTGGAAGCGATGGCCGGATCGATCGAGGAAGCCTACCGCGCCGCGATGTCCGGCTGATCCGCCACGGCAAGGCTTTCTTAGGGGGTTTGCACTAGGGTTCGCGCGACAAGCGGACAGTGAAATGAACAAGTTCGACCCCGAACAGCGATTCTCCGGTGCAGCGGTCCGGAACTTCGATGACGGCCAGGAGCCGGCAGAGCGCGATGCAGTTCCTGAAGCGCTCAATTCGATCGCCGACCAGGTGGCAGCGCAGTATCGCCGCGACACGATGTCTCCGGTCATGTTCGGCGGGCTGTTCAGGCTGTTCGAATTCAGCCTGATCGTTATTGCGGGCGCGGTCATCTATGCGACCTATATCGGCTTCAACACCCACCTGGCCTGGTACTACCCCGGCATTATCCTGGCCGGCGCCACGCTGAACATCATACTGCTGGAATTTGGCGGCAACTACCGAATGTCGGTGTTGCGCGACCCGCTGCCGCGCATGAACCGCATCCTGCTTTCCTGGTGCGTCGTTTTCGCGCTGATGGCGCTCGCCGGCTTCTTCATGAAGAATTCGGCGGAGTTTTCACGCCTCTGGTTTGCCGGCTGGTTCGCCAGCGGATTGTTTGCAATGGTGATGCTGCGACTGATCATGGCGCGGCTGATCCGGCGCTGGGCGCGCAACGGAACCATGGAGCGGCGCGCGGTGATCGTCGGCGGCGGCGCCATGGCCGAGGCATTGATCCGCGCCGTGGAGCGCCAGCCTGTCAACGACATACGCATCTGCGGCATCTTCGATGACCGCGACGACGTGCGCTCGCCACCCATCGTCGCCGGTTATCCCAAACTCGGCACGATTCCGGAGCTGATAAAGTTCGCGCGTATCGCGCGCATCGACATGCTGATCGTATCGCTGCCGCTGACGGCGGAGGAACGGGTGCTTTCGCTGCTGAAGAAGCTTTGGGTTTTGCCCGTCGACATACGGCTGTCGGCGCACGCCAACCA
>JBFIBB010000130.1:0-9393 GCA_041582695.1 Rhizobiaceae bacterium
ATGCCCTTGAGCACATGGACGCAGGAAGCGCCCTCGCCAAGCGTCAGGGAAACGTCGGCCAGTTCGATGACGGGTGTTGTCACGGGATGCGCATCCTATAAATGAAGTTTGTCCGCCGCATTGTCCGGCTCATATGGTACTTGTGCAATGGCATTCAATCTGAATCTCCCTAATCAGGCCTTGTCCCGGCCCCTCACTGTTCTTCTGGCACTTTTGCTTTTCTTCTCGCTCGGCGCCGGCGCCGAGGCCGGGCGGTTCAAGATCATCGGTTTCGGTGACAGCTTGATGGCAGGCTACCAACTCGGCCCGGCTGAAGGCTTTACCGACCAGCTCGAGCGGAAGCTGAACGCTGCCGGTTACGAAGTCGAGGTCGTCAATGCCGGCGTCTCGGGCGACACGACAACGGGCGGCCTTGCCAGGCTCGACTGGTCGGTGCCCGACGGCGCCGATCTCGTAATCCTCGAACTTGGCGCCAATGGCGCTTTGCGCGGGATCGCCCCGGAAATCACCGAAAAGAACCTGGACACAATGATTTCGGCCCTGAAATCGCGGGGCATAACCGTTTTGCTTGCCGGTATGCTGGCGCCGCCCAACATGGGCCCGGACTATGAGGCTGCCTTTAATTCGATCTATCCTCGGCTGGCGGAAACCCATGGTGTGGCGCTCTATCCGTTTTTCCTCGACGGCGTTGCGGCAGACAGCGAATTGCTGCTCGCCGACGGAATGCACCCCAATCCCGCAGGTGTCAGCGCGATGGTGGAGGGCATCCTTCCGGTGCTTACCCCCATTTTGGACCAATTGGCGCGGTAGAATCTCCCCATCCGGTTAACGACGATCGGAAGAATATGCTTGCCCGGCGCGCCATTCGGTGATTCGCTGACGGAACTGGGGTCGATTCGGGGAGGTATGTGATGCCGCGTTTGTTCACCGCAATTGAAATTCCCCACGACGCCGCCCTTTCCCTGTCGCTGCTGCGCGGCGGATTGTACGGCGCCCGCTGGATCGACACCGAAAACTACCATCTGACGCTGCGGTTCTTTGGCGACATTCCAGGTCGCTTGGCTGACGATATCGCTGCCGCGCTCGACCGTGTGCGCAGACCGGCTTTTCAGTTGCAACTGTCCGGAACCGGAGTCTTCGGTTCCAAGAAACCGCACACTCTTTGGGCCGGGGTGGCCGCGTCACCCGATCTGGTGGCCCTTCAGGGCGAGATCGAGCGCATGGGCCAGCGTCTCGGCCTGCCGGCCGATCCCCGCAAGTTTTCGCCGCACGTAACGCTGGCGAGGCTGCGCGACGTGCCCGCCGAAAGCGTGGCCAACTGGCTCTCGGCGCGCGGCAATTTCTCCGCATTGCCGTTCACGGTATCGCGTTTCGTACTAATGTCGTCGCGCGATTCGGTCGGCGGCGGACCCTATATCGTCGAGGAAAGCTGGCCGTTGTCGGCACAGCGCCCCGCGCATCAGACGAGCCTCGCAACCAAAAGCTCGGGCGCATCGCGCTTCGTGCGCTAGGCTGTACCGGTACCGTCCGTTCAAACCTTTGCGTCTTCGCAACCGCGACGGATGGACTATTTTCGAAGGGAGCAACGGGAAGAAACGCCATGAGCCGTGCGAAACTGGATGCCGCCGCCATTGCCCAGGCGCTTGCCGGCCTGCAGGGCTGGTCGCTCGATGGTGACGGATCCGGCATTAAAAAGTCGTTCAAATTCAAAAGCTTCAATGCTGCCTTTGCCTTCATGACACGCGTGGCGATGCTGGCTGAAAAGCTGGACCATCATCCCGAATGGTTCAACGTCTACAACCGTGTGGATGTCAGGCTGTCGACCCATGACGCCGGCGGAGTGACGGCGCTGGACATCGACATGGCGCGGAAAATGGATGTCTTCGCGGGCGGCTGACAATCGCGCTCACGACCGGCGCTGGCCTGCAATTGTTGCAAAATTTGGCCCGAAACCCCACATTTTTGCAGAAACTTGACGGAGGCTGGACATGGATAACGTCAAGATTGGCGAAATTCTGGCTCCGGTGAGCGAGGAAGAACAGGCTCGCCGCGAAGAGCGGGTTCGCGCCAAATTGTGGCGTACGGCAAAACGGGCCGCCCGGCAGGTTCCGTTCATGGATGAGGTAATCGCCGGTTATTTTTGCGCGCTCGATCCGCACACCCCGATGAAGGTCCGCGGCGTGCTGCTCGCCGCGCTTGCCTATTTCGTGCTGCCGCTCGATTCGATTCCCGATTTCCTGTTCGGCTTCGGCTTTACCGATGACGTCGCCGTTCTGACCGCGGCGCTGGCGGCCATTCGCAGTCATATCACGCCGGCGCACCGCGATGCGGCGCGCGCGGCGCTCGAAGACCGGGACGGCGGATAGGTCCGCATGCGGGACCGGCCCGGCATTTGATCCGGGACAAGGCGCCACCCGGACGGTTGCGGTTGACTGCCGCCAGGTTGGACAAGACCGGACTCATGCACGGCCATGACAAAAAGCGTATCAACGGCTAATTCATCCGCGGGGCAACACGAACCGTTGCCGTCGCGGATGCTGCGCAGAACCACCGATCCCGCCATCCTGAAAGCATTGCCGGGCGGGCTAATCGAGGGCCTGGTCGGCCAGGAACGCGCACTTGAAGCCCTCGGCCTCGGAACTGCGATACCAGGTGGCGGATTCAACATCTTTGTCATGGGTCCGGAAGGGACCGGACGGCACAGCGCGGTCCGGACCATGCTGGAGGCGCGCGCCGCCCGCGAAGCGCCGCCCGACGACTGGATACATGTCGGCAATTTCTCCGCGCCGCACAGACCGCGCGCCATCCGTTTGCCGAGCGGTGAGGCAATCAGGTTTCGCGACGCGATGGAAGAACTTCTCTCCGATCTCGGCGTATCGATACCCGCAATCTTCGAATCGGAGGAATACAAGACCCGCGCCAGCGCGATCGACCGCCAGACGGAGGAAGAGCACGAAGCGCTGTTCGGCGATCTCAACAATAAGGCGCGCGAACTCTCGATCGCGGTGATGCGAACCCCGATGGGTTTCGCTTTCCTGCCGCAGAAGGAGGGCGAACCACTCAAGCCCGAGGATTTCCAGAAACTCGACCCCAAGGAGCAGCAACAGATCCAGGAACAGATCAATCTGCTGCAGTCACAGCTCAAAACCATCCTGGAAAAGCTGCCCCGCCTCGACAAGGCGCGTCGCGAACAGATCCGGGCGCTGAACCAGGAAATGGCGAACCGGGCAGTGGCCGCGGAGATCGCCGATGTGTCGGAAAAGTTCTCTGGCGTAGCAGGCATTCCTGAATTCCTCGACGAGGTTGCGCAGGACGTTGTGCGAAACGTCGAGGTTTTCATGGAAGCGGACGAAGCGGCGCAGAAAGCGCCGCTGCCGGCCGGCCGGCTGGCTTCGGCGCGCCATCCTCGCCTGCGCCGCTATTCGGTCAATGTCATGGTCGGCAATTCGGCCGGCGACGGCGATGCGCCGGGCGCGCCTGTCGTTTTTGAGACCAACCCGACATTCCAGAACCTGATCGGCCATATCGAACACGAATCGCAGATGGGGGCGCTCGTCACTGATTTCACGATGATCAAACCGGGCGCGCTGCATCGCGCGAATGGCGGCTATCTTGTCATCGACGCACGGCAGATCCTGATCCAGCCCGGGGCATGGGAGGCGCTGAAGCGCGTGCTCAACGATGAGGTAATCCGCATCACTTCGCTCGGCGAGCAGTTCAGCCTTGTTAGCACCGTGTCGCTCGAGCCCGATCCGATACCGCTATCGGTGAAGGTCGTTCTGATCGGCGACCGCATGATCTACTACCTGCTGCACCAGCTTGATCCGGACTTCGGCTCTTTGTTCAAGATTTCGGCGGACTTCAACGACGACATCGAGCGTTCGAAAGACGCAGTTCGCGACATAGCGAAAATGATTTCCTCGATCACTGCGCAGAAGAAACTGAAACCGCTGTCCCTCGACGGGCTTGCCCGCATGATCGACGAAACGGCGAGGCTTGCGGCCGATTCGGAAAAACTGTCTCTCAGGATAGAGGTGGCAGCCGACATGGTACGCGAAGCCGATCACTGGGCCAAAGAGCGGGCAAGCGAGGAGATCACGGCTGCGGACATCGCCAAGTCTATAGCCAAGCGGCGCGAACGGGTTGGCAGGCTGCGCGACAAGTTGCGCGAAGGAATCACACGCGAAATCGTACTGATCTCCACGACAGGATCGGCCGTCGGCCAGATCAACGGACTATCGGTGCTGTCGCTTGGAGATCAGTCCTTCGGCACCGCCGCGCGCATCACGGCCCGCGTCAGAATGGGCACCGGCAAGTTGATCGACATCGAACGCGAGGTAAAACTCGGCGGTCCCATCCATTCCAAGGGCGTGCTCATCCTGTCCGGGTTTCTTTCCACGCGTTACGCGCTCGACGTACCGGTTTCGCTTTGGGCGAGCCTTGTGTTCGAACAATCCTATGGCGGGGTGGAGGGCGACAGTGCTTCCTGCGCGGAGCTGTACGCCCTGCTGTCGGCGCTGGCCGAAATTCCCGTGAACCAGTCTTTTGCGGTAACGGGCTCGGTGAACCAGATGGGCGAGGTGCAGGCCATCGGCGGGGTCAACGAGAAAATCGAGGGATTTTTTGACATTTGCGCCGCCCGCGGTCTGACCGGTACGCAGGGCGTGCTGATCCCCAGATCGAATGTTCAGCATCTGATGCTGCGCGAAGATGTGGTCGAGGCCTGCGCGAACGGCAAGTTTTCGGTCCATGCCGTCGCGACCATCGATGAAGGAATGGAGATCCTGACCGACCGCCTCGCTGGCGAAAGAAACGAAAACGGGGGCTTCCCGCAGGATTCCATTAACGGCCTGGTCGAAAGCCGGCTTCGCGCGTTTGCCGACCTTCGCCGGCGTTATGGAAAAGACGAGGGCAACGGGCAGGCCAATGACAGCGGTGAGGAAACGGCATGAGCCAGACCGCTTTCACTTTCGCCACGATACGCGTTTTGCTGACATCCGACAGCGAACTCAACAGTCTTGTCGCCACCATCGGCGCATTCGCCTCGGGCATGCAGATCGAACTCGAAACGCTGTTCGTCGAGGAGCTGAGGCTGGCGCACCGGCTTCCGGTCAGCAATTTCGTCGGGTTTTCGGGCGAGCCGCTCGACGTGACCGAATTCGAGATCGAGAAAATGCTCAAGCGCGAGGTCATGCACTGCCGCCGCTTGTTCGAGAGCCGGGTTACCGGAAGCGTAGTGCACTGTACTTTTGACGCGCCAGCGGGTAATGCCGCGCCGCGCCGGCCACCAGAAAACGAAATCCTGGCAATAGTGGCAAGCCGGATCTTTTCCGTACGGCCGGCGGCCAGAATTGTCGAAAGCGCGCTTGCTGCCGGAAACGCCGTTCTTCTGGTGCCGCCGGAGGTGGCTGACGCCGGCAACGCCGTAACCGTCCTGACAAGTGCCGAGCGGCCGTCCGAACACGCATTGGCGCTGGGACGTCGCCTTGCCGGACCGAACGGACCGGATCCGCACTGGCTCTCCCTGCCCGCTGGCGAGATCATGGCGGCGCTTACCGGCGGCGGGAGCAGCCAGTGCCATATCGTTGAACTGGCCGAAGCGGAGCTGAGCCGGGAAAGCATCGAACGGATCACGATCCTTCTCAAAACGCCCGTCTTGCTGGTGAAACGGGCGGATTGAAGGAATACCCGACAGGTACTGCAATCCATTGACAAAGTATCGCCGCTTTCCTGCGGTTCTACTCGCCTCAGCAACATGCCGGGGTGCGGCGTGACGGGGAACGACGGCGAGAGGAAATTGATCTTCCTTCACCGTTTGGTAACCCAAATTAATTCAAACTGAAGACAACCGGGCTCGACCGACAGGCAGCCCGCCCAAACCGATGCAGATGACAGGAAAACCGGTTACGACCATGCGAATTCTCATATCCACCCTTGCCGTCCTGGCGCTTGCGGGAACTCCGGCTCTGGCCCAATCGGCCAAGCGCATCTCACAGCACAAGGATTGGGCAACCTACAGCTACAAGGCGGATGCGGGTCAGGTCTGCTATGTGCTGTCCGTACCCTCCTCCAAGGAACCTTCCAATCTCGACCATGGCGACATCTATTTTTCTGTCAGCCAGAAACCGGGACAGAACGTTGCTTTCGAGCCGCAGTTCATCTCGTCCTACAACCTGCAGGAAAAGTCGAAGGTCACGGTCACCATCGACGGCAAGTCATTTTCCATGTTCACCAAGGGCAAGCTGGCCTGGCTGGAAAATGCCGCCGAAGAGCCGACATTTGTCGCTGCAATGAAGGCGGGTTCGACCATGAAGGTAACCGCGACATCCGGACGCGGCAACAACACCAGCTACATGTTCTCGCTGAGTGGCGTCACCGCCGCGCTTGATTCGATCAAGACCTGCCAGTAGCCGTCGCTGGCGCGTGACCGGCTTTACGCAAAGCCGAAACCACGCGCCAGATCGTCCACCCACCCGTCCTGGAACGCCTGCAGCCGCGCTGTCGGCTGCTGAGCGGTGATCCGAGCCGCCAACGGATCATCGATCCGGGTGCGCGAATTGGCGAGCCTTTCCAGCACCGCGTGGCCGCAGAACGGCACATATGCTTCCGAGTATCCGCCCTCATGGGCCATCACGATACGGCCGCCGCAGAGTTCGGCGGCGGTCTCCATCAGCATCGACGTCATTTCCGCGAAAGTCGTCGCCGAACAGAGCATCCGCGCCAGCGGATCGGTGCTCGCCGCATCGAACCCGCATGCCACGACCACTGCATCGGGTTTGAACGCCTTCAAAGCCGGCAGCACTATACGTCCGAATGCCCGCAGATAGGTCTTGTGGCCGCTGCCCGGAGGCAGGGGAAGGTTGAAATTGAATCCCTCTCCGGCGCCCGAACCGCGAACGCCCGCAGCGCCGGTGTCGAGCGGAAAACAATGTTCCTGGTGAAGCGAAACGGTCAACACGTCCGGGCTCTCCAGATAGATCGCCTCGGTGCCGTTGCCGTGATGCACGTCCCAGTCGATGATTGCCACCCTCAAATCGGGGTGCGCGGCTCTGGCCGCCTCGATCGCGATCGCGACATTGGCAAGCAGGCAGAAGCCCATCGGCTTGTCGGGCAGGCAATGGTGCCCGGGCGGACGGCTGAGCGCATAGGCATTGTTGTGTGCGCCCGACAACACCGATGACAGAGCCGCCTTGACCAGCCCCGCCGACAGGGCAGCGATTTCGAAACCGCCGGGGCCGAACGGCGCGCGGACGCCAAGCTCGCCGCCTCCCGCATCGCTGAGCCGCTTGAATTCCGAGAGGTAGGAAGCCGGATGGACCCGTGCGATATCCGGACCGGTTGCGGGTTCTGCCGACCGGCAATCGAGTTCTCCGGCAAGTCCGGTTACCTCGATCAGGTTTTTCAGCCGGCGTTTGGTCTCCGGGTTCTCCGGCAGCCCGCCCGCCACGGCTGGTTGCACGAGCCCGCCGGCCGGTAGCACCGAGGCATAGTGACCGCCGAAATGCCAGAAGCAGCGCTCGTCGCTGTAGAAAGCGGTTCTCTTCAATTGACCATCCCGACCCTGCTGCCCCGTTTTCATGGACACTCCGCGGCAAGTCAATCGCAATATGGCGGAGGCGGCCATGACGCGGCCTTGCCTTTGTGATACACGGGCGATATTTGCACCCGACTGAAACGAACCCCGAAAACCTGCGGCGCAATAGCATGTCCGTTACACTCGACATCTCCCACGATACGCGGCCGATTTCGGCGGCCCGTGCGGAAAAGCCGGCGCTCATAGGCCTCACTCGCTCCGAATTGGCGGAAGCATTGGGGAGTATCGGCGTCCCGGAGCGGCAGCGGCGCATGCGTGTTTCCCAGCTCTGGCACTGGCTCTATGTGCGAGGCGTTTCCGGGTTCGATGCCATGCGCAACATCTCCGGTGAACTGCGCGAAAAGCTCGCCTCGCGGTTCACCATCGCCCGCCCGGAAATCGTCGAGGAGCAGGTGTCGGCAGATGGAACGCGCAAATGGTTGTTGCGCTTTCCGCCACGCGGCGCCGGCAAACCGGTGGAAGTCGAGACTGTCTACATCCCCGAAGACGGGCGCGGCACGCTTTGCATTTCCTCGCAGGTCGGCTGCACGCTCACCTGCTCTTTCTGCCACACCGGCACGCAGAAGCTGGTGCGCAACCTGACGGCAGAGGAGATTCTCGCCCAGCTTCTCGTTGCCCGCGACCGGCTCGGCGACTTTCCGGACCGCGACACCCCGGCAGGCGCGATTGTACCCGCCGAGGGCCGCAAGATCTCCAACATCGTCATGATGGGCATGGGCGAGCCGCTCTACAACTTCGAGGAAGTCAAAAAAGCGCTGCTGATCGCCTCCGATGGCGAAGGCCTGTCGCTGTCGAAGCGCCGCATTACGCTGTCGACCTCCGGAGTGGTTCCGGAAATCACCAGGACCGGCGAGGAAATCGGCGTCATGCTGGCGATTTCGCTTCACGCCACCACTGACGGACTGCGCGACGAACTGGTGCCGATCAACAAGAAATATCCGCTGGCCGAACTGCTCGATGCCTGCCGCGCCTATCCGGGCCTCTCCAACGCGCGGCGCATCACCTTCGAATACGTCATGCTGAAGGGCGTCAACGACAGCCTGGAAGACGCAAAACGGCTGGTGACGCTGTTGAAGGGCATTCCGGCCAAGATCAACCTGATCCCGTTCAATCCGTGGCCGGGATCGGCGTATCAATGCTCCGACTGGAAAACGATCGAGCGTTTCGCCGACTTCATCAACCACGCCGGCTACGCCTCGCCAATCCGCACGCCGCGCGGCCGCGACATCCTTGCCGCTTGCGGTCAGCTCAAATCGGAATCCGAACGCTTGCGCAAGAGCGAGCGCCTGGCGCTGGAAGCCATGATGATCGCGGGACACGGGGAGGCGTGAACCGCTACCTCGTACTGCTTGGCCGCTTTGCCGCCATAACCCTCGGCTACGCCGCTGCCGTGTTGACCGCAAGCGTTTTCATGAATGTCGTCATGGCCGGCGCCGGTGTTCTTGAGGCGAGCGAGACCGACGACCTCTATCGCGCCGGTCTAGTCGTTTCGGTTCTCGTCGGCGCGCTGTTCATTGGCTATTTCGCGTTTCTTCCCGCGATGGCCGCGATCACGTTCGCCGAGATCGCCGGAAAGCGGGACTGGCTATTCTACGCAATCGGAGGGGCCGTTGTCGGCGCGGTGGTCATGACCCTGTTCTGGGCGGCCGGAGAAGAGAGAAACGATCCAGCGTTTGCCCGAGAACTCGCATCGCTAGCCGATGTATTCGTCAATGACGCATTTGGTGCTGCTCACAGGGCACACGCCTCGACCGTTGGTGTCACCGAATACCTTCCGGCTGCCGCTGGTTACCTGATGG
>JBFIBB010000131.1:0-9358 GCA_041582695.1 Rhizobiaceae bacterium
GTGACCGACGTTCGCGCAGCGTTGGCGGCACGCCGCTACGGAAGGCAGAAAGCGGAAAGCTCGGGGGGCATCGAATTCAATGCCAAAGGCGCAACCCATCGCTTCGGCGCGTCAATGGACGAGGCCGAAACCGCGGCTGTGTTGGAGGTATTGCAGCGGCATCTGCCAGCTGGAAAACCCGAGCGGCAGGTCCTGGCGAGCACAATCGCCGGCATCGCCAGGATCAAGCAGGCCGCCGTTAACAAGGGTATCCGCGGATCAACGGGTTAATACTGCCTGGGCACCTCGGCATTGACATGATCCGCGCCGGCTGGACGGACACTGTTTCAGCGGCAAATATGACGTGAACGGCCGGACGTGCCACAATGCGCGGACGAAGCGGAGCCACGTGATGAACGAAAATTACCAGGCAGTCGTCGCCTATTTGGAGGAGTTCTACAAATTCGCGCTGCGCTATGCGTCGCCGGAATGGTTCTTCTACCAGTTTGTCATCATGACCGCCTGCTTCGCCGTTGCGAGATACATTGGCAACCGGCTGGAAGAACGTCTCGAGGCCTGGGCCAGGTCGATCAAGGGCCATCCCGGAGTCCTGCGCGTCATTGTTGCGTTGATGCGACGCATCAATTGGCTGATCTTCGCCTTGCTGCTGTTCATCTCCCTGACCGTGTTGCGCCAGTTTACCTGGTACAGCCGCTCCTACCTGATCTCCGTAGTGCTGTCGCTCGTGCTCGCCTGGATCGTGGTGTCGGTAACGTCGCGGATAATCCGTAATCGTTCGATCGCCCGCGTCCTGGCATGGCTCGCCTGGATCTACGCGGCCGTTGGCATATTGGGGCTGACGGAACAGGCAACCGTATTTCTCGACAGCGTCGCATTGCCGGTCGGCGGATACAATTTGACGGCCTTGTTCGTGCTGAAAGCGCTGTTGCTGCTGGCTGGCACTCTCTGGGCGGCCTCGACGCTTGGAAACTTCATAGAGGAAAAGGTCAATCAGTCCGAGGAACTGACGCCTTCGATCAGAGTGCTGGTAGGCAAGGTGGCTCGCATCGGCCTGGTGGTTGTCGCCGCCGTCGCCGCGCTGTCGGCCGTCGGTATCGACCTGACCGCCTTCACCGTCTTCTCCGGTGCGGTCGGCGTTGGCATCGGCTTTGGTCTGCAGAAAGTCGTGTCCAATTTCATCTCGGGCATCATCATCCTGCTCGACAAGTCCATCAAACCCGGCGACACCATTTCGCTCGGCGACACGTTTGGCTGGATTCGCGAATTGCGGGCGCGATTCGTGTCGGTGATCACCCGTGATGGCCGCGAATTCCTGATTCCAAACGAGGATTTCGTGACCCAGCAGGTCATCAATTGGTCGTTCAGCGACGAGATGGTCCGTCTAGACGTGGAGTTTGGCGTATCGTACGACGCCGATCCTCACGTGGTGAGCGAACTGGCGATCAAGGCGGCCATGTCGGTCGGTCGCGTCGACGAGAAGCGGCGCGCGGTATGCTGGATGACCGGATTTGGCGAATCGTCGCTCGATTTCGTCGTCCGATTCTGGATTCGCGATCCTCAGCAGGGCCTGACCAACATACGCGGAAAGGTCCTGCTGGCGTTGTGGGATGCGTTCAAGGAAAACGGTATCGGCATCCCGTATCCTCACCGCGAGATCATCATGAAGGACGGGGCATCCTTTTCGCCGGCGGCCGCCGCCATTAAGTCCGAGCCGCGTCGCAGGCCGCGCAGGCCCGGCCGTCCGCGATCGGGCTGATATTTTTCGGGATGGCCGACTTTTCCGGCTGCCAATATTTCGCCGCAGACGTAAATCGACATTGCATTAGGCAATTCATGTAACTTATTGATTATACGTAATACATTCAAAGAGCGATATGCAAGAAGCGCATGGCTGGGATGCGAATTTCGACACAATTAGACCAAAATTGTAGTTGCCGAAATATTAACATCGCGGTAAGGAATGCGCCGCAAAATGAGGGCGGACAAGAAAACTGGGGCCTTCGGGGGTAAGTCAATTCAAACGGGTTCATCCATGGACGAAAGCGTTCGTAAATCCTGCTGGGGCGTAACCGCCTGGGCAGTAATCGGGTTTGCCGGCATCATTGCGCTGGCCCTTCTTCTCGGAGATGCGGAGACGGCGGCCGTACTGGCGGCAAACTGAACAAACCTGCGAAGTATCGTGATTAAAAAGGCGCTGGCCTGGCCAGCGCTTTTTTTGTTGCCGCCGGGCCCGGCAATGTCGTAACTGCGCGGTCCAGTGTCGGCCGAAGTCGAGCGCGCGGCACCGACATGCTACAAGACTGGGCAAGAAAATCGCTCTGTCGCGGACAAACTCATGTTTCTCTCAGTTTTCGATCTGTTCAAGATCGGCATCGGCCCCTCGAGTTCCCACACGATGGGACCGATGACGGCGGCAAACCGCTTCCTTGGCGAGATACTCGGCGACCGCTGGCCGCGACCGCAGGGAGCGCGGATTGCGCGCCTGTCTGCCAGCCTGCACGGTTCGCTGGCGTTCACCGGCGTCGGCCACGGCACCCATCGCGCCGTCATGCTTGGCCTGGACGGCCATTCGCCCGACAAGATCGATCCTGACGCAACGGCCGCCATCGTCGAGCGAATAATCACCGGCAAGGCGGTTCAGCCAGACGGCCATCCGCAGTACCGCTTCGATCCAGCGGAGGATCTGATTTTCGATCGCACCAATCCGCTTCCTGGCCATGCCAACGGCATGTCGTTCAGCGCGTTTGATCAGGACGGCCGGCTGCTGTTGAAGCGGGTTTTCTATTCGATCGGCGGTGGCTTCGTCGTGTCAGAAGAAGAGCTGCAGAAACTGGCCTCCAGGACGAGGCCGGTAGCGGAAAAAGGCGTTCCGTATCCGTTCGTCAACGCCAAACAGATGCTCGAAATGGCGGCAGCAAGCGGCTTTTCGATCGCCGAAATGAAACGCGCCAATGAAGAAACCCGCATGAGCCGGGATGAGCTTGACGCAGGCCTCGACGCGATTTGGGACGCCATGTTGGGCTGCATTGAGCGCGGCCTGTCGCAGGACGGCATCATGCCCGGCGGACTGAATGTCCGCCGCCGCGCCCGTGCCCTGCACGATCGGCTGCAGGAGGAGTGGAAGCAGAACAAGCGCAACCCGTTGCTCGCCAACGACTGGTTGTCGGTCTACGCGATGGCGGTGAATGAGGAAAACGCCGCAGGCGGACGCATCGTTACCGCGCCGACCAACGGGGCTGCAGGCGTTGTGCCGGCAGTGCTTCGCTACTGGCTGCATTTCCACGAGGACGCCGACCAGGCCGGTATCCGTGACTTTCTGCTTACTGCTGCGGCCATCGGCGGCATTATCAAGCACAATGCCTCGATCTCCGGCGCGGAGGTTGGCTGCCAGGGCGAAGTTGGTTCGGCGTCGGCGATGGCGGCTGCCGGTCTGGCTGCTGTCATGGGCGGCAATCCGGAGCAGGTGGAGAATGCTGCAGAAATCGCACTTGAACACCACCTCGGCATGACCTGCGATCCGGTTGGCGGACTGGTGCAGGTGCCCTGTATCGAGCGCAACGCGCTTGGCGCGGTCAAGGCCGTGACCGCAGCCTCTCTGGCGGTCAAAGGCGACGGCAAACATTTCGTACCGCTCGATGCGGCAATCGAGACGATGCGCCAGACGGGCATCGATATGAACGAACGCTACAAGGAAACGTCCAAGGGCGGATTGGCGGTCAATGTGGTCGCCTGCTGACCGGCGCTACCTGTGGACCGGCAAGCGCGATGATTGACGGGATCGGCTCCGGCGCTACCATTGGGTCATGACGCTCAACCTGATCAAGCTTTGCGTTGGCTGCGAAAGCCTGGAAGACATGATGCAGCACGTTGCGCGCGTCAAAGCCCGCAGGGCCGCCTCCGGACTGCCCGACGAATATGTCCACACGACCCGCATGACGCCGAAGCGCAGCGCCGACCTGCTGGCCGGAGGATCGCTCTATTGGGTCATCAGGGGCAACATCCAGTGCCGCCAGCGCCTGCTGGAAATCAGGCCGGTAACCGATGCAAATGGGGTAGGGCGCTGTGAACTGGCGCTCGAAACCGTACTTGTTCCGACCTATTGGCAGCCGAAACGCGCGTTTCAGGGCTGGCGCTATTTGAAGGGTAACGAAACCCCGAAAGATCTGGCCGGCGGCGAACCTGGCCTTTCCGCGGTGCCGCCGGAATTGCGGCTGGAACTGGCCGAACTCGGACTTTTGTAGGTAACGCTGGCCTGTCCGGCATATCCGAACGGGCCGCACCCCAACAATTGCCGGTATTTCCATTCATACTGCCGATGTGTAATCCTGGCGGCGTCCAATGCCGGTGTTTTGCGGATTTTTGCTTGCAACCGGGCCGGTGCCGCCACATGTTTTCATTGCCATGAGCAAGAACAGGCCGATCATTCCAGCCGAAAGCCCAGCGACGGACGCTTCCGCCAGTTCGGATGTTGCCGCTTTCGTGCGCAAGGCCCAGGCGCTCGGGGCAATGAAGGCCGTCCGCAAGGGCAGGCTGATCCTTGCACTGGATGCCACCATGAGCCGCCAGCCAACCTGGGATCTGGCGTGCAAGCTGCAAGCCGAGATGTTTGATGCGGCCGGCAAGGCCGGCTCGCTCGATGTGCAGCTTGTCTACTTTCGCGGATTCGGGGAATGCCGCTCATCCAAATTCGTCGGCAATACAACATCGTTGAAGGACCTGATGGTTCGCATAGATTGCCGCGGCGGACATACGCAGATCGGCAAGGTGTTGTCTCACGCGCTGAAAGAGACGAACCGTCAGCCCGTCGACGCCATTGTCTATATCGGCGACGCCATGGAGGAACGGATCGACGATCTTTCCGACAAGGCCGGTCAACTCGGCCTTCTGCGAGTGCCCGTGTTCGTGTTCCAGGAAGGGCACGATGCCGTGGCCGAGCAGGCCTTTCGCGAGATTGCCCGGCTGTCGCGCGGCGCATGGTTCCGGTTTGACCGCAATTCCGCCGCGACGCTGGCCAGACTCCTCTCCTCGATCGCGGTCTATGCTTCAGGCGGCTTCAAGGCGCTGGAGGCGCGCGGAACGCGGGAGGATAGATTGCTGATTGGACATTTGCGGGGTGGCAAATGACATTCATCCTCGTGCTCGCCATCCTGCTTCTGGCCGCCGGCCTTGTCGGCGCGATGATGTTGCGCGCCGACCCGCGGACATTGGCATCGATGGTCCGGATGGTCGTTCCGGGATTTCTCGGCATCGCCGGGCTGGGGCTTCTGCTTGCCGGTCGGGCCGCCCTTGGAATCATGCTGCTCACAGCGGCGGTAGGATGGATATCATCACAGAACCTGCGCCGGGGACGCAGAAAGTCACCGGGCAGGCGTTCGTCGGTTCGAACCGCCGCATTGGAAATGGAGCTCGATCACGATACCGGCGCGATGGACGGAATCGTGCTTGCTGGAAATCACGAAGGCAAGATGTTGAGCAAGATGGATCTGGTGGACCTGCTGGAGCTGCACGACGAACTGGTCAGCGACGCCGACAGCATCCGCCTACTGGAGGCATATCTTGACGGCCGCTTTGCCGTCTGGCGCCAGAACGCGCACGCGAACGCGGGTGACGGGTTGGGAGAGCCGCCAGGTTCGGGCGCCATGACTAAGCAGGAGGCTTACGAGATCCTTGGTCTTGAACCGGGAGCCGCGGCGGCTGAAATCCATAAGGCGCATCGCCGCCTGATGCAGCGCGTTCACCCCGATCTCGGCGGTTCGTCCTTCCTGGCGGCGAGGATCAACGAGGCCAAGGATGTTCTTCTGCGTGATCATTGAAATCTGTCCCCAAACTTAGAAGCGGTTGCGGAAATTCTCCGGCGGCCCGGCCGCCGGTCGGTTATTGCGCCACCGCGTAACAGGAAATCTTTCGTTTCTTCAGATCGTTGCATGCGTTCCATGCGCCGTCCTTGGAGTTGAATCCGGCAAAGCGCACGCGGTGATAGACCGTTCCGTCCTTTTCGAAGGTTTCGGTAAACCCGGTGGCGCTGGCCAGTACCGGTCCAGCTTTCGATTTTGTGCGATTCATGAATTGCAGCGCTTCGGTCTCGCTCGGAAGCGAAGCAACCTGAACGACCCAGCCCGAAGGTTTCAATCGCTCCTGTTTGCCGGTCGAAGCGGTCTCTACGGGATCGACGGCTTCGGAAGCCTTGGCCGGAATCGGCGCCTTTGGAGTCGGCACATACGCGGCCGCTACGGCAATCTCGTCCGGCCTCGGCTCGGGAACCGGTGCTCCGGTAGCCGGCAGGCTGGCCAGCGCCACATTAGGTGAAGCCGAGCCCTTTGCGACCAGCGGTCCACCCGAACGTGTCGATGCGCGGGGCAGGTATTTGTTGACGAGTGTCGTCATCGCTGCATTGCGGGACTTGCCGGTGTTGCCACCCATCACGACGGCGACGATGCGGCGATTGCCGCTGCCCGCGGATGTGACCAAGTTGAATCCGGAAGCACGCGTGTAGCCGGTCTTGATGCCGTCAACGCCGTTCACATGCCCAAGCAACCGGTTGTGATTGCCGTATCGACGATTGCCGTACTGAAATGAGCGGGTGGCGAACACCTTGAAATGGTGCGGAAAATGCTCGCGCAGCGCCAGGCCGAGCGTAGCCATGTCGCGTGCGGTGGTCACCTGTTCGCTGTCCGGCAGTCCGGAAGCGTTGCGAAACCGGGTCGAGTCCATACCGAGCTGCCGGGCTTTTACCGTCATCATGCGGGCAAAATTGGCTTCCGAACCGCCAAGGAACTCTCCGACGGCGGTAGCGACGTCATTGGCCGACTTGGTGACAAGCGCGTAGATCGCTGTCTCTACGGTTATCGAATCTCCTGGCTTGATTCCCAGCTTCGAAGGTGGCCTGCCTGACGCGTACGCTGAAAAGGTGATGCGGCTGTTCTTGGAGATGCGCTTAGTGTCGAGCGCCTCGAACACCATGTAAAGCGTCATCATCTTAGTCAGCGATGCCGGATAGCGGCGCGCGTCAGCATGACTTGAATGCAGGACTTTGCCGGTATTGGCGTCGATTACTATCGCGGCATACTTCGAGTTAGCCTGGGCTCGGTAAGGCATTAGAGCCAGAACGGCGCAGACGAGAAGAAACAACAGAAGGGACGGGAATTTTATCGGATTTGAGAACGCGATACGCACGTCAACACCCACTCACACAGGACTCAACACAAACTCGTACCGGCGTTGCACCGGCGAAATCGGGACGAACTTATCCGCCCCTCCTTACCAATCCGTTTATGGTAACCAGTTCATTGACGAATTCGTGCGAATTCTTCGATTATGGTTGACGAGCTTTTGCTGCACCGCAGCATTTGTCCTTGACAATTTGTGCAATGCACACTAAATTTCCTTCATCGCAACAAGCACCCCCGTATTATCCGTTTTACGAAAGGACGCGGCCAATGATGCAGACATTCGAGAATGCCAGCAAATTCAACAAGGAGTTCGTCGACGGCGCGATGAAGAGCGCGGCAGCGTGGACCAATGGATTGCAGACCATTGCCACCCAGTCGGCCGAATACGCCAAGACGTCGATGGAAAAGGGCACCGAAGCTTTCGAGAAGCTCGCTTCCGCAAAGTCGCCGGAAAAGGCTTTCGAGGTCCAGGCCGAGTACGCCAAGAGCGCTTTCGAAGGCTTCGTCGCGCAGGCCACCAAGGTTGGCGAACTCTACGCCGATCTGGCCAAGGACGCTTACAAGCCGATCGAAGGTATCTTCGCCAAAGGCAAGTAACTTCTGTTTCAATCATCTGAAACCTGAAACCCGGTAGCATCCGCTACCGGGTTTTTTGTTTCCCGGCGCTATTCGGTCGCTGTTGCAGCGGAATTATCGTCGCGCCCATATTGTCACCTGATTTTCAAGCCTTACAATTAGGGGCGAAGCACCTACATGGGGCTCGAGGCAACGGCAGGACATTCGACAGGCATAGCAGTGGCGCAGATTGTTGAGAGACTGATCGATCGCCGCACGACCATGCAGGAAGATGGCGACAACGATGCCGGCGGTCGCGGTGGCGGGCGCGGCACCGCGGTCATTACACGGACCAGGGCGAAAACAAAGAAGCCAAGTCTCTACCGCGTCCTGATACTGAATGACGATTATACGCCGATGGAATTCGTCGTTCACGTTTTGGAACGATTTTTCAGCAAGAATCGTGAACAGGCGACACAGATCATGCTCCACGTTCACAATCACGGTGTCGGCGAATGTGGGGTATATACATTTGAGGTGGCGGAGACCAAAGTATCAAGCGTGATGGATTTCGCCCGTCAACACCAGCATCCGCTTCAATGCGTGATGGAGAAGAAGTGAGGTAAGAATGCCTGCGTTTTCACAAAGCCTGGAACAGGCGCTGCATCAGGCATTGACGTTCGCCAACGAACGCCATCACGAGTATGCCACGCTCGAGCATCTGCTGCTCGCACTGATCGACGACAAGGACGCGGCGGCCGTCATGCGCGCCTGCAATGTCGACCTCACCGACCTGAAGCGCACCGTGCTCAACTATATCGATAGCGAACTCGACAATCTGGTGACGGGTTACGAGGAGGATTCCAAGCCGACTTCCGGCTTCCAGCGGGTTATCCAGCGCGCCGTGATCCACGTCCAGTCGTCCGGCCGAGAGGAAGTGTCTGGCGCCAACGTTCTGGTCGCGATTTTCGCCGAACGGGAAAGCCATGCTGCCTATTTCCTGCAGGAACAGCAGATGACCCGCTACGACGCGGTCAATTACATCTCGCACGGCATCGCCAAGCGGCCGGGCGCAAGCGAGACGCGTACGCCCACCGGCGTCGAGGACGATCAGTCGCGCTCGGGCAGCGACGATCATGAAGATGGCGCCAAGAAAAAACAGCAGGATGCGCTAAGCGCCTATTGCGTGAACCTTAATCAAAAGGCCAGGGCAGGGCGGATCGACCCGTTGATCGGCCGCGAAATGGAAGTCAACCGCACGATCCAGGTGTTGTGCCGGCGCTCCAAGAACAACCCGCTCTATGTTGGCGACCCGGGCGTCGGCAAAACGGCGATCGCCGAGGGTCTGGCCAAGCGCATAGTGGAAGGCGATGTGCCGGAGGTGCTCGCAGACGCGACGGTGTTCGCACTCGACATGGGATCGCTTCTCGCCGGCACCCGTTATCGCGGCGATTTCGAAGAGCGTCTGAAGCAAGTGGTCAAGGAACTGGAAGAGTATCCCGGCGCGGTGCTGTTCATCGACGAGATCCACACCGTCATCGGCGCCGGCGCAACTTCGGGCGGGGCGATGGACGCCTCGAATCTTTTGAAGCCCGCGCTGTCCAACGGGGCGATCCGCTGCATCGGCTCGACGA
>JBFIBB010000132.1:0-9208 GCA_041582695.1 Rhizobiaceae bacterium
GCGTTAACGCTGGCGACAGGATTGGCGGCGAAACCGTACAATTATTAAACGTGAGGTCATTCAGACCCCCGATACTCCGCGGATTGTTCTTTTGACGTCATTTCCGGGTTTGGAGCGATGTTGCGCAATTTGGTCATTGTTGGCGCGATCGTGGCTGCTTCGGCATCCATTCCGGCCTTCTATGAATCCAATTCCGAAGTCATAAACGGAATGGTCAGGGAATTCGGCAAGTCCGAGGAAGTTACCGAGGTCAACGTTCCCGTAAACCACACCCGGCCCCAGGCCGATCAACCGGTAAAGAGCATCGAACTGTCCGGACGGCGCGTTCGCATTGCGATGGACGACAAGGGCCATTTTTCCAGCGAATTCAAACTGAATGGCCGCAGCATCCCGTCGCTGATCGATACTGGCGCGACCCTGGTTGCCATCAACCGTTCGACCGCGCGCAAGATAGGCCTGCACCTGCAATCGGCCGACTTCAGGTATTCCGTCAACACTGCAAATGGCACGGCAAAGGCCGCCGCCACGAAGATCGGCAGCTTGCAGATCGGCCGCATCTATGTAGAAAACGTCGAAGCAGTCGTGCTTGAAGACGGCGCACTCGACAATGCACTGATCGGTATGAGTTTCCTGAACCGCCTCGACAGGTTCCAGGTCGAGAACGGCAGCCTCTATCTCGAACAATAAGAGACCTGACCCTCCATCAGGCGATACGCCTGACAACCGGGCGTTTTACCGGCGGCCTGTCATCGGCGATGGCATATGACCGCCTGACCGCCATCTCTGCCGCTTCGGCGGAAGCTTTGTTTGCGGCATGGACGATTGCCAACGGGTCTCCTTTTTCCACCGACGCGCAGACAGGAAGCAGTCCGGTCAGACCGACCGAATGATCAACGGGATCCTGCGGCCGGGTGCGGCCGCCGCCGAGCGCCACGACTGCCAAACCGATGTCGCGGGTGGCTATCGCGGAGATAATGCCGGCGCGGGGTGCCGCTATTTCGCGAATGATCTTTGCCTTTGGCAGGTGTTTTTTCGTCTTCTCTAAAAAATCCGCGGGTCCGCCAAGTGCGGTCACCATTTTGGCGAATGCTTCGGCAGCCTTGCCAGTTTCGAGCGCTTCCTGCGCCCGGGCGGCGCCCTCGCGGTTGGAAGCGGCGCGGCCGCAAAGATGCAGAAGTTCGGCGCAGAGCGCCATTGTCACCAGTTCCAGCCGATGATCGCGGCGGTCTCCCGTCAGAAAATCCACCGCATTTGCGACTTCGACAGCGTTTCCGGCTGCAGACGCCAGCGGCTGGTTCATGTCGGTTATCAGGGCCGATGTCGGGAGACCGGCGCCCTTGGCGACCTCGACCAGTGTCTTGGCGAGTTTGGCCGCCTCGCGTGGTTTCTCCATGAAAGCGCCGTTGCCCGCCTTGACGTCGAGCACCAGCGATTGCAGCCCGGCGGCTAGTTTTTTCGACAGGATGGACGCCGTTATCAGCGGAATCGATTCCACGGTCGCGGTGACATCGCGCACGGCGTATATGCGTTTGTCCGCGGGCGCCAGATTGGCCGTCTGGCCGATGATCGCCGCGCCCACCTCGCGCACCGTTTTGCGGAAGGTTTCGTTGTCGGGCTGTACGGAGTAACCGGGAATCGATTCGAGCTTGTCGAGCGTGCCACCGGTATGACCGAGCCCGCGGCCCGAAATCATCGGCACATAGACATCGCAGGCAGCTAGAATGGGGGCCAGCATGAGCGAAACATTGTCGCCAACACCCCCGGTCGAATGCTTGTCGACCACGGGTCCCGGCATTTCATCCCATCGCAACACATCGCCCGAATCGCGCATTGCGAGCGTCAGCGCCACCGCTTCGTCCCGGTTCATGCCGTTGAAATAGACCGCCATTGCGAGGGCGGCCACCTGCGCGTCGGTGACATCGCCTGACGTCACGCCCTCGACAAAGGCGGCGATATCCTCGCCGGAAAGAGATTTCGCCTCGCGCTTCCTGCGGATGATTTCCTGCGGCAGCATACGGGTCGCCCGTCAGACGCCGAACGGCGTCCAAACCGTCTTGATCTGTGTCGCTTTGCGCAGAAACTCCTCGCCCTGGCCTTGCGCGGAGTCGTGCCAGTCGCGAGCCTTGCCGTGGTTCGCCCATACCGGTTTCAGGTTTCCTGAAGAATTTTTCTCAACCATCGCACTGCCCGCGGCGGAGCCGAAATACCAGATCGCGTCGACATCGTCGTGCTTCGACATGGTATCGGCCAGTGTGTCGCGGTCGCCAGTAACAATGTTGACGACACCACCGGGCACGTCCGAGGTGTCCAGCACCTGGTAGAGATCACAAGCCGGCAAAGGATTGTTCGGCGACGGCGTGGCGACGACGCGATTTCCCATCGCAATCGCCGGCGCGACCAGAGACACGAAGCCTATCAGCGGTGCTTCATCCGGGCAGGAAATCGCGATCACGTCATAGGGTTCCACGAGCGCCAGCGACAGCATGCGCGGTTGCGGGCCTCGCACCGCGCCGTCATATTTGTCGGCCCAGGCGGCGTAATGCATGATCCGGGCGACAGAGGCTTGCACCTCACGCGCCGCCGCATCGGGTTTGGCTCCGGTCGTCTGCACCAACCGTGCCGCAAACTCATTGGCGCGAAGCTCAAGATTCTCGGCCAGGAAATAGAGCACTTGCGCCCTGCCGTGGCCGGTCATGGCCGACCATGCGGATGCCCCGCGCGCCGCCTCGACGGCGTTGCGGATGTCCTTGCGGTTGCCGAAACCGACCTCGGTTATGTGCCGGCCTTTTGCGTCGCTGACGGGGTAGGAGTAGCCGGAATCGGGCCTCGCCTGCTTGCCGCCGACATACATTTTTACAGTGCGGTCGAGGCCGCCATCGGCTCCACCCGAAGCCGGGGCAGGCTCCGGGATTGCCGGAGACGCGGGCACAACCCTGGCCTTCTTCTGCCATGCCGGCACCAGGTATTCGTACATGCCCTCGCGGCCGCCTTCGCGTCCGAAACCGCTCTCGCGGTAGCCGCCGAAACCTGCCGCCGCATCGAACAGGTTTGTCGAGTTGATCCACACGACGCCGGCCTTGATCCTGCGTGCGGCGTCGAAGGCCTCGTCCAAATCCTGTGACCAGATCGATGCGGCCAGTCCGTAGCGGCTGTTGTTGGCCAGTTCCACCGCCTCGCCTGGCGTGCGGAAGGTCATCGAAGCGAGCACGGGTCCGAATATTTCCTCCTGCGCCAGTCTTGAAGCCGGCGCCACCCCGGTAAAAAGGGTCGGCGGGAAAAAGCACCCCTTGGACGGCAGGGATTTTGACCAGCTCGGCTGCCAGCATTCGGCGCCTTCCGCCCTGCCGGCCTCGACCCGCGCCGTAATGCTTTCGATCTGCACCGGTGCGACCACCGCGCCCATGTCAACCGCCTTGTCGAGCGGATCGCCGACGCGCAGCGTCTCCATGCGCGCCTTCAGTTTCTCGACAAAGCGCGGTGCGATTCCCTCCTGCACCAGCGCACGTGAACCGGCGCAGCAGACCTCGCCCTGATTGAACCAGATCGCATCGACGACACCTTCCACGGCCGCATCGATGTCGGCATGGTCAAAGACGACGAATGGCGACTTGCCGCCGAGTTCCAACGAAATCTTCTTGCCCGAGCCCGCAGTCTGCCGCCTGAGGATGCGTCCGACCTCGGTCGAGCCGGTGAATGCGAGCTTGTCGACGCCGTCGTGACCGGCAATCGCGGCGCCGGTGTCGCCGCCGCCGTTGACAATGTTGACCACGCCTGCAGGCAGCCCCGCTTCATTGCAGATTTCGGCGAACGCCATCGCGGTGAGCGGCGTGTGCTCTGCCGGCTTGAGCACGACCGTGCATCCGGCCGCAAGCGCCGGCGCGATCTTCCAGGCCAGCATCAGAAGCGGAAAGTTCCACGGTATGATCTGCCCGCACACGCCCGCCGGCTCGTGACCGGGAAATTCGATGTCGCGCAGCTCGGCCCATCCGGCATGATAGTAGAAATGCCGGGCGACGAGCGGAATGTCGATGTCACGGGTCTCGCGGATCGATTTGCCGTTGTCCATCGTTTCGAGCACGGCCAGAAAGCGCGCATGTTTTTGAATATGGCGTGCGATCGCATAAAGGTGCCGCGCGCGCTCGGTGCCTGAGAGCGCTTGCCATTTGCCCTTGGCTTTCGTGGCGGCGGAAACCGCCTTGTCCACATCCGCTTTCGTGCCATTGGCGACCGATGCCAGTTTTTTTCCATTGGCCGGGTTAAAGACATCGAAAGCGCCCTTGCCCGGTTTGGTAATCGCACCGCCAATGAAATGGCCAAACCGGCCCTTGTGCCCGGCCAGCCAGTCGGCGACGATGGCGCTGTCCTCCGGCGCCGGGCCGTATTCCATCGTTTTGAGAATATCCCTGATCTCGTTCATGGCTTTGATCCTCAAGCGATGCCGTGGCGGTTGCTGGCCGAATAGCGGCCGGTTACGAAGTGTTCGAGTTGGCGTTCTATGTCGCCGAGCAGCGAACTGGCCCCGAAGCGAAACAGGTCGGGCTGAAGCCATTCATGGCCCAGTTCCTCCTTCATCAGGGTGAGCCAGGCGAGCGCGTCCTTGGCGGTGCGGATACCACCGGCCGGTTTGAACCCGGCAACGTATCCGCTGAAGTCCAGATAATCGCGCACCGCGCGCACCATTGTCAGACTGACGGGCAGCGTGGCATTGACGCTGTCCATGCCCGTCGATGTCTTGACGAAGTCGGACCCCGCCATCAGCGCCACCATCGACGCCTTGTAGACGTTGGTCAGCGTCTTGAGATCTCCGGTCGCCAGGATCGCCTTCATATGTGCCGGACCGCAGGCTTCGCGCATCTGGCGAATTTCATCATACAATGCCGGCCAGTCGCCCCGCAGCGCCAGCGCACGGCTGATCACGATGTCGATCTCGTGCGCGCCCTGATCCACCGCGAAACGGATTTCGGCAAGCCGCTGCGGCAATGGCGTCAGGCCGGCCGGAAAGCCGGTCGCTACAGAGGCCACGGGAACACCCGATCCCTCGAGCGCCTTTACCGCCGCCGCCACCATCACCGGATAGACGCAGACCGCGCCAGTAGTCAGCCGGTACCCGGAAAGCCCGAGCGCCTCCTTGAGATCGGGGCGCAGCGGATTGCGCGCCTTGGCGCAGAGCCGGCGAACTCGTTCCTCTGTATCGTCGCCAAGTAGCGTCGTCAGATCGATGCATTCTATCGCGCGCACCAGCCAGGCGGCCTGCCACTGCTTCTTGACGGTACGCCGCGTGGTCAGCGTCGCGGCGCGGCGCTCCGCCGCCGAAAGATTGACCGAAACGTGGTCGAACCATTCGGGCGTCAATGCGGTTCCTTCATTGCGAGGCCGCTGGCCATGAACGGCAACGAGGCTTGAGCCCGTGACGGCCGTGGCCGCGAGGTTGGCTGTGTCTGTCTTGGCGTTCATGCCATGTCTCCAATGGCGCGGGTGAGGATGCGCTGCAGCTTCCTGCCGCCCTCGGGCGCCATATCCTTGGTTTCCTGATGCGACAATTCCGCGCCGGTCATGCCGGCAGCGAGATTGGTAATGATTGAGCATGCGGCAACCCGCAGGCCGCAGAATCGGGCGAGAATCACTTCGGGCACCGTCGACATGCCGACCGCGTTGGCGCCGAGCAAGCGCGCCATGCGGATTTCGGCCGGGGTCTCGAAGGATGGGCCGGAAAACCACATGTACACGCCCCGATGCAGGGGAAGGTCTTCTTCGCCGGCGGAATCGACGAGCGCTTTTCTCAGATCGGCGTCATATGCTCCCGTCAGCCCGACGAAACGCCGGTCGCTCGGTTCGCCGAACAACGGATTCGAGCCGGAGAAATTGATGTGATCCTCGATCAGCATCACCGAGCCCGGTCCCATCTGCGGATCAAGCGATCCGGCCGAATTGGTCAGCATCAGCGTTTCGATGCCGATGGCGGCGAGCGCCTCGATCACCGGGCGCATGGCGCCCGCATCGCCCCGTTCGTAATAGTGCACCCGGCCGGACAGCATCAGCACCGGCGTGCCGGAGAGCTTTCCGGCCACCACTTCTCCCGCGTGGCCCGAAACGCCGCCCTCCGGAAATCCAGGCAGGCCGCCATAGGGTATGCGCACCGGATTTTCGATGCTTCCGGTCAGCCCGCCAAGGCCGGAACCGAGCACGACGGCAACACGCGGGGCCAAGCCGCCGAGCGCCTCGATCAATTTGTCTGCGGCATTCATTTCAACGCCTCGGCGTGAAAACCACGCGGGAACAGCGCGCCCAGTGTGGTGGTTTCAACGATCCCCTCATTGTCGCACAAATGCAGCTTGGTGTCCGGCCCCGCAAATTCTGCCAGCCTCTGACGGCAACCGCCGCAAGGTGTCGCTTTCGCCTTCTTTTCGGCGATGACCGCGATTTCTGCGATCTCGCCGCCTCCGCCCATGATCAGGTGCGACAGCGCGGTGGTCTCGGCGCACCAGCCTTCGGGATAGGATATCACTTCGATATTGCAGCCGGCGAATATTCTGCCGTCTGCGGTGCGAAGCGCCACGCCAACGGGAAACTCCGAATAGGGCGAATAGGATTTTGCCATGGCCGCGCGCGCGGCCGCATACAGGTCTTGTGACACTTCGAACCTACCGTTCCTTGACGTATGGCACGCCACCGGCCCTGGGCGGTATCGCCTTGCCGATGAAGCCGGCCAGCAGGATCACCGTCAGCACGTAAGGCAGCGCCTGGAAAACCTGCACCGGCACCTGTCCGACTCCCGGTATCGCCTTGCCCTGCAGAACGATCGCGACGGCGTCGAGATACCCGAACAGGAGGCAGGCGAACATCGCGTTGACCGGCCGCCACTTGGCGAAGATCAGCGCTGCCAGCGCAATGAAGCCGCGGCCCGCCGTCATGTCCTTCACGAAGCCGGCATTCTGGGCCACCGCCAGGTATGCGCCTGCAAATCCGCACAGGACGCCGCAGCAGATGACGGCCCGGTATCTGAGCCAGGTCACCGAAATGCCGGCGGTATCCACCGCCGCGGGGTTTTCGCCGACGGCACGCAGGCGCAGGCCGAAACGGGTGCGGAAAAGGACCCACCAGGTGGCGGGCACCATGGCAAAGGCGAAATAGACGAGGATCGAGTGACCGGATATCAGACCCGAATAAAGCGGGCCGATAACCGGCACGTCCGCCAGCGCCGCCGCGCCCGGCAATTCGATCGCGGTGAACCTGTTTCCTTCTGCCGACAGCGAGGGGGTGCGCCCGCCCTGCTGGAACCAGGCCTGACCGAGGATGACCGCCGATCCGGCGGCGATGAAGTTGATTGCCACGCCGGAGACGATCTGGTTGCCGCGATGGGTTATCGAGGCAAAACCATGCACCAGCGCCAGAAATACCGAACCGGCGATTGCGGCCAAAAGGCCGATCCAGGCGGAACCGGAGACATAGGCAGCCGATGCGCCGGCAAAGGCGCCGGCCAGCATCTTGCCTTCAAGGCCGATATCGAACACGCCCGAGCGCTCCGAATAAAGCCCCGCGAGACATGCCATCAGCAGCGGAGCGGAAACGCGCAGCATCGAATCGAAGACATTGAGGCCGAACATCAGGCTAAAGAATTCCATGATCAGCCTCCCGCGCCGCCGGTTTTGACCAACACCGACTTCGGCCGCAACGTAGCAAACGCTGTCTGCACCGCCGGACGGAACATGTGCTCGAGCGCACCGGCAAACAGAATGACAAGGCCCTGGATGATCACGATCATGTCGCGGCTGATGTTCGGCATCTCGAACGCGATTTCGGCGCCGCCTTGGTAAAGCATGCCGAAAAGCACCGCCGCCGGAATGATGCCGGCCGGATGCGACCGGCCCATCAGCGCCACCGCAATGCCGACGAATCCGGCGCCGGTGACGAAATCGAGCTGCAGCCGGTGCTGGTCGCCCATTACGGGATTCAGCGCCATCATGCCGGCAAGAGCGCCGGAGATCATCATCGTGATGATGATGATCCGCGCCTCGTTGATGCCGGCATAGCGCGCTGCCGTCGGACTGAAACCCATCGTGCGGATTTCGTAGCCGAGTTTGGTTCGCCAGATAAGGGCCCAGACCACCGCGCTCATTACAAGCGCCAGCAGGAACGACAGGTTAAGCGGCGTCGAGCGTATCGAGGCTCCGAACAGTTCTAGGAGCCAGTCGAGCTTGGGAAGGTGCGCGCCCTCGAGGAATGTTCGCGTCTGAGGCGCCATGGAACCCGCCGGCTTGAGCGCACCGACCAGGAGAAAGACCATCGTGCTGGCGGCGATGAAATTGAACATGATCGTGGTGATGACGATGTGGCTGCCGCGCTTGGCTTGCAGATAGGCCGGTATGAAAGCCCAAAGCGCGCCCAGGAGCGCGGAGCCGCATATCGCCACTGGAAAGGTGAGATACCAGGGCAATATGCCGTCAAACACAAGACAGGGAATGGCGACGCCCAGCCCGGCGAAGTATGCCTGTCCCTCGCCACCGATGTTGAACAGGCCGCAATGGAACGCCACCGCCACCGCCAGGCCGGTGAAAATGAAATTTGTCGCGTAGAATAGCGTATAGCCGATGCCTTCGCCGGAGCCGAACGCTCCCTCTACCAGCAGCGCCGCCGCCTTGATCGGGCTTTCGCCGACCAGCAGCACCACCAGTCCGGCAACGATGAAAGCGACGATAAGGTTGATCAGCGGGATAAGTCCGTAATCGACCCAGCCGGGCAGTTTTGCATAAGGGGTTGCCATGTTACGCAGCCTCCTCCTTCTCCACGCCAGCCATCAGCAAACCGAGTTCGCCTTCAGTGGCCTCAGGTCCGCGCTCGCCGACGACCCGGCCGGCGAACATCACCAGGATGCGGTCAGAGAGGCTGCGGATTTCGTCCAGTTCGACCGATACCAGCAACACCGCCTTGCCGGCGTCGCGCATCTCGATGATACGGCGATGGATGAACTCGATGGCCCCGACATCGACGCCGCGCGTCGGTTGGGCGACGATCAGAACCACCGGATCCTGCTCCATCTCGCGGGCAAGGACGATTTTCTGCTGGTTGCCGCCTGAGAAGTTTGCCGTCCGGAGCCGGCAGTCAGGCGGACGGATATCGTATTTTCCGATTTTCTTGGTTGCGTCGTCGCGGATGCCGTCAATGTTCTGGAACAGTCCTGAGTTGTAGATCGCCTGATCGTGGTATCCCA
>JBFIBB010000133.1:0-9194 GCA_041582695.1 Rhizobiaceae bacterium
ATCGATACGTTCTACGTAACGGACCTGGTAGGACACAAAATCAAGGATCCGGAGCGACAGAAGAAGATCAGGAAGCGGCTGCTCGAGGTGCTGGAAGGCAGACAGCCTGCGGCAAGGAAGGCGGTCAAGGCGCTGCCGTCAAAGGCAGGCGCCGAGGCGCCCGGCGAATGATCGCGGCAAAATTCCCATTCGAAGGAACGATGGCGCGATGAGCCTGATCGGAAAATTCATGTCGGTGGGCGGAGCCACGATGGCGAGCCGCGTGCTTGGCTTTGCCCGCGAAGCGCTGATAGGCGCCGCGCTCGGCGCCGGTCCGGCCGCCGATGCGTTTTATGCCGCGTTCCGGTTTCCGAACCTGTTCCGGCGCATCCTGGCGGAAGGTGCGTTCAACGCCGCATTCGTGCCGCTGTTCGCAAAGGAGTTAGAGGCCGGCGGCATGGAGATGGCGCGAAAATTCGCCGAATCCGTCCTGTCGATTTTGATACCCGTCCTGCTGTTGCTCTCGGGCCTTGCGATCGTGTTCATGCCGGCGCTGGTGACATGGGTGATCGCGCCCGGATTTGCCGACTCACCGGAGAAATTCGACCTGACGGTCGCAATGACCCGCATCATGTTTCCCTACCTGTTCTGCATGTCCCTGGTGGCGATGCTGACGGGGATTCTGAATTCGATGCGGCGTTATTTTCTGGCGGCGCTGGTGCCGGTGCTGCTCAACATCGTTCTGGTTGGCGTACTGATTGTGGCACTGGTCGGCGGCGCTGACGAGAGCGCCACTGCATACTGGCTTGCCTGGGGTGTCTTCGTCTCTGGCTTGCTCCAACTGTTTTTCCTGATCTGGGGCGCGTGGCGCGAGGGATTCTCGATGATGCCGAAGCGGCCGCGGATGACGCCGGGCGTCAAGCGGCTGCTGGTGCTGATGGGCCCGGTTGTCCTGACCGGCGGCGCAACGCAGATCAATCTTCTGGTCGGTCAGATCATCGCTTCCTCGCAGGACGGCGCAATTGCGCTTCTGAACTATGCGGACCGAATCAACCAGTTGCCGCTCGGCGTGATCGGCATTGCGGTGGGTGTGGTGCTGCTGCCGGAACTGGCACGGGCACTGGAAGCCAAGAATACGGCGGAAGCAGCTTATCTGCAGAACCGGTCGACAGAATTCGCTCTCGGCGTCACGGTGCCCGCGGCAGTCGGGCTGATGGTGATGCCGGCGCCGATCATCAACATTCTGTACGAGCGCGGAGCGTTCGGTCCGGAGACGACGGTGCTGACCGCTTCGGCGCTCGCCGCATTCGCCAGCGGACTGCCAGCCTACGTGATGATCAAGGTGTTGCAGGCTTCCTTTTTCGCCCGTGAGGACATGAAGAGCCCGATGTGGTTCGCGCTGGTACAGGTAGGCGCCAACATCGCGCTCAGCGTTACGCTGTTTCCGATCTACGGCCACGTCGCCATTGCCGCGGCCACATCGGTTTCGGCCTGGCTGAATGTGCTGCTGCTGGCGGCGATGTTATGGCGGCACGGCGTCTTCCGTCCGGCTGCTTCGACTGTGCGCAACGTCGCGTTCATTGCGCTTGCCGCGATTGCTATGGGTGCAACCGTCTGGATGGCACAACTGCAGTACAGCGCGTATCTCGACCATGAAATGTTTCTGGTCCGCCTTGTCTCGGTCACCGCACTGATACTCGCAGGCTCGATCATCTATCTCGCCTTGACGATCATTACCGGCGCACTCGACCGTCGGGAGCTCATGGCGGCGTTGCGGCGGCGGAAGCGGGCAAGATGAGCGGATCGAATCTCCAACATTTGCTTTTTTCAACCATTGAAGCAAATTGGTAGAAACAGATCCGGGATTCGACCATGGCCAAAAGGCTGCGCATCATTACAGGCCTGATCCTGTTTGCTTTCCTGACGATGCACCTGACGAACGTGGCGCTTGGCCTGTCTTCGGTCGCGCTCATGGAACAGGCCCGGCCGTGGCTGCTCGATATCTGGGCCAACATCGTTGTCGGTCCGGTGCTGCTGGCCGCGCTTTTGATCCATATGGGTCTTGGCCTTGCGGCCATCTACCGGCGCAACACTTTCAACATGACGCGCAATGACATCGTGCAGATCGTCTCCAGCCTGATTCTTGTTCCGCTGATGATCCCGCATGTAATGGGAACGGCGGTCGCCAAGGAGTTCTTTGACCTGCCGCAGAACTTCGCGGGCGTGCTGATGCTGTTCTGGTATTACGAGCCGGCGGAAGGCTTGCGTCAGGTGCTGCTGCTGTCTGCGGCCTGGATCCACGGCTGCATCGGACTGTTCCTGTGGCTGAGAGTGCAGCGCTGGTGGCCGCATGTCGCCTATTTCAGCTATCCGGTGGCCGTCGCGCTGCCCGTCCTGGCGATGCTCGGCTATGTGGAAGGCGGCAAACAGGTAATGTCGGGCGAAGTTGAAGTCGTCTATGCGATGCCGCCGGAGGGCGGGCCGACGATCGACGAGATCGTCGCCCAACTTCATTCGATGGGTAACTGGCTCATCGTGCTCTTTCTGCTGGTCACGGCGTGCGTGCTCGTTGCCCGGATGTGGCGCCTGATGGGCAATGACGGCGCAACACGCATCCGCTATGCCGGCCTCCCGGCCTACACAAGCGAGAACGGTCTCACGTTGCTGGAATCAGCCAGAACCAACGAGATCCCCCACGCATCGCTCTGTGGCGGGCGCGGGCGCTGCGGCACCTGCCGGGTCCGAATCCTGGGTTCGTCTCATCCGCTGCCGCAACCATCGGAAGACGAGCAGCGGACGTTGCGCAGGCTGGGCGCCGGCGGCGATGTGCGGCTGGCCTGTCAACTGAAGATTGGCGGCGGGCGGCTGGAAGTGGCGCGGCTGTTACCGCCACATGTGAAGCCGGCGGATGTCCACTATGAAGGACCGGTTGCGCAATCGGACCAAAACGCGGGCGATGGCAAATTGGAGGCTGCCGAGTGAGACGCGCCGCCGGAATTCTCTGGGCTGCCTTGTGGCTGGCGCTCTTCACGGCCGGGCCCGCGCCAGCGCAGGTCGGCCAACCGGGATTTCCGATCGGTACGCCGGGCGTCTCGACGGAGGCAACCTCCACCGCAAGCGCTGAAGAACTGCGCGAGTTGCTGCGCCTCCTGGGCAATCCGGCACTCGTGCAGGCGCTGCGGCAGCAACTTGAGGAAAACAAAGTTTCGCCTCCAAAAAGCCTGTCGCTGCGATCGGAGATTTCGGCTGTGGTTTCGCGGATGGAAACCCGGTTACACGGGCTGGTCTCGAGCTTCGGCGCCATCGGCGCTGTACCGGCGGCGGCCGCGGAAGCCTGGACCGCCGGTCTCAACAGGGGCGACGCGCTTAGGGCGCTGACCTATGTGCTGGTGTTCCTGTTCATCGGCGGCGGCCTTGAGTGGCTGTATCATCAATACGCGCGTCCGCTGCGGCTGCGGATCGCGCATGGCGTGCCGGAATCTCTCGGCCAGCGAATGAGCCGGGCAGGCCTTGGCATCACCTTTCACTTCATTGGCATGGCGATTTTTGCAGCCGGCAGCGCCGGCGCATTCCTTATGTTCGACTGGCCGACGCTAACCCGCGAGATGGTGATCACGCTCCTGCTGGCCGTCATTGCCTTTCGCATCGTCGGCATGTTCGTTGCGTTCATCCTGGCGCCGGATGCTCCCGATCTGAGGCTTGTACCGCTCGGCAACCGCCGTGCCCGCCGCGCCACCCGCTATGTCATATCGGCGACTCTAATAGGCGCGGCAGGCGTGGTATTGACTGACGGGCTCAATCGACTCGGCATCAATACGGGTTACGAGGAAGAACTGGCGCCCGCGATTGTGGTCATTCCGGTGCTGACAGCGACGCTTCTTGGGTTGCTGCTGATTGCCATGGTGTGGCGGCTGCGCCAGCCGCTGTCGGACGAACATACGGACGACGATGCGGCGCCACCGCCAAGGCATATACCGGTTATTCATACCGTTCTGATCGGCGTCACATTTCTGCTCTGGCTAATCGGCGCCAGTGAAATGATGTGGACCACGATAATCCTGGGACTGCTGTTTCCGGCGATCAAAACATCAAAGGCCATCATCGGAAACCTGTTCGATCACGCCGAACGAGCCGCCGACGCAAGATCTGCCGAGGAAATGCACGAGGAACCGGCGGAGGATACGGCACCGCCTGTTTCAATGGCCGAAGACGCGCCTCCGGCGCTCGACGATGGCAGTACACTGGCGGCGGACCATAGCCGGTACGGAACCCGGCGGCTGATCGCGGTTCGGCTGGCCCGGATAGTCCTGATACTCGGCGCCATCGCCGGTATAGCCTGGGCATGGGGGGTCGGCGTGCTTTCGCTGTCCGAATCACAGTCAGTGTGGGGCAATGTCTTCCGCGCCTCTGTGAATGTGCTGATCACGCTTCTGCTGGCCGATCTGGTGTGGACCTGGGCCAAATACTCGATCAACCGGCGGCTTGCGGAATACGGCCCGGCGCCTGACGGAATGGCGCCCGGTCCCGAAGCCCGCATGGCGACGCTGTTGCCGATCCTGCGCATGTTCCTGATGATCACCATCGGCGTGATCGTGGTGCTGACGGTGCTATCTTCCATCGGCATAAACATCGGACCGCTGCTGGCGGGCGCCGGTGTGGCGGGCATCGCCATCGGCTTTGGCGCACAGGCGCTGGTGAAGGACGTGGTTTCGGGAATTTTCTTCCTGCTGGACGATGCTTTCCGGGTCGGTGAATACATCGAAATGGACAATCTGCGCGGCACCGTGGAATCGATGTCGCTCAGATCGCTCAGAGTGCGCCACCACCGTGGCGCGGTGCACACGATCCCGTTTGGCGAATTGAAGTCGGTCACCAATCACATGCGTGATTGGGTGATCATGAAGCTGGAGTTCCGCGTTCCGTTCGACACCAATCTCATGCAGGTCAAGAAGATCGTCAAACGCGTCGGCGCGGAACTGCAGCAGCATGAGGGGTATGGGCAGCATATCCTGCAAACGCTCAAGTCGCAGGGAGTGCGGCGGATGGAAGAATTCAACATGGTCGTCGGCGTGAAGTTCATGTGCCGGCCGGGAGCGCAATGGCTCATCCGCCGCGATGCCTATCAGAAACTGCGGGACGAGTTCGAAAAGGCAGGCATCAGTTTTGCCCAGCGCGACGTCAAGGTTCGCGTGGAAAGTGACCGGCCTCTCACACCGGAGGAAATCAAGGCTGTATCCGGCGCGGCGCAGCAGGCGGTCGAAAAACCGGCCAGCGAACTGCAGCCGGTGCCGGATGAACCGTAATTCAAGCCGGGCTTCCAGCTGAGGTCTTGCACAGTTTCACACACTCGTCCATAAGGCCGCCGAAACCATGCCAAACCTCCTTTGCGGGGCCCTCCACCAGCTTCGGACAGCATCATCATGAGCTTCAAGCAACTCGTATTTTCCGGCGTCCAGCCGACCGGAAACCTGCATCTCGGCAATTATCTTGGCGCGATAAAGAAGTTCGTTGCCCTGCAGGAAAGCCACAACTGCATCTACTGCGTGGTCGATATGCACGCAATTACCGACACGCTGGTGCAGCCGGACCTGAAGGCGCAGACCCGCGAGATCGCCGCGGCCTTCATCGCAGCCGGAATCGACCCGGAGAAGCATATCGTTTTCAACCAGAGCCGGGTGCGCCAGCATTCGGAACTTACCTGGATTTTCAACTGCGTTGCGCGCATGGGCTGGCTGAACCGCATGACGCAGTTCAAGGAGAAGGCCGGAAAGGACCGCGAAAACGCCTCGGTCGGCCTGTTCACCTATCCGAACCTGATGGCGGCGGACATCCTGCTCTATCGCGCCACGCATGTGCCGGTCGGCGACGACCAGAAACAGCATCTGGAACTGACCCGTGACATCGCGCAGAAGTTCAACAACGACTTCTCGGCGCGGATTGCCGATCTGGGCATCGGGGTCGACATGATGGTCGGCGAGGAAAAGGTCAACGGCTATTTCCCGATTACGGAACCCCTGATCGAGGGGCCGGCGACACGGGTAATGAGCCTCAGGGACGGGACGAAGAAAATGTCGAAATCCGATCCGTCCGACCTGTCGCGCATCAATCTCACCGACGATGCCGACGCGATTTCGCGCAAGATACGCAAGGCCAAGACCGATCCCGCGCCCCTGCCCGAAACGCTCGCCGAACTGAAGGATCGTCCCGAGGCGGAAAACCTGATCGGCATCTACGCGGCGCTGAAGGAAACCAGCCGCGAGGCTGCTGTCGCCGAGTTTGCCGGCAAGCAGTTTTCTGACTTCAAGCCCGCGCTCGCCGAGCTTGCGGTCGAAATACTGGCCCCGATTGCCACCGAGATGCGACGGATATCGTCCGATCGCGCCCAGGTGGAGAAAGTGCTTTCCAACGGCGCTGAGCGGGCTCGCGAAATCGCCGAGACGACAATGAAGGACGTTCGCAAGATCGTTGGATTTTTCGACGGTTGAACAGCGCGCCGTTAGCGCTTGCCCGTAGGCGCGGCAGGTGGCAGATTGCGGCCACCATCAACCGGGATCAATGAATGGTTTCGAAACGACTGAGCCGGGAAGCCGGTCACCGGCGCAAGTTTCTCTGTGTCATCGATGAAACGCCTGAGTGCGAAAGGGCCGTTGCCTATCCCGCAAGGCGGGCCGAGCGGACAGGCGGTTCACTGATTCTGGTCTACATTATCGAGCCGGGCGATTTTCAGCACTGGCTCGGCGTGGAACAGATCATGCGCGAGGAATCCAACGCCAATGCGGAACATGCGCTGCACGGGTTTGCCGCAAAGGTGCGCGAAACGGTGGGAATCGAGGCGGAGTGTGTCATTCGCGAGGGCGATCCCGTCGAGCAAATTCACGCGCTGATCGAGGAGGACCAGGACATCGCCATTCTGGTGCTGGCCGCAGGCGCGGGCAAGGAAGGACCGGGACCGCTTGTTTCCTCCATCGCAGGCAAGAATGCCGCGTTTCCCATTCCGGTAACGGTGGTGCCGCAAAGCCTGTCGGACGAGGAAATAGACACCATCGCCTAGAATTCCATTTCGTTTCGACCGGTAACAATGTCCAATCCCGGCTTGAAACAAATGTGGCAAAGGCATATTTTGGCCGCATGTTTTAGAACAATTCTAAAACCAAACGCCCGCGAGGTGACCAATGTTCATTCAAACCGAAGCGACGCCGAATCCCGAAACGCTCAAATTCCTGCCGGGCAGGGTCGTTCTCGAAGAGGGCACGGCCGATTTCCGCGACGCGGAAACAGCAGCGGAGGCATCGCCGCTTGCCGGACGAATTTTTTCGGTTCCCGGCGTGACCGGGGTGTTCTTCGGCTATGACTTCATCACTGTATCCAAGGAAGGCGGCGACTGGCAGCATCTGAAGCCAGCGATCCTGGGTTCGATCATGGAGCATTTCATGTCGAATGCTCCGGTAATGACGCAGACGGCTGGCGCCGCGCCGGGCGCTCAGGGCGAGGAGTTCTACGACAAGGCCGACGAGGAGATCGTGCTGACCATCAAGGAACTGCTCGACACCCGGGTTCGTCCCGCCGTGGCCCAGGATGGCGGCGACATAACCTTCCGCGGTTTCGAGAACGGAACGGTGTTTCTCAACATGCGCGGCGCCTGCGCAGGCTGTCCTTCTTCAACGGCGACGCTGAAACATGGCATCCAGAACCTGTTGCGGCATTTCGTGCCGGAAGTCGAGCATGTCGAGCAGATCACCTGAACGGAACAATTATGCATTAAAAAACCGGGCGCAAGGCCCGGTTTTTTTGTTGGACGTCTGTTGCCGAGACGGTCCGCGGACAATGATCGAACTCAACGCTTGACGATCACCTTGGCACCGACCTCGGCGCGATTGTAGAGATCGATGATATCCTGGTTCATCAGGCGGATGCAGCCTGATGACATCGCTTTGCCGATCGACCACCATTCGGGCGTGCCGTGCAGGCGATAACCAGAATCACCGCCCCGGTTGTAGAGATAAAGCGCCCTTGCGCCGAGCGGATTGGTCAATCCCGGCTGCATGCCGCCACGGTACTTCGCAAGTTCAGGCTGGCGGCGAATCATCGCCGGTGGAGGGGTCCAGACAGGCCATTCGCGTTTCAGGGCGATGCGAGCCGTGCCCGACCATTCAAAACCCTCGCGGCCGACTCCGATTCCGTAACGCATAGCCTTGCCTTCCGGCATCACGTAATAGAGGAACTTCTCATTGGTATCGACAATGATCGTGCCGGGCTTCTCGTTGGTGTCATAACGGACGATCTGGCGGTGATACTTGCGGTCGACCTTGTAGATCGGAATCGACGGCAACTGGTAACCGGCATCCTTCTTGGAACCATAGGAATTGGAGAAGGTGTTGAATCCACCGCTGGTACAGCCGGCGAGAGCCGTCGCCAAACCAAGCCCAACCGCAACAAGTATCGATCTAACTTTCATGTCGATATCGGTTCCCCAGTGATTATGAGTGATTGCCCGATTCAGGCCGTATTTTTAACAACTTCCTTAATCTGTAAAGCATGTCCTTGCCAAGTAGTTAACCGCACACGAAAAATTGTAACAATCGCGTTTCCCGCCGGTATTGCAATTACGCAACAATTTTTTGTTCCTTGCCGCTACGTAAGTTCGGCGAATTTTGGCGACGCCCTCCCGAAAGAAGACGGAGGGATCGCCAGGCGGAGTTGATTCGCTCGCCTGATCGCTCAATGATGGACCCATGCCAATCGTCTCTCCGCACGAACACAATCCCCTTGCCGACGGCAGGCAATCGGACCGCGCTCTGCTGGTACGCCGCGGGGTACAAAGGCTGTTTGCCGAAATGGGCGCAGTGGTCTTGCCGGAGATATCGCTTGCGAGCGGACGCAGGGCAGACCTGATCGCGCTTGGCGCCGGCGGCGAGTTCGTCATCATAGAGATCAAATCATCGGTGGCGGACTTCCGCGCCGACAGCAAATGGCCGGAATACCGGCAGCATTGCGACAAGTTCTATTTTGCCACGCATCCGAACGTGCCGGCGGAGATATTTCCCCACGAAGCCGGTTTCATCCTGTCGGACGGCCACGGAGCCGAAATCCTGCGGGAAGCGCCGGAACACAAGCTCGCCGGCGCGACAAGACGGGCGCTGCTGATTCGCTTCGCGCGAATCGGAGCGCGGCGGCTATTGGATGCCGAACTTGCGGGCATCGATATCCCGTTGGCC
>JBFIBB010000134.1:0-9192 GCA_041582695.1 Rhizobiaceae bacterium
AAGTACGCCTTTCGGCACCCTTCCGCCAATCGGCGTATTCCTGCAGCAGCACCAGGCCTGCGCCGATCGTTATGAAGGCGTCGGCCAGATTGAAGATCGCAAACGACCAGTCACCGACATGGAACAGCACGTAATCGATCACGTGGCCGAGCGCGATGCGGTCGATGAGGTTGCCAATGGCCCCGCCTATGATCAGGGCAAAACCGAGCCGGGCGATCCACTGGTCTTGTCCTGTCCGGTGCGCCAGCCAAAGCACCAGCAGGATGATCGCAAACGGCACGGCGATCAACCATCGGTCGTCCACCCAGTCGAACATCGAAAAGGCGATGCCGGTATTGTTGGTCCGGAAGATCGCCAGAAATGGCAGGATGTCGACCACCTCGTGCATGACGAAGTAGTTCTCAACCAACCGCTTGACGATGAAATCCGCGACGACCGCCGCTAATGTAATCGCGATGTAGGTGCCCGTTGTCCGCATCACGGCGAAGCCTGCCTTTCATCGAGCGTCAATGCACCGCGCCTCGCCTCGAACAGCATGATGCCGGTCGAAACGGCAAGATTGAGCGAATCGGCCCGTCCCGCCTGCGGAATGCGCACCAGTATATCGCACTCGTTGGCCAGTCGTTCGCTCAACCCCTGTTGCTCGTTGCCCATCAACAGCACCGTCGGCCGTGCGGAATAGTCGACCGTGCGGTAATCGATGGCGCCTTCCAGATGCGTTCCCGCGACAAGGCCGGAATACCGGCTGCGCCAGAGCGAAAACGCCTCTTCGCTGCACCGCGCAACGGGAACCGAGAATATCGATCCCATGGTTGCACGCACCGCCTCGGGCGAAAACGGATCGGTGCAGTCGCCAATCAGCACGACGCCCTTCGCACCGGCAGCATCGACTGTGCGGATCACTGTGCCGAGATTGCCCGGGTCGCGCACCCGGTCGAGCGCCACCCACACATCGCTGCCCGCCGGGCGAATGGTGTCGAGCTCGGCAAACCGCTGTTCTAATATCCCGATCACCATCTGCGGATTGTCGCGGCGCGTTATCGCGCCCAGCACCTTTTCAGGCACGATCAGAACATCGCCGCCTGCCGCAATTGCGCGCGCCGCGATCCCGCCGGCGCTGTCGCGAGCTGATTTCGCGTGAACGAGCATGCGGATTGTCCAGCCCTGTTCGAGAGCATCGACGACCAGTTTCTGCCCTTCGGCAATGAAGGATTTCTGCCGGTCGCGATGTTTCTTCTGGAACAGCGCCCGGATGTCCTTGATCAGCGGATTGGCAAGGCTGGTGATTTCCTTCACCCGGCCGGGCGCACCGATCGGCGTTCGTGTCGGGTTCATGTGCCGGCCACCCAGCGCGAAAACAGCGACGTCGCAAGCGCCCGCCCGGCGGAGCGCTCGCGGATGATGAGCTCACCTGACTCGACTGTACCGCCAAACCCGGCAAACGTGTCGCGCATCAGCGCATGCGTGGTGAAAAACGAAGCGCGGATCGAATAGGCGGTCAATACCACAGCGAGTGGATTCGCCGAGAGGATTTCGCGGCAAATTCCGGTCATTTCTCCAATATTTTCAAATAATTGCCATTTCTCACCCTTCGGGCCGCGGCCGAATGCCGGCGGGTCGAGAAGAATGATGTCGTATCTGCTGTTACGGCGTTCTTCGCGCCGCGCGAATTTCAGGGCGTCCTCGCAAATCCACCGGATCGGCTTTGCAGATAGCTTGGCGATCTCCTGATTCTGGCGCGCCCAGCCGATCGCTTTTCGGGAAGCATCAACATGGGTTACTTCCGCACCGGCACGGGCGGCAACCAGCGACGCCAGCCCCGTATATCCGAAAAGATTGAGCACTTTCACCGGCCGTTTGGCCATTTCGATCAGCGCTTCCATGTGCCGCCAGTGCGATGCTTGCTCGGGGAATACGCCAACATGGCGAAACGACGTGAAGCGGCCCAGATAGTCGATCCCGTCATGACGCATCGGCCAGGTTTCGCCGAGGGGCATTTTCGGGAAACTCCAGCGTCCCATGCCTTCCTCGTCAGTATCGCCGGTAAAAATCGCATCCGCCCGTTTCCACTCACGCTCATCGAGCGCCGGGCGCCAGATCGCCTGCCCCTCCGGCCTTATGATGCGGTAGGCGCCGTATTGTTCCAGCTTGCGTCCGTCGCCGCTGTCGAGGAGCGCGTAGTCCTCGTTGCCCCCGATTTCGAGAATGACGGGTACGCGCTCGGCCGGCAGCGCACCTGCCCGGCGCACCTGCTCGATGGATTGCGCACCCGCAGACGGCGCCATGTCGGGTTGCCGGTGCTTTGCCGGTTTGGTTTTGCTCATCTGCCGGGTTTTCTTGATCGCGCTGCTTGCCGGAAAACCGGAATGTCAATTGCCCGGCGCTGGAAGCGCCACGGTGTTCTGCTTAGCCTTGACTTCCTTGTGCAGCGTTTCTGCCTTGCGCCGGTTATCGCGGGCGGCGCGCCGATAGCGCCCCTGCTTGAGCCAGGTAGCGGCAGATCCGATTATCATGCCGAGCGCCAGCGCGGCGAAAAGCCAGACGAATAGCGGCAATTCCATCGTCAATGCGGGATTCCCCGGATTGAAGGGGTCGACCGTGAAACTGGCGGGAGTGCGGTTCGATACCGCAAGCGCGATCAGTACAATCGCCACGGGAACGAGAATGATCGCAGCAACAAGTCTGTTTACCATGGCTTTATTGATGCCTCGAAATCCGTCTTAGCCCGAATTCAGCCGGTTTCGCAGTTCCTTGCCGGTTTTGAAGAACGGTACCCATTTCTCCTCGACCGAAACGGACTCACCGGTTCTGGGATTCCGGCCGGTCCTCGCCGGTCGGTTCTTCACGGAGAACGCGCCAAAACCACGCAATTCCACCCTGTTCCCCGCAGCCAGCGCTTCAGTGATTTCGTCAAGGATTGCGTTGACGATGTTTTCAACGTCACGTTGAAAAAGATGCGGATTGCGGTTGGCGATAATCTGCACGAGCTCTGACTTGATCATGAAACGCCTCCGCTTGGGGAACTCCCATATTCGTTCATATCTGAATTCTCAATGTTTATCGATGGTTCCCGCTTAATTTTCAGGGTGCCAGACGGACACGAGCCCGTCAAGAAAGATGCGCTCCAGCCCGGTCTGCTCGAACAGGTCGCGCTCGCTTGCGGATATTCCGAGAAATCGGAGAACAGATGACGGGGTACCAAGCGGATCGAACAGGCTGATATCGCGCTTAGGTTTCCACTCGATCACCTCGAGATCGGCCGCGATACCCTTGCCTTCGAGCCATTTGACCGCCGCCTTCTCGCCACCGAGTTCGTCGACCAGTTTCTTTTCGACTGCCTGGCGGCCAGTGAACACAGACCCGTCTGCAATCGCCAGAACCTGCGCGCGCTCCAGCGGCCGGCGTTCGGCGACGAGATCGATAAACCACTCGTATGAATCGAGCACCATCAGTTGGATCATGGCGCGCTCCTCGTCCGTGGTCGGATTGAATGGCGAGGGCTCGGCCTTGAGCGGTGATGATTTGATCTCCTCGATTCCGACGCCGATCTTTTCCATCAGGCCCGAAAAATTTGGAAACTGGACCAGTACGCCGATCGAACCGATGATCGATGTTTGCCGGGCGACGATGTGATCAGACGCTGCCGCGGCCAGATAGCCTGCCGAAGCAGCGAGCGTGCTCACCTGCGCGACCACCGGCTTTTTCTCAGCGATCTCGCGAATGGCTTCAAAAATGGCTTCGCCGCCCGTTGTGGTTCCGCCGGGGGAATCGACTGAAATGATGACGCCCTTGACCTTTTCGGATTCACCAATTTTACGCAAAGTCGAAAGAAGCTCGACGTCCTCCAGGATCGTGCCTTCGACGCGAACCTTGGCGATATGGTCGGATGAGGTTCCAGCCAACCCCTCGCCGAAAAGGCGCCATGATGCCGCGATGATTGCAAATGCGGCGATCAGCAGCGCGGCTATGCGCCAGAAGGTGAGTTTCCTGCGCAAACGCCTGCGGTCGATGATTTCGTCTGCCGCTGTGGACATGGATTTCCTCAAGGCTTGTGTGGTGAATACCGCCTACATAGTCTATCGGTTCGCGGACTGCCACCGCAATCGGGAACCGCGGCATTTGGCATTCGCCGGGTTGCAGGGTGCTGCTATCGGTAAAATTTCACCCTATTATAACCATATTGCCGTGTAATCGGGCGTTGGATCTTCAGAGCCGATTGATGAATGATACGGGCAGGGGCGGGAAGCCGGAATCGCTGATCTTGCGGCCAATCTGCCGAAATGGCTTGGAATGACGACTGATATTGGACAAAGCGCCCGCCCGCGTCCCGCGCCGCAGAAACGGCCGGACGAGAGCTTTCATCGAGCCAGGCGACACTCGCGCCGCGTCGGCCTGCTCAAGATCGGGCTGCCTGCCGGTGCTTTGCTGCTGGTGGCGGTTTTCGGCGGCTGGGCCTGGTTGTCGGCACCTGAGGGCTTTACCGCCGATGTCGCCGGATCGGCGGTCAAGGACGGCAAGCTGGTAATGGCCAATCCCAAGCTGAACGGATTTACCAAGGACAATCTGCCCTATGCGATGTCGGCGGAACGCGCAATTCAGGATCTCACCGACGCATCGAAGATCAGGTTGGAAAATATTGATGCCAGGTTGCCGATAGAGGCCGAAAGCTGGGCCGACATCAATGCGAAAGACGGCGTGTTCGACAACGAGAACAACACGCTCGACGTGGCGAGCCCGATGACGATAAAGACCAATACCGGCGTTGTTGCGGTTCTGCAGTCAGCATTCGTGGACATGAAAGCGGGCACGATCATTTCATCCGAACCGGTAAAGGTGGAAATGGACGGATCGACGTTGCAGGCCGAGACGATGACTGTGGAGGAACGCGGCAATGTCGTGGTGTTCGAAAACAGGGTGCGCATGACTTTGTTGCCGGACAGGCTGAGGAAAAGAGAAGGCAATGAATAAGTTTTCGGGGTCTCTCGCGCGTTTGACTGCGGCTCTGCTGCTGGCAGGCGCCGCCACGGTCGCCACCTATGCGCAGGATGGCTCAAGCCGTCTGACCGGAATAAAGCTCTCCGGCGACGAGCCGATCCAGATTGAAAGCGACCGGCTTGAGGTGCGCGACAATGAGCGCAAGGCGATTTTCTCCGGCAATGTGAGCGTTGTTCAGGGCAAGACATTGCTGAAATCGGGCCGGATGGTCGTCCATTATGCCAGCGATGGCGGATCGGTTTCGACCGGGTCGTCGAGCATCGAACGCCTGGAAGTCGACGGCAAGGTCTATGTGAAGTCCGAGGCTCAGGTCGCCACCGGCGACCGCGGCACTTTCGACATGAGGACGGAAACGCTGGTACTGAGCGGCGAAAAGGTCGTACTCAGCGAGGGCGACAACGTCATCGTCGGGTGCAAGCTGACTGTCGAAATGAAGTCCGGAATGGCCCATTTCGACGGCTGTGGCGGCAAGACGAGCGACTCCGGGCGCATCATCATGCAAATTACGCCGAAAAACAAAACCAATTGAAACCGGAGCGTTCCAAAATTCCAGTTGCAACGGATCAACCCGCCCGGCGGACGCAGCAGGCGAAAGATCATGCACCCGGCGATATGACGGGCACGCTTGTCGCGCGCGGCCTGACGAAGGCATACAAGGGCCGACGGGTCGTCAATGGCGTGTCGTTCGGCGTGCGCGCCGGCGAAGCGGTTGGGATCCTGGGCCCCAATGGCGCTGGCAAGACGACCTGCTTTTACATGGTCACCGGTCTGGTGCCTGTCGACGAGGGGACAATCGAAATCGACGGGCACGACGTGACCGGCATGCCGATGTACCGCCGAGCGCGCCTCGGAATTGGCTATCTGCCTCAGGAAGCATCGATATTCCGCGGTCTTTCGGTCGAGAACAACATCCGGGCGGTGCTGGAGATCGCGGTCGGCAACAAGGCGGAGCGCGAGAGAAAACTCGACGAATTGCTTGAAGAGTTTCACATTGCTCATCTGCGCAAGGCGCCCGCCATTTCGCTTTCGGGCGGTGAAAGACGCCGCCTGGAGATCGCCCGGGCTCTCGCCAGCGATCCGAATTTCATGCTGCTCGACGAGCCGTTTGCTGGTGTGGATCCGATTGCCGTTGCCGACATCCAGGAACTCGTGCGCCATCTTACCGCACGGGGCATAGGCGTGCTGATTACCGATCACAATGTGCGCGAGACGCTGGGCCTGATCGATCGGGCCTATATTATTCATGCCGGCGAGTTGCTGACCCATGGCCGGCCGCACGAAATCGTCGGCAATCCCGACGTGCGTCGCCTGTATCTGGGGGAAGGCTTTACCCTTTAGGAAGCCTCTCATGCCTATTATGCGACTTGACAAGCAAGGATCAGGCCAGTTTCTGTTCCCTGCAAAGAAAAATCGCGTAACGGGCGCGGTAACCCGCAGACAGGAAGGCAACATCACAGGTCATGGCTCTTACGGCCAAATTGCAGCTCCGCCAGGCGCAGTCGCTGGTGATGACACCGCAGCTTATGCAATCGATAAAGCTGCTGCAGATGACCCATGCGGAATTGGCGCAATTCGTCGAGGAGGAGATCGAACGCAATCCATTGCTCGTCAATCCGGAACCAGGCGATGATGCAGCCAGGACGGACGAAAGGCGACGGCAGGAACCGGAAGGTTCCGACTCCGCTCAGGATACAGACGTAAACACCGGCGATTGGCTCGCCCCTGAGCTCGAAACCGATACCGGCTCGATTGCCGACAAGCTGGGCACGTCGCTGGAGAACGTTTTCCCGGACGATCCGGGTACCCGCAACGCGTTGACTGCGGAATTGCAGTCGCAATGGAAATCCGCACCGCCGGGCGCATCGTCCGGTGACGGCGAAACCTTTTCACTGGACGCTGTCGCTGCCGCAAAGATCACATTGCGCGAACATGTCAGTGAACAGATCGCATTCATGATCCAGGGCCAGGCCAACCTGATCATCGCAAGCGAACTGGCCGATACGCTGGACGACGCCGGGTACATGCGCGGCGATTGCGGCGAGATAGCCGGCCGGCTGGGCATCGAACTGCCGCAGGTCGAGACAGTTCTGAAAATGTGCCAAGGGTTTGATCCTGCCGGACTGTTTGCGCGCAATCTGCCGGAATGCCTGGAAATCCAGCTTGCCGCGCGCGACCGCCTGGACCCGGCGATGCAGGCCCTTATCTGCAATCTCGAATTGCTGGCGAAGCGGGACTTTGCCGCCTTGAAGCGCATCTGTGGCGTCGATGAGGAGGATCTCGTCGACATGCTTGCCGAGATACGGGCGCTCGATCCCAAACCCGGAACCGCATTCTCCAGCGCCACCGCCGCCGAGATTGTGCCGGATGTTACGGTTTCGCCGGCCGCTGATGGCAGTTGGAACGTCGAGCTGAATGCCGATGCCTTGCCGCGCGTGCTGGTCGATCAAACCTATTTTCGGAGCGTGTCTAAGTCGGTGTGTGATCCCAAGGATCAGGAATTCCTCGCCAATTGCCTGGCGGATGCCAACTGGCTGACGCGCAGCCTCGATCAGCGGGCAAAGACGATTCTGAAGGTGGCGAGCGAGATCGTGCGCCAGCAGGATGCCTTTCTGTTAAACGGTATCTCGCATCTTAGACCGCTGACGCTCAGAACGGTGGCCGATGCGATCGGCATGCACGAATCGACGATCAGCCGGGTCACCGCCAACAAGTACATGCTCACACCGCGTGGCGTGTTTGAACTGCGCTATTTCTTTACCGCGGCGATTGCTGCAAGCGACGACGGAGATGCGCATTCCTCGGCCGCCGTGCGTCACAAGATCAGGGAACTGATCGAAGGTGAGTCGCAGGATGCCGTGCTCTCTGACGACGCGATTGTGGATATCCTGAGGAAAACGAATATCGACATCGCCCGCCGCACGGTCGCAAAGTACCGGGAGGCCATGAACATCCCGTCGTCGGTTCAAAGACGCCGCGAAAAGCGGGCGCTGGCAGCCGCCGGGCGCTGAAAAACGGGCCGAAACCGGCAGAAATGCTCGATTTCACGCATTTGTTGACAACCTGACCCGATGTGACTAGAAGCGCGCTCGCTGCGGTTGGCTGGTGCCTTGGGGTGCGATTGACGGACCGCAACCGGCAGAACAGCAACAAAGATCAGTAGCAATTTGTCGTACGCCTCTTTTCCCAGCGGCGCGACAACGATAAGTTCGAAACTGGAATTTCCGGCAAGGAAAGTGCGACCAGAATGAATTTGCGCGTATCCGGCAAACATATGGAAATCGGCGATTCCTTTCGCGCCACGATCGAAGGCAGAATCGGCGAAGCGGTCGACAAGTATTTCGATGGCGGATTTACGGGTCATGTGACGGTGGAAAAATCCGGTTCGCGGTTTTCGGCGGACTGTGTGGTCAGGCTCGACACGGGAATTACGCTTCAGGCGACGGGTGTGGGACAACGGCCCGAGAGCGCGTTCGACGCCGCCGCCGACAGGGTCGAGAAGCGGTTGCGGCGCTACAAGCGCCGCCTGAAATCGCACAATAATGATGTGCGGGGCCCGGCAACGGACATTACCTACACAATAATGGCAGGCGTCGGCGACGAGGAAGAAGAACTGCCGGAGGATTACGCTCCGGTCATCGTGGCCGAATCCACCTTGTCCCTGGCAACGATGTCCGTCGCTTCCGCGGTGGTGGAGCTCGATACCAAGGATGCGCCGGTTTACGTGTTTCGAAGTGCCTCGAACGGCGAGGTCAATGTCGTCTACCGCAGACCAGACGGAAATATCGGTTGGATCGATCCGTCGGCGGTGGCGAACAGGAACGGTTGACGTAGCTCTGGGCTGCCGGAAGGGGCGGTCGGCCGAAAGACAAAAGGGAAGTTGGGATCGATGGATCTGGGCGATTTGATCGGCGTGAAGTCAGTCATGCCGGCGGTGAAGGCGAATTCAAAGAAACAGCTTCTCCAGCTTATGGCAGAGCGCGCGGCAAAGATCACGGGACTTGTCGAACGCGACATTTTCGACACGATTCTGCAGCGCGAGCGTCTCGGTTCAACTGGTGTAGGCGGCGGAATTGCAATTCCCCACGGCAAACTGCCGGGCGTTGAAGAAATAACCGGTGTGTTCGCACGCCTGGAAACACCCGTCGATTTCGAGGCTATGGACGATCAACCCGTCGATTTGGTGTTTCTGTTGCTGGC
>JBFIBB010000135.1:0-9161 GCA_041582695.1 Rhizobiaceae bacterium
CCGCGTCGCCCGCATCCTGACCCAGATCAACCAGGCCTGGGATGTCCTGTCGACGCTGACGCCTTCCGAATATCTTGAGTTCCGCCCGGCGCTCGGCAAGTCCTCGGGTTTCCAGTCATACCAGTACCGCGCGCTGGAATTTATGCTCGGCAACAAGTCGGCGGCCATGATGGAGCCGCACCGGCACCGGAATCCGATTTTCAACTGGCTGAAGCAAATTCTTGAAAGTCCGAGCCTTTATGACGCCGCGCTTGGTGTCGTCGCCAGCCGGGGACTGGCAATCGACGGGGAACATCTCTCTCGCGACCTGACGCAAAAATACCGTGCGAACGCCTCCGTCGAAGCTGCCTGGGCGACGGTCTACCGCAATCGCGAGGAGTATTGGGACCTCTACCAGCTTGCCGAAAAACTGGTCGATTTCGAGCACGCCTTCCGGCTCTGGCGCTTCTCGCACATGACCACGGTGAGCCGCATCATCGGCTACCGACGCGGCACCGGCGGCACCTCCGGCGTCAACTATCTCGAAGCCATGCTGAAGGTGCGGCTGTTCCCTGAACTGTGGGATGTGAGGACGAGCTTGTGATATGATGTGGATACTCCAAATCGCTGTCGCGATCAGGCAACCAGCTCTTTCAGGTTAACCCCATGGACACCTCGATCCTGATCGCCCGCATCGTCGGCCCGGTCTTCCTGGTAGCGTCGGCATCGTTGATCGTCTCGCCGGCACGAATTGACACGCTGGCGCGGGAGTTCCTTGAGCACAGGTCGTTGATGTTTGTCTCGGGCGTGCTGCTGATGATTGGCGGACTGGCAATCGTGAATACTCACAATCGGTGGGCGCTCGACTGGACGTTCGTCATCACTCTGCTCGGATGGGTAGCCGTTCTCGGCGGCGCCCTGCGCATCCTGGCGCCGGACGCCCTTGCCGAAATTGGTCGCAAGATGCTGGACCGCCCGGTTGTCACGCGCGCCGGCGGCATCGCATGGGCAGCGATCGGTCTCTACATGACCTGGAAGGGGTATTTCTGATCGCCCCGCCGCAAACCGGCGCCGTATTCGGCTCCAAGCCCGGAATCACAACATCGTCGGCACATGCCTGCGGCCCGATAAAGTCCGAGAGGCCTTGCTGAGGGTCGAACCACACAGAGAGTTATGGAAGTCGGGACGGGTCTCTAACCATCCGGCAACCCCTTGACCCCGCCGACGAGAATGTCCGTCGCCAGTTTGGCGTAGTCGCGGCGGCTCATCGGGCCGTTCTCGCGAAACCACATGTAAAACCAGTTGACCATGCCGAACAGGCTCATCGTCGCCGGTTTCAAGAGCGGCGTGCCATCAAAGGCGTTCGGGTTGAGCATCCGCACCGCTTCGGCAAAGCGGAAAACCAGCCGCCGCTCGAGAGATTTCAGATGCTCCTGCTGATCTTCGGGCAGAAGCGTGATCGTGCCCAGCTGCACCTTGTGCTTGGAATCGGCGTCGCGATAGCTTTCCAGCAGTGCGGCGATCAGCGTTTCCAGCCGTTCCGCCGGTTCGGCATCCGGTTTGTCGGCCTCCTCCACGGCATCGATCAGATCGCTCAGATGCGTTTCGATGATGTCGAACAGCAGCGCTTCCTTCGACGCGTAGTAGTGGTAGATCAGCGCCTTCGACACGCCGCACTCGGCCGCAAGCTGCGCCATCGACGTGCGGTCGTAGCCCCCGTCCGCAAATATTCGCGCCGCCGTTTCCATGATGCCGGCGCGTTTGTCGTCGTGGTCCTTGGCGCGAGTGCGGGCCATCAGACATTGGCCCCCTCAACTGGAGCCAATCCATTCACCCCCCTCTGGCCTATCGGCCATCTCCCCCTCAAGGGCGGAGATTGGAAAGCGCGGATACCTCTCTCGCATTTTCGATGCGGGTAGGTTGCTTCAAGTTCGCCGGCCGCCAATCTCCCCCCTTGAGGGGGAGATGTCGGCGCAGCCGACAGAGGGGGGTATGCGAACACATCACGATCCATGTGTTGCATCACTCCTTCGGCCGTTTGTCGACAATGCGCACGGCCTTGCCCTGGCTGCGCGCCACGCCCTCAGGCTCGGAGACATCAATCCTGGCGGTGATACCGATCACGCTCTTGATGTGATGGGCGAGCGCGCGCGCCGACTCCTTGCGAGCTTCTTCGCCGGCATGGGCGGTAACGGCTTCCACATGAACGGTCATTTCATCCAGGCGCCCTTCCCGCGTCAGTTCGATCTGGAAATGCGGCGCCAGCCCCTCGACCTTCAGAATCTGCTCCTCGATCTGCGTCGGAAACACGTTGACGCCGCGCAGGATGATCATGTCGTCGGACCGGCCAGTAATCTTCTCCATGCGCCGCATAGTGCGCGCCGTGCCGGGCAGAAGCCGCGTCAGGTCGCGGGTTCGGTAGCGGATGATCGGAAATGCCTCTTTTGTAAGCGATGTAAAGACCAGCTCGCCCTTCTCGCCCTCCTCAACCACCTCGCCGGTCTCGGGATTGATGATCTCGGGAAAGAAATGGTCTTCCCAGACATGCAGCCCGTCCTTGGTCTCGACGCATTCATTGGCCACGCCCGGCCCCATCACCTCCGACAGGCCGTAGATGTCCACCGCATGCATGTCGAAAGCCTGCTCGATCTCCTGCCGCATGGCATTGGTCCAGGGTTCGGCCCCGAATATGCCGACCTTGAGCGGGCTATTGCGCGGATCGAGCCCTGCGGCGCGGTACTGGTCGAGGATGGAAAGCATGTAGGACGGCGTCACCATGATCGTGGAGGCGCCGAAATCCTCGATCAACGTCACCTGCCGCTCGGTCATGCCACCCGAAACGGGCACCACCGTGCAGCCGAGCTTTTCGGCGCCGTAATGCGCACCAAGCCCGCCCGTGAAAAGCCCGTAGCCATAGGAAATGTGAACGATGTCGCCGGGCCTTGTGCCGGATGCGCGCATCGATCGCGCCACCACAGAGGCCCAGGTGTCGATATCCTTCTTCGTGTAGCCGACCACCGTCGGTTTGCCGGTCGTTCCCGACGAGGCGTGAATGCGAACCACCTGCTCGCGCGGCACGGCGAACAAGCCGAACGGATAGTTGTCGCGCAGATCTGTCTTCACCGTGAAGGGAAACTTCGCCAGATCCGAAAGCTGCTTGCAGTCGTCCGGATGCACGCCGGCCCTGTCGAAACTCTGCTTGTAGAAAGGCACGTTGTCGTAGGCGTGTTTCAGCGACCATTTCAACCGCTCCAACTGAAGGGCGGAGATTTCGTCGCGCGAAGCGATTTCAATCGGCTCAAGCGATGCGCGCGCAGGTGTCAGGTCTTCCATGTCTCTCTCCCTCGAAGGCGGTTTCGCCGCCGAAGCTAGTTGTTCCCTTCGTCGAAATGGACGCCTTTGACGATGCGCGACAATCCGCGGAACGTCGCAACCAGCGTGTTGTCGTCGCGCCGCACCTCGATGTCATAGATGCCCGAACGGCCTTGTTTGCTCACCTCGCTCGCTGTGGCGATCAGCCGGTCGCCGAGCATGCCCGGAGCGATGAATGTGATCGACACCTGCTGCGCGACGGCGCTCTGGTTGTAGCTGTTGCAGGCAAAGGCGAACGCCGAGTCGGCAAGCGTGAAAATGAAGCCGCCATGACAGATCTCGTGGCCGTTGGTGTGATGCTTCGCAACGGTCATCGACATCACCGCCCGGCCGGGTCCGACTTGGTCGAGTGAGGCGCCGAGCCATTTGGAGGCGGTGTCTCGCGCCCACATGGATTGTGCGCTTTTTTCGGCGATCTCCTGCGGCGTCATTCCGTCTTTCCTCCAACAGGGTATGGCGCGATGATTCACACTTGCATAAACCGACCGGCCGGTCAATAATACTTGAAGCGGATGGCGGCACCAGGCGGAGGAGACAGATGGCCGACAAGGCGCTGGCCGACAGCTTCGAACTGAACGACCTTCCTGCCGGATTCGTGGACGACCCGTTCCCGGTCTACCGGGCGCTGCTGGAACACACGCCCGTCAAGCATTTTTCCGACGGGTCGATCATGCTCTCGCGCTTCGACGATCTCGACCGGGTTTACCGTGACACCACGACCTTTTCTTCCGACAAGAAGGTAGAGTTCTGGCCCAAATACGGTGACTCGCCGCTCTACGAACATCACACCACGAGCCTGGTCTTTTCCGATCCACCGCTGCACACGAGGGTGCGAAAGATCATGGTCGGGGCGCTCAATCCCAAGGCGCTGCAGGCAATGGAGCCGGGGCTGAATGCCCTTGTCGACCGGTTGATCGCGGCGCTCGAGAACAAGCCGGAAGCCGATCTTATCGAGGACTTCGCCTCCGCCATCCCTATCGAGGTCATCGGCAACCTGTTTGCCATTCCGCATTCGGAACGCGGTCCGCTTCGCGACTGGTCGCTTGCCATTCTCGGCGCTCTCGAACCCGTGCTCACGCAAGAGCGGGAAGACTGGGGCAATCGCTCCGTTACCGAGTTCAAGGCCTATCTGAAGGATCTGGCGGACGAAAGGCGCAAGCGACCAGGCGATCCGGCAACCGACGTGCTGACCCGTCTGATCGAGGGTGTCGGCGGCGAAACGCTCACCGAAACCGAACTCCTCCAGAACTGCATATTCATTCTCAACGCCGGACATGAAACGACGACCAACCTGATCGGAAACGCCCTGGCTTCGCTTCACGCCTGGCGGGGTGAACGCAAGCGGCTTCTGGAAGATCCGGGCCTGATCAACACCGCGGTGGACGAGTTCCTGCGCTTCGAAAGCCCCAATCAGCTCGGCAACAGGATGACGACCGCCAATTGCGAGTTTCACGGCGAAACCATTGGCGCCGGCACGCGTGTTCACCTGTGCATCGGCGCGGCGAACCGCGACCCGCGCCAGTTTCCCGAACCCGACCGGCTCGACATTTCGCGCAAGCCCAACAAGCATCACGCCTTTGCGGGCGGACCGCATCTTTGCGTCGGCTTTTCGCTAGCGCGAATGGAAGGACGCATCGCGATCTCGAAGTTTCTCGAACGTTTTCCAGATTACGAGCTGACCGGAAACGCCGTTCGAAACGGCCGCGTGCGTTTTCGCGGCTACGCATCATTGCCCGCCCGTCTGGGCTGACCGACAGGAGCACCCAATGTCACTTTTGCAGCTTCACAGTTTCTCCGCCGGACAATGGGTTCCGCCGGGCAATGCCAAATCGGTACTGAAAAGCGCGGTAACCGGCGACGCCTTCGCCGAAATCGGCGATGCGCGGCTTGATTTTGCGGCGATGACTGATCACGCCCGCAAAGTCGGCGGCCCGGCCCTGCGCGCGATGAGTTTTCATCAACGCGCATTGGCGCTGAAAGCGCTGGCGCAATATCTCAACGAGCGCCGAGAGCTGCTTTACGAACTTTCCTATGACACCGGCACGACGAAACCCGATGCGATGATCGACATCGATGGCGGCATCGGCACGCTATTCGTCTATTCCTCCAAGGGCCGCCGCGAACTGCCAGACGACACCGTCATGATTGATGGGGCGCGCGAACAACTTTCGCGTGGCGGCAATTTCCTCGGACAGCATGTGCTGACATCGCTGCAGGGCGTCGCCGTCCACATCAACGCATTCAATTTCCCGGTCTGGGGCATGCTGGAAAAGCTCGCGCCGACCCTGCTTGCCGGCGTCCCGGCAATCGTCAAGCCAGCTTCGGCCACCGCCTGGGTCGCCGAAGCCGCATTTCGCATGATCATCGAGTCCAGCGTGCTCCCGGAAGGCGTCGTGCAACTGATTTCCGGCTCCACCGGCGATCTCCTCGACCGACTTGGCCCTCAGGACGTTGTGTCCTTCACCGGTTCTGCGGCGACGGCTGCCATTCTGCGGGCAAAACCGAACCTCCTCGACAACGCCGTCCGTTTCGTCGCCGAGCAGGACTCGCTCAACGCAACCATTCTCGGACCGGATGCAGAGCCGGGTTCGGCGGAATTCGATGCCCTTGTCCGCGAGGTACACCGGGAGATGACCGCCAAGGCAGGTCAGAAATGCACCGCGATCCGTCGCATTCTCGTGCCGCAAAACCGCAGCGGCGAGGTCATCGAGGCGATCAGCGACAAACTGGCGAAAACCGTTGTCGGCAACCCGCGCGACGAGGCGACGCGCATGGGGGCGCTCGCCAGCCTGGCGCAGCGCGCCGACGTGCTGGAAAAGGCAGCGATCATCGGCGCGGAGGCCCGCCGCGTTTTCGGCGATCCCGGCGCTTTTGAAGGCAATGGCGGGGCGTTCCTTTCGCCGCTTCTGTATTGCTGCGACGATCCGGATGGTTCCGAACGTGTGCACGCAACCGAGGCGTTCGGCCCCGTCTCCACCATCATGGGCTATCGCGATCTCGATCACGCGCTGGCGCTCGCCAATCGTGGCAAGGGCTCGCTTGTCGCCTCGGTTTTCACTCATGACCCGGCTGTGGCCCGCCGTGCGGTGGAAGTATCCGGCGCCTGGCATGGAAGGCTCTATTTCGCCAACCGCGACACAGGCAAGGAGGCAACCGGCCACGGTGCGCCCCTGCCCCACATGGTTCACGGCGGACCCGGACGCGCCGGCGGCGGCGAAGAGATGGGCGGCATCCGCGGCGTCGCACACTACATGCAGCGCACGGCGATCCAGGGCAGTCCCGACATTATCGCCGCGATCACGAAAACCTATGTCCCCGGTTCACGAACGCTGGAAAAGCCTGTTCATCCTTTCCGATTGAGGTTCCCGGAACTGGAGATTGGCCACTCCATCGAAACCGCGGCCCGCACGGTCACGATGGACGACATCGAGCATTTCGCGAATTTTACCGGCGATACCTTCTACGCCCACATGGACGAGGAGGCAGCCGCCGCCAACCCGTTTTTTCCGGGCCGCGTTGCGCATGGCTACCTGATCCTCTCCTTCGCCGCCGGCCTGTTTGTTGACCCCGATCCCGGTCCGGTGCTTGCCAATTACGGCCTCGACAACCTGCGTTTCCAGAAACCGGTTTCGCCCGGCGACACGCTCAAGGTGAGCCTGACCGCCATGCACAAGACAAGGCGCAACGACGACTATGGCGAAGTGCGCTGGCATGTCGCCGTTCGCAATCAGGAAAACGAGCAGGTGGCCGAGTACGAGCTGCTGACGATGAACGCTATGTAGCGGCGCGTAAACGGTCCTTGGCGCCTGCATGCCACAAGATCGTGCCGACGAGGCTCGCGAGGCAGATGCCCAGGAGAGCCAGGCCGAAGCCGACGATGCTGGACTCTGTGAAGATGACCAGGACAGCGACGATCAGCGCTCCGCCGATCTGGCTGAACACGCCGAAGACCGACGATGCAAAGCCGGCGATATCGCCGTGCGGATCGAGCACCAGCGACGCCGAGTTGGAATAGACGATCAGGTAGCTCGTCGAGAACATGACCATGAGCGCCGTCATGAAATAGGCGTTCATTACGCCCAGCGCCGCGCCGGCCACCACGATGCCGGAGGCGGCCACCAGCACGAAGCCGGCGGCGATCATGGCCCTCACCGTGCCGTGGGTCCGTATTAGCCGCCGGTTGGCCATCTGGCCGGCAATGATGCCGAAACCATGGACTGCGAAAAACATCGCGAAGACGAAACCGTCGATGTCAAAATGCGCGTCGTAAATTACCGGCAAGCTCGAAATTATCAGATAGATCGCCGAGCTTGTGATTGCCGACATGACAAGAAAATGCCGGGACTGGGGATTGCCGATCATCTTTTTCGTCCGCCTCGCGATCGTGGAAATCCGCGTGGCGTCTTCGGTCGTGGCGGCCAGTGTCTCAGGCATCCGCATCAGTATGACAATCATCGCCGCGCCATAGAGCGCGAGCACCGCGAATATCATACGCCAGTGCGACAGCTCGGCAATCACGCCGCCGGCCAGCGGCGCGACGATCGGTCCGGCAGCAAAAATTGCCGTTGCCAGCGCCAGGCTGCGCGCGAGCTCGTCGCCCGTGTTCAAATCGCGGATGATCGCCCGTGATGAAACGATCGCCGCGGCCGCGCCGAACCCCTGAAGCCCTCTTGCTGCAAGCAGCGTCTCGATACCCGGCGCGAATGCCGCCAACAGGCAACCGGCCAGGAACATCGCAAGGCCGCCCGCAAGCGCAGGCTTGCGTCCGAGCCGGTCCGACAATCCGCCCCAAACGAGCTGTCCCGCTCCCGCCGCGATCATGAAGACGGGAATAGTCCATTGCACCAGCGTCACGCTGGTCGCAAGATCGCTCACCATGGCCGGAAACGAGGGCAATGTGACATCGGTGCCAAACGCGGCCGCCGACATCAACAACCCGCAATAGACGACGATGAAGCGTGATCGCATCAGTCGCCGGACTCGACGAAAGCGATGGACTGAAGCAGCTCGGCTGCGGTACGCAGTGCCGCGCCTGTAGCCAGAAGCATTTGCGGCAGGACCATCCATTCGAGCGTCCATGCCGAACCGGACCGTTCGTTTTCGTGCACAAGCGCGCCATGCATCGCCGCCAGCAAGGCAGCATTGAACCGCGCGAACGACACCAGGATTTCCGCGCCGACCGGATTGACCTTGTGCGGCATGGCCGAGGAACCACCACCGCGGCTGATTTCGATCTCGTCCATCTCCTGTTGGGCGAAAAGGGCAATATCAGCGCCGATCTTGCCCAGGCTTCCGGTCACCAGCGACAGCCAGTTGGCAAGCTCGGCCTCGGCGTCCCGTTCGTTGTGCCGGGCCTGGCTGCAGACACCAAGACCGAGTCGTATGGCCATCCGTGCCATGACGGCCTCGCCCTTGTCTCCGAGCTTGTCGGGCGAACCAACCGGCCCGCCAAGATGCACAATTCCGATACCGGCGCGGACATTGGCCAGACGCTCCCGGTGACGCACGAGCGGCGCGCGCCAACTGGCGATCTTGCGGGAAACCTTGACTGGAAGCGCCGACTGCATGCGCGTATGCGCCATCACGGTCTTCTGCCCGTCGCGACGGTTGATATCCTCGAGCTGACCGATAACCGCCTCCAGGCGACTGTCGAGAATATCGAGGGCCGCCACCGCGCGCATGGCAAATGAGGTGTCGATCACGTCCTGGCTGGTTGCGCCGAAATGCAGTTCCTTCCCGGCCTTCTCGTCGAGGCTGCTGCGGATTTGCGCCAGCAGGCCGGGCACGACGACGCCGTCGCGGGCCGTGGC
>JBFIBB010000136.1:0-9127 GCA_041582695.1 Rhizobiaceae bacterium
AGCTCGACCATCTTGATGTGACTTTCCATGCAAAGCTCGGCACCCAGGGTGATCGCGTGGCCCGTATTGCCGCGCTGGCCGCCGAACTAGCTCCCGTAGTCAGCGCCGATGCCGAACTGGCACGCCGCGCCGCCGTGCTGGCCAAGGCCGATCTGACCACCGAGGTGGTGGGCGAGTTTCCCGAACTGCAGGGCGCAATGGGGCGCAAATATGCCGAACTGCAGGGCGAGGATGCTTCGGTTGCCGCGGCAATCGAGGAGCATTACCGCCCGCAAGGACCGTCCGACGCCGTTCCCGCCGATCCGGTTTCGATTGCCGTGGCGCTTGCCGACAAGCTCGACACGCTGGTCGGCTTCTGGGCGATTGACGAGAAGCCAACGGGTTCCAAAGATCCCTACGCGTTGCGCCGCGCGGCGCTCGGCGTGATCCGGATCATTCTGGAGAACGATATTCGCTTGAAAATCACCGGTGCTGCTGCTTCTGCGGAGGACAAATTTCCCGAAACCATTTGGAGTACCCAACCGGCAACCGATGCCCGATCACGAAATGTACGCGTGGCTGTCGATCAAGCGTTTGTCGGTGAACTGACAACAGCGCTGGACCTGCTCACATTTCTCCACGACCGCCTGAAAGTCCATCTTCGCGATTCCGGCGCGCGGCACGACCTCATTGACGCGGTCATCACGCCCGAATCCGACGATCTGCTGCTGATCGTCCGCAGGGTCGAGGCGCTCGGAAAATTCCTCTCCACGGACGATGGCGCCAATTTGCTCGCCGGCACCAAGCGCGCCGCAAACATTCTCGCAGCCGAAGAAAAGAAAAACACGAGAATTGCCGGTTCAGTCGATTCTTCCCTGTTCAACACCGATGAGGAGCGCGCCTTGTTCGACAGCCTGGAGGAGGCAGAGAAATTCGCCGCAGATGCCATTGCGGCGGAAGACTACGAGAAAGCCATGAGCTTCATGGCGGCGCTGCGCCAGCCCATCGACACCTTCTTCGATCACGTGCTGGTCAATGCCGATGACGCCGGGGTGCGCGCCAACCGACTGGCGTTGCTGGCCCGCATTCGCGCCGCCACCGGGCAGGTCGCCGATTTCTCGAAGATCGCGGGCTAAAATCAGAGGGCGGGTCTAATAAACCCGCCCGTGTCATTTCGGAAATGCGACAGCGGCTTATTCGGTGCGCAGATTCATGTTTTCGTAGTTGACGCCCTCTTCGACGCTTTCCGTGTCCGTGCTCTCGACGGAAGCGGTTTTCTCGTCGCGGGCGACGTCGGCCGGCGCGCTTCCCTCCATGGCGGCCTCGACCGGTTTGCCATCGGCCTCGACCGTCGACGCCGCTTTTTCAACGGTTTTTTCTGCGTTCGGCGGCGGGGGAACGGTTGGTACGAAACCAACCTCGAAACGGCGCTTTTCTTCCGCCTTGTGCTCCGGCGGTTTTCCATAGGCGACAATTGAGGCCGAGACGAAGCTGTCTTCCGGCAATGCGCCGATGTCGACGACAGACGGCGAAACCGGTTTCATCTCCGCGGCAGCTGCCGGCCCGGCCAACAATGCCGCCGCAGCGGCAACAAAAAAGATTGTCTTGTTCATCACAGACACTCCCCGAAATTGATGCTGGAACCATAGCGCCTCATTGTTGAGATCGGCTTGAGGATTTAGGCGCAATTTTATCGAAGATGCGCAATCCCTTGCCCTGCGGGGCTTTGGCCGGTAGTGAACCGGACAGTTGCTGCGATGGAGAAGGCAGATTGGCGCGAATAATTCCGGCTGAAGGAGCGATGGATGAAGCTGCCGGACTTCTGCGCCGGGGCGAACTTGTCGCCGTACCCACCGAAACAGTCTACGGACTGGCCGCCGACGCAACCAATGGCGAAGCTGTCGCGAAGATCTTCGAGGCCAAGAACCGTCCGCGCTTCAATCCGCTGATTGCCCATGTTGACTCCATGGAGATGGCCGAGACAATCGCCGAATTCTCTCCGCTCGCCAGGCGGCTCGCGGCGCGTTTCTGGCCGGGGCCGCTGACATTGGTGTTGCCATTGAAAACGGGTGCACCGGTCAGTGCACTGGTGACGGCGGGGCTCGACACGATAGCGCTGCGCATGCCGGTAGGTGTCGCCCGCGACATTGCCGCCGCTCTAGGCAGGCCGCTCGCCGCGCCGAGCGCCAACCCGTCCGGGCGGCTGAGCGCCACCACCGCCGATGCGGTTGAAAAGGGGCTTGGTCGGCGCATTCGTCTGATCGTCGATGGGGGCCCGGCGCGGGTCGGGGTTGAATCGACCATTATTCGCGTCGACAGGAGCGGGTTGACCTTGCTGCGACCCGGCGGCGTTCCGGTCGAAGAGATCGAGGCGGCAGCCGGAACTGCGGTGCGGCGTGCGGGGCCGGGCGCATCAGTTCAGGCTCCGGGCATGATGGCATCGCACTATGCGCCGTCTGCGGCAATAAGGCGGGGGGCGTCGGAGGTTCACGACGGCGAAGCACTTCTGGCTTTCGGCTCGCATCGCGCGGCCGGCGCCGAAAAGGCGATCGCCATGCTCAACTTGAGCGAGGACGGCGATTTGCGCGAGGCTGCCGCCAACCTGTTCTCCCATTTGCGCAAACTTGATGAAAGCGGCGCTTCCGTCATTGCCGTGGAACCGGTGCCCGGTGGTGGCCTTGGCGCGGCGATCAATGACCGGCTTGCGAGGGCCGCGGCCCCTCGCGATCATCCTCATGCCAAATCCGGAGCAGGCGAATCATGACCGCGGCGCCAGGCAACGACCTGATCCGAAAATTCACCCGCATTGTCGGCGACGCCCATGCGCTGACCGACCAGTTCGCCATCGAGCCTTTCGTATTCGAGCAGCGCGGCCTGCTCCCAGGGCGTTCGCCGCTGGTTTTGCTGCCGGGCTCGACCGGCGAGGTGGCTGAGATCATGAAACTGGCGGCCGCGACCGGCACGGCGATAGTGCCGCAGGGCGGCAATACCGGCCTTGTCGGTGCAGGCGTGCCTGATGCAAGCGGCAGCCAGGTTGTGCTCTCGCTGAGACGGATGAACCGCATCAGGGAGATCGACCGCGCGTCCAACACGATGACCGTGGAAGCCGGCGCGGTGCTGCAGGATGTCCAGGTTGCGGCCGACAATGCGGATCGGCTGTTTCCGCTGGCGCTCGGAAGCCAGGGGACATGCCAGATCGGCGGAAACCTCGCGTCAAACGCGGGCGGCACGGGGGTCCTGGCCTACGGCAACGCCCGCGAACTGTGCCTGGGCCTTGAGGTCGTTGTGCCCGACGGCCGCGTGTTCGACGAGCTGCGCAAGCTGAAGAAGGACAACAGCGGCTACGACTTGAAGGATCTGTTCATCGGCTCGGAAGGTACGCTCGGCGTCATAACCGCAGCCGTGCTGAAACTGTTTGCCAAGCCTAAGGGCAGGGAAATCGCCTGGGTCGGCCTTTCCTCGCCCGAGCGCGCGCTCGAATTGTTTTCAATTGCGGAGGACAAGGCCGGCTCGTCGCTCACCGCATTTGAACTCATCAACGACTTGATTGTCGGATTCACCGTCAGGCACATGCCCGGTACCTCAAATCCGCTTCGTTCCGATCACCCATGGTTTGTGATGATCGAGGTCTCGTCGCATGAATCCCCCGATCATGCCCGCGGAACGCTTGAGGGCATCCTGGCCGCCGCGCTTCGGCAGGGCATCGTCGATGACGCCGTACTGACGGCCAGCATCGCCCAGTTCAAGGCCATCTGGCGCCTTCGCGACAACATGTCGGAATCCCAGCGCCACGAGGGATTCTCGATCAAGCACGATATCTCGGTTCCGGTAGCCGCAATACCAGAGTTTATCGCCACTGCCGGTCCGAAAGTGCTGGAGGAGGCGCCGGGCGCGCGCATAGTCTGTTTCGGCCACATGGGCGACGGCAACCTGCACTACAATATCTCCCAACCCGTGGACGGAGATCGCGACGCGTTCGCAGCGAAGTATCGTGAGATAAACAGCGTCGTGCACGCGCTCGTGCGTTCATTTGGCGGATCGTTTTCAGCCGAGCACGGCATTGGCCAGCTCAAGCGCGACGAATTGCTGGCGACCGAGCCGCCGGTGGCAATCGATCTGATGCGGCGCATCAAGCGGGCAATTGATCCTTCCGGGATCATGAACCCCGGCAAGGTGATTTGAGCGGTCGCGGTCAGCTTCTGATAACCATTGGTTGCATCAGCAAAAACTTAACCGAACTTGTAAGCCGGGTGGTAACGCGCCCGCGCTAGTCTCGCCTTCATGAACGAGGCCGAAAATGGCCCATCGGGAAACCGGAATACCGGTTCCCGCGAAAACAGGAAGGCAAGACATTCATGAGCACACAGCTCAAGCCCGTTTGGGCTGGCCGCAACATGCGGCTCGATCCGTTCCGGTTGCCCCAGGTGGCATGCTATGCGGCTCGCGACGACCTTGGCGATGTGACGTTCACTATCCAGGAGCGTGGGGTGATCGTGCGGCGGACATTGCCGAAATCCGGACTGCCGGTTTCGATGGTGCTGCCGGCAAACGTGTTTCGTGGTGTCGCGGCTCGTGCCATCGAGGATGATCTCGGCGACGTCACGGTCACGCTTGAGCTTCTGCATGACGACAACTCGCTTTCCGTGCCTCTGCTGGTCGCTGGCGACTTGGACGACATCGCCGCGGACTGGCGCGCCTGGGCCGAGGTCTATCGCCTGCCGATGCTGCTGATCGAGGCAGACGGCGTGGCGCGGACCCTGGAGGAATCGGTAGACCAGGTCCGCGAACGGCCGGCGCAGGAACGCCGCCGCCCGTCGATCACGGCGAAACGCCGCCCCCGTTTTCTTGCCCGCCGCAAGGTCGGAAATCTCGGATTGCGTCTCGTTGTCGATGGCGAGGAGATCATCGCCCGAAGCTGATCGCGCTGACCGGCCTCAGAACTGCGGACTGATCGATGCCCACACGCCGCCGCCGATGAGGCCCAGAAAAATCATCCAGCCGACGATGCCGTTCGACCGGAACAGACGCAGGCACTGATCCGGATCGTTTATGTCGAGCGTTCGAATCTGCCGCGCCATATGGGCGCCGGCGGCAACAAGCCCGGCGAGCGCCGGCATTGGCACCCGTGCGAACACATAGGCGCACAGAAAGAACAGCAACGCGCCCCCGTAGAGGGCCACGAGCCAGACCTTCGTTCGTTCGCCGAACAGGCGGGCGGTCGAGCGCACGCCGACAAGCGCATCGTCTTCCCGGTCCTGATGCGCATAGATTGTGTCATAGCCGATGACCCACAGGATCGACCCGGCGTAAAGATAGAGTGGCGCGGCCGACAGTGTGCCGAATGCCGCCGCCCATCCCATCAACGCGCCCCAGGAAAACGCAAGTCCCAGAACCAGTTGTGGCCAGTTGGTGAATCGCTTCATGAATGGATAGGCCGCCACGACCGCCAGCGATGCGATACCGGCGAGGATGGTGAAACCGTTGAACTGGACAAGCACGAGAAGACCCAGCAGCGACTGCGCGACAAGGAAGGCCCAGGCCTGACGCGTGCTGACCTTTCCCGATGGCAGAGGCCGCGATCTTGTGCGCTCCACCTGATCATCGATGTCGCGGTCGACAATGTCGTTGTAGGTGCAGCCGGCGCCGCGCATGGCGACCGCGCCGATCAGGAATAGCGCCAGATGCCAGGGCGATGGCAGAACGTCGCCGAGCGCTACGCCCGGTGCCGCGCCGGCCGACGCGGCAAGCGCAGCCGACCACCAGCACGGCCACATGAGCAGCCACCATCCGATCGGCCGGTCCCAGCGCGCCAGTTGCGCGTATGGCCAGACCGCCCTTGGCAGCGCCCCGTAGACCCAGTGGCCTGAAGGCGCGTCGGCGACCCGGCCCTGTTTCTGCCTGGATTGAACATCGTCCATGTTCATGTGGTTGCAGGCAGAGGGCCCCGCGTCAAGCGTGGGTATCGATGCATTTGATCGCACCGCCCTTGACCGGTCCGTCCGGCCGCCATAGGCCATGACCGGCTCAAGCGGAAATGGAGGGGTCATGAACGTACTTGTGATCGGGTCGGGCGGACGTGAACACGCCCTTGCTTGGAAACTCGCGCAGTCCCCGTTGCTGACCGAACTCATCTGCGCCCCCGGCAATCCCGGCATGGCCGAACTGGGCAAATGCATACACCTCGATATCGACGACCACGATGCGGTGATCGCGCTGTGTGCCGATCGAGCGATCGACCTGGTGGTGGTGGGTCCCGAAGCGCCGCTTGTCGCCGGCATTGCGGACGCCCTCGAGCAATCCGGTATTGCAGTATTCGGCCCTTCAGCGGCTGCCGCTGCGCTTGAAGGGTCGAAGGGTTTCACCAAGGACCTCTGCGCGCACATGAACATCCCCACCGCCGCCTATCAACGCTTCAACAATGCGCCCAAGGCCAAGGCCTATGTCCGCGCCCAAGGCGCGCCGATTGTCGTCAAGGCCGACGGGTTGGCAGCCGGCAAGGGGGTTACCGTCGCCATGACGGAAGAGGAAGCCTTCAATGCAATCGATGATTGTTTCGAGGGCGAATTCGGCGAAGCGGGCGCCGAGGTCGTCGTCGAGGAATTTCTTCGGGGCGAGGAAGCGAGTTTTTTCTGCCTGTGCGACGGTAACATCGCGTTGCCTTTCGGCACGGCTCAGGACCACAAGCGCGTCGGCGACGGCGACACCGGCCCCAACACCGGAGGCATGGGCGCCTATTCGCCGGCGAGCATCCTGGATGAGGCAATGACCGCCCGGGTGATGAGCGAGATCATCGAACCGACCATGCGCGGCATGAAGGAGGTGGGACGGCCGTTTCGCGGCGTGCTCTACGCGGGGCTTATGCTGACTGACAACGGTCCGAAGCTCATCGAATACAACGTCCGTTTTGGCGATCCGGAGTGTCAGGTACAGATGCTGCGCCTGAAAAGCGACCTGCTGGCGCTCTTGAAGGCTGCCGCTGGCGGCGACCTGTCGGGCATGGAAGCGGACTGGCGAAACGACGCGGCCCTTACCGTCGTCATGGCCGCAGAGGGCTACCCGGTAGCTCCAAAAAAGGGCTCCGCTATTTCTGGCCTTGCTGCCGCGCAGGCGCTCGACAATGTGGAGGTATTCCATGCCGGGACCGCCGACAGTGGCGGCCAGCTAATCGCCAATGGAGGCCGCGTGCTCAACGTGACCGCACTCGGCGCCACAGTCGGCGAGGCGCGCGACCTGGCATACTCGGCAATCGCGAAAATAGACTGGCCTCAGGGCTTTTGTCGCAGCGATATCGGATGGCGCGAGATCGAGCGGGAAAGCGCAGTTTAGAGCGGGTTACTGCTCCTGTTGCGCAGGTTCGGTCCGCGGCAGCTCCCGGTTTGGCCGCAGGCGGTCTTTTTTGCCAGGCGCGATCGCGGCGGTCGCCGTCTCGTCGACCTCGGAGATTGCCGGCAATTCGCCAATATTCCGGTCGGCCAACGAAACATCCTTCAGAAATGCCAAATACTCGGCGGTCCCCGCATAATTTCCCAGCGGATAGGCATAGTCCCGCTGATGCTGCGGTCTCGGCATCACCGATGCGAGCACAAGCCGCGCTTTGCCGGCAAGCCCGGCCTTCCGGTCAACGGGAAGCGGCACCTTGGCCATGACCGGCGCAACCGGATTGATCAGACCGCCAAACGGCCATTGGCGCCGCAATGTTTGCGCATCCACCGGAGCGACGTTGACATCAATATCGTCCTTCGCGCCTGCGACCCGATACGGGCAACGGCGGCGGTTGCAATTCGCCGCGGCGGAAAACTGCCAAATGGCATAGCCCTGCCAATGGCCTTTTGGAAAATGGCTGCCGATATTAGGCTTGTAGCGCGCGTACCACAGTGGCAGGCGCGACAGAATGCGAAATCGCTCGCGATTGTCGGCGATGTATTCGGCCGTTACGTCGTTGGCATAGAGAACTGGATAGCGTCCGGTCCGGAATTAGATATGCCGGACGAATATCTCGGCGTCTTCCAGCGACATCCAGCGCTCGGTATCCAGCCCCTCCAGATCGAGCGCCATCAGTTCGTCCTCGCCGGGCTCCGCGAAATCGAGAAAGTGGTTGGCCTGATCGATGGGATTTCCGGGCCGGGCGACGTGATATGCGCCCCATTTCAGCCCGAGCGACTTGGCGATGGTCTTGCGTGTGTGGAAAAGTTCGCGCGCCACCGAATAGCGTTTCCACAACGCCTTGCAGAGCCGTTCGGCGGTTTCGTCGCCGCTGCACCGGTAAGCCGGCGGCAGGCCGTCAGAACCTTTGTTGATGAAAGCCGCAATGCGTTTGTTTCCGGCAAGCTGATTCCAGTCGAGCGGATTGTACTCGTAGGCGTCGATCACGAGCGCGTGGTCTTTCGAAAGCCACGGTTGGGAAAACTCCGACGGGCCGGAGGCCTGCGCCGCAACGGGCAGTGCTGTCGCGGCAAGCGCGAATGCTATGGATGCCAGGAAGTTTTTCACCGCCATACCGTATTAGACACGTTTCGACGCATCATCGGCGCAAGTTGCGCGCCAAGCGTCCAACCGATTGTCCCCGCTTATGCTTAACGGCGGGTTATCGCCCGAATGCCGCAAAAATACGGCCAGCCGGGATACGAATCTAAGAGGCGAGGCGCGCTGCAAAACAATGCAAAGGACGGACCGGCGTTAAGTCTTCGCACGATCTGCACTGTCGGAAACTATCCGACAACAGGGCCATTTTGCATTTACTTTTACGTCAAGGGAATTTAATTGTCGGAAGATCGATACTGCTCAGACGAATAACGGATTGCTTTTCGTTGAACGTTGCGGCAGCGAGAGACGGCGGCGCCCGCCGCAAATCCCCTATCGGAGGCTTCCTGGATGTATCGAGCGCCTTTGGCGGACATCGCCCACACCTTGAACCATATCGCGGGGCTGAAGGCTGGGCTGGAGCAAGGCCGCTTCGGCGACCTGTCGGAAGACTTGGTCAACGCCGTGCTGGAGGAGGCAGGCCGCTTCGCAGCCGAGGAAATGACGCCGCTGCGAGAGGCCGGCGACAGGCACGGAGTTGTTCTGAAAGACGGCGAAGTTACCATGGCGCCCGGCTGGAAGGATTTGTATCGCCGCTGGATTGATGGCGGCTGGAATGCGCTGGCCG
>JBFIBB010000137.1:0-9090 GCA_041582695.1 Rhizobiaceae bacterium
CAGAGCCACCGCGGGACGCGAGGGGCTATCGCCCAGGCAGATCATGAATCCATGACGATCCGAGCATTCCTCGCGATGCCAGTGTCATACGGCCGGTGAGGTGTGAGCGGTCGCGGACGGTCCGAAATCTTCCCACGCATCATCCCGGACTCCAGATACGGATCCGAACTGGCAATTGGGATTTGGCTTGGTTCGAGCTCTACCGGTCGAACAAAATGAACCGAAGGGACGTTGGTCAGATCAGCGAATATAGTCGCGATTTTCGACTATGACCCATCGACCACGAACATTGCGAGTTTTATAGGTTTCGCGTTCATTCTCGTGCAGCACGCGCCCGTCACGAAAATAGAATGTCATTGTGTAAGAAGCGTCAAATGACGCGACGCCATCGCTGAAGCCGTTGAACCATAGTTGATAGCGCTCGACATCCACGGAAGCGAGCCGCGGAAACAGTTTGGCCCGCTGCTCCATGATTTGCTTCTTTGAGCGACGCTTCTTGCCGATGTACTGGATGGCGTCGTCTGCCCATTGATCGCCATAGGCGTCGAGATCAAGGTTTTCCCAAGCTTCGTACAGGCGGTGAACAGGTTCCTGCATCCCCTCGAAATCCGTTGCGACTTTCTCCAGAGCACGCGGTTCAGTAGTCGTGGTTTTTGGAGGATCGGCGGCCGCGACCTCTGTCGGCAATTTTTGATCCGGGATTTTAGGAATGGTGAACAAGAACTCACCGAGCGCATGGCCGGGCAGAGCGCCGTAGGTTGGTGTTTGAACGCTATTGCTGGCGCGTGGAATCAAATAGGCGTTCAATTCGGGGAAGGTGACATAACCATCGCCATCAAGGTCACCCTCACCATTTTCAACGGCCTCAAGCAGAAAATGCGTGAACCAACTCAATCCCTCGGGTCCGCCGTCAAGAACCTGTTGGTCGGGCCCGCCCGCAGCAACAAACTGCCGGGCCTGCCGTCTCGTGATTTCGTCAATATAGCTCGGCCGGTCAGGTTTCAGACCTCGAACTCCGCGCAGCACGCCTATGGTTCCGCCATAGCAGGAATTCAGGATGAACAGTTGGTGGCGCACTGCACGCATACGGCTCGAAATTTCCCGAATCTCGTCCATTGCGATCATGCCGCCAACGCTTGAGGCCCCATAGGGAACGAGATAGCCGTGCTCCTCGTCTCCGATTTTTTCCGTGTAGCCGTGTCCACCAAAATAAAAAAGGAGGCGGTCGCTTTCGCCAAGATTACGGGTTGCTTCCAGCAAGGTGTCGAGTACCGCTTCCCGTTTCGCCTGACTGTCAAGCAGCAAGGTGACCTCGTAGCCGGATCGTTCCAAAAAGCCTGCAACGCGGCGGGCATCTGTGGCAGCAAATTCGAGGCGCGGCCAATCGCCCGATCTGTATTCGTCAATACCAATGACGACAGCGTAATTGCGGGAAAAATCTTCTGCTCGCGAGACCGCAATAGCCGCCTGGCCGAGAAATGCGGCTACCGTCAAGCTCCAAATAATTCGAACAAGAAAACCCATCGCAACCATCCTGGCGGGCCCGACCAGCCCGATTTGAATGTTACTTCGTAGCCGGTCATTCGTGCAACGGTGGCTGACCGGGATCTTGTGTTCGCCGGCGCTGATCATGTCGCGCGAAAGACCCTGGAAATCCTGTATCCGCTACCGCGGCTCCGATACACGGCACGCAGGCATGCAACGTCGCCATGTCAGTGGCGTTTCTTGCCGTTGAATTTCCCGTTATCCATCGGCGTCAAGCGCTGAAAGAAGGCTCTTGATCCGGCTCGCTGGGATACCGAGATTTGATCCACCGTATTCAGGGATGATCGCGGTATTCACGGCTATCACATTTCCCTCGATATCAAGAACAGGCCCGCCACTGCCACCATGGGTCGTTTCGGCGTCATATACGAGGTTGTCGGTGCTCACGCGGCCAATAATGCCGCGACTCGCAAGCGGTACTATCTTGCTCGCCTTGGCAAGGCGTTTGGCTACGTTCCAGAAATCCAGTTCTCCTTCTTTCTGAAGCGATTCAACGAATTCTGTGCCAGATTGCGCCAGCAAAGATCGCAATCCTGTCGGATAACCCATAACGATGATTTCCTGACCAGGCAGAGGCGCTTGTTCGGCCAGTTCGAGACCGGATAGGCCATGCGGGACTGGTTCTACCCTTAACAAGGCAAGATCATCTATGTCACTCACGCTAAGCAGACTGGCGGCAACGGTGTCCGGATGACCGGGGGCATAGGCGACCAGTTTGATAAGCTCCGGCTCCAGTCCGCGCTCGGCCATGGTCGTGGCGATTGCATCCGTTTCCCAAGGATTTGCGACATGTCGGTTGGTAACGAGAATGCTGCCGTCTCGAATTGCGAATGCGGTGCCGATAAACTGACGCTCCGCAATCGGCCCGTCGCCTTCGAGCGTCAACATCAGAAGGCCGTTCGGCAATATGCTTGGTTTTCCATCTGGCCCCAGGACCTGCCGCAGCATGCGCCCTGATTCACTGTCCCGGAAACCATAGGCGGATTGTATCAGGAAGATTGTTGCCTGGGACTGGTGGATGATGCGGGCGCTGGCGGTCGAGCGTTTTTCAAGCCATGTAAGCCGTTCCGCTGCTGTTTCCACTTGTCTGGCCAGTTCACGTTGAAGCGTTTCGAGGTCAGCCGGGGTAATGGCCTCTTCGCGGTTCCTGGCCAACGTCCGCGAAAGCTCCTCAAGTTGGGCGGAGCTGCTGGTGATGCGCTCGCGCAGCAGTGCGTTCATCCTGGCCTGCTGATAGACTATGACGCCGAGAGTCCCCAAGGCGATGAGCACACCGATGCGAAATGCATAGGTGGTTCCAAGCGCCAAGCGGCCATACGCCAATCGAACGGCGCCGACGAGCCTGCCGAAAAACGGCCTGCGACTGGACCGGAAATAGGCGAACAGGTCGCTCAACAGGCTGGGAACCGCTCGCTGAATGGGTTGCCGGTCGGCGCACAGGCAAAATCGCGACATCGGACCGGTTTCGCCAAACTCGATCATGTCATGGTTTGCGAGGCGCTTGCGCGTGACCGAACGGCCATTCACCCACACGGATTTTCCCGGCAGCGTTTCGATCTCATAATGGCTGTCGAGCCGCATCAACCGCGCAATGGCACCGGAAACGGGCTCACCGATTGTTGATTCCCGTACCTGCGGGCGCCGTCGATCATCCAGCGAAATCACGACTGCTGCCGAACCGAGCCAAGTCAGCGTACCGCGGGACGGCCCTGTAAGATGCTCCAGGACGGCAACCGGAACGCTATGGTCTGCAAACGATTCGCTGATCCGTTCCACGTCTGCTCCTTGTGGTTGCCAGTGCGACCTTTATAAAAACGGCGGTCAACGCATCCGGCATTCGCAGTCGCCTAACCCTTATCTTAGTATAGCGCGGAATGTTCGGCGAACGAACCTGTGACTCGCCTGACAAATGCCTCCTCATTCCTTCGTTACGAAGACGGTGCGCTGAATTATTGCGATCGCCAGCAGCGGAAGAACAACCGTCAAAGCCGCAACAGTGACAAGAAGCATGCCAAGTTCGCTATAATCAGCCTGAATTTCCATCTGACCGGTCGTTCGGTCGCGGACTTCACGTGTGACGATGAAAATCTTGTTCAGGTATTTTGTCCCGAGGCTACTTGCTGACAAAGCGAGATTTGTGAAAGACGCCATCACTGCGAAGAACGTCGCTTTCGTGTTTTCAGGGGCATTGCGGGCGATCCAGGCGAGCATCGGGATCATTGCAACCTGCCCGAGAGGCGACTCGACCGCCGCATCCATTACCGCGATGAAGCGGGCATCGACGATACCGCCGGTATATGCCTCCGTTACGGTATGAATGCCGTAGTAAAGTCCGATGTTTGGCAGTGAAAGAACACCAGCGGCTACCGTGAGCAGGATGACAATGAATGTGATCGGGCGGGTAGCCATTATGGGTCTGAGCACGACCATTCCCACGAGTGCCAGGGTTGAGGTGATCAGATACAAGACTGAGAGAAACTGCTGGTCAAAACCGAGGACGTCGATCTCAAACCAGGTGGCGCCGGGGCCGGGCAACGGGACGGCACGAAAGACAAATATTATTGTCGCCGTTCCGACAAGGGCCCGCGCTTTGCTCGGGTCCAGACTTTTCAGCAACTGACGCATCAGAAAAAGGACGATTGCCATTGATCCGGCAAAAACGATTTCCTGCGAAAGCGCGATATCGGAGAGCCCGATAATCACGGTGAGTGCGACGAATACAGCTCCGCCGGTGAAATACCAGTGATTGACCACGGGTGGTTCCGGATCATTTCCGCGGAAGTTCGTTGAGGGCAAAGCGAAGTTTCCGCCGGTGAAGCGCCTTTGCTGCGCGCGTCTCTGAATCGACGCCAGGATCACACCGGAAATCGAAATTGCGGGAATACATAGAGCAAGGAGATAAATGCGCGCGTACAAATTCGCCGTGTCGGCATCTGTCATTGTTTCGACGCCGGAAAACATAATGATGTTCACCAATGCAACCGCGACAATTCCGCCGATAAGGGCGAACCGACCCAATGTCTGCATGGTGGTATGGAGCGCCTTGGCTTTCGATTCCGGTATTGTATTTCCGTCGTCGTCCAATCGTGGCACGGCCTCAACCGACATGGCATCGGCGACCGCATCTTGAATTACGTATCCGCTCGGGCCCAGCAGCGCGCTTGTTACATACCAGGCTTCGATCGTCAGGAACTCGGCCATCCATGCACTGTGGGTAATAAGCAGGTGCATGATCGCCAGACTCAGCGCGATAAGTCCGGCCCCCAGGAAGACGAGAAGGTGCTTCCAGCGCCATATGAGGTCGACCAGATGCCCGAGGGGCATCTTGAGAGCCCATGGCAAACCCGCCCAGAAAGCAAGGCCGGCCAGGAATTCGGCTGACAGTCCGAGATAGTCCTTGACAAAAAATGTCCCGACAATTGCCGTGAGCCCGGAAATTCCCGCAGCGAAGTAGATCATCAATGGCGGCAGGAATGTCCAACGAACCTGCTGTGCAAGGTCTACGAGTGTGATGTCGATCCAGCGAGCCGCGGTCTTGTACATGCCAATTCACAGGGCCTATTCGAAGAAACTGCCAAAGAGTATCTGATCACGTAGCCCCAAGGAAACAAAGCAACGGAAATGGCGTGCTCGCTCATTTCGTGAGTTGGCCGCTGAACAGTAATCGGAGTGATCTCCACGGGCAGCGGTCAGCCTGCACGAGATCCGGCCATTGGCGTTTCGGCATTGCCGGACCTGTTTTGGTCAGAAATCGACGATCCCGGAATATTGGCCGGGAGTGTGATATCGCCGCCCGGCACATTTGCGGACTGCAGGCGGCAACGAGGTCAAGGAACGGATGGCCGGGAGTTTCCGCACCGGCATCTCGAATGCGGCTTCCGAAACGGTCTACGCGTTTTGCTTTGCCGGTTCGCAGTAGATGCCATAGAGCGTCTCCAAAACCCTTTCGACGTTCCTCGAGGCCAGCCTGTAATATACCTGCTGCGCGCTCCTCCGGGTTTCGACCAGCTTGAGTGCCCGCAGTTTGGCAAGCTGTTGCGACAGCGCCGACTGGTTCATGTCCACCTTGTCGGCAAGTTCGTTGACGCTGGTTTCGCCTTCCAGCAAACGGCACAGGATCATCAGCCGCTTTTCGTTCGCCATGACGCCCAGCAGTTCGGAGGCTTCGCGGGCCATCTCGCCGAGGTCCAGATTCTTGTCCTTGATCATGTTTTCACATTATAATATGAAAATGTAATAATAATATTTGCTGCGGCGGTTATTTTGTCAAGTCCGCAGTCCGCGGACAGAGCTCGAAAAGCCCCGTTTCCCAGCGAGCTTGGCGATTGATCGCAATCAAGGAAATTCCGCAGCAGATAGTGTCTGCTGACAATGAAAGACTGCGCTGTCGAAGGATCGATCCCGCGAATTTGCGTCGACCTGCCGGGCGGGGAGTCGAATCATGCCCAACACTGTCGTTCCGGATGCCGGTTGGGCGAGGCGCGACCCGGCCTGACCAAAAAAATCGTGGCAGTGGTCTCATTGCCACTTGCATTAATGAAAATATATAAATATATAAACATAATCATATAACGATGGAGTTGATCATGACCCTCGACCGTTCCGTACTCGCTTTCGCCGGCTTCATGGTGCTGCTGTCGGTTGCCCTGACAATCTGGGTTTCGCCCCTGTTTGCCTGGTTCACCGTCTTTATCGGACTCAACATGCTGCAGTCGGCGTTTACCGGTTTCTGCCCGGCCGCGTTGATATTCAAGAAGCTCGGTGTCAGGCCGGGCAACGCGTTCTGAACGGCCAGATGTTGCGCGCGTCCACGATAGCGGCCCTGCTGCTCGCCTCTGCCGCGCCGGCGCTCGCCGGAACGCTTGAGGTCGCCTTGTCGCCGGTCGTTGAATGGAAGGCCATTTACGGCCGGATCGAAGCTCGAGACGCCGTACCGGCGCGGGCGCGCATCGGCGGCATCGTTGTCGAACTGAACGTCACCGAAGGCGAACCGGTCGAGGAAGGGCAGAAGATCGCGACCGTGCGCGACGACAAGATCGAATTCCAGATCGCCGCCCTGGACGCCCAGCTCAGGGCGTTGAATGCCCGGCTGCAGACCGCAGAATCGGAACTGGCCAGAGGTCAGACATTGGTCGAACGCGGCTTCATGACGGTGCAGCGGCTCGACCAGCTCAGAACCGAGGCCGATGTCGTGCGCAACGAGGTCGAGGCCACCCAGGCGCAGCGCTCAGTGGTTGTCCAGCAAGGCGCTGAGGGCGAGGTGTTTGCCCCCTCCAACGGCCGCGTTCTCACGGTTCCGGTCACACGCGGCGCCGTTGTCATGTCGGGTGAAACCGTCGCCAATATCGGCAGCGGCGGGTTCTTCCTGCGGCTCGCCATTCCCGAGCGCCACGCCGCAATGCTCACCGAAGGAGCCCTGATTCACATCCTGACCGACGACGGGCAGGCGGACGGACGCCTGGCGAAAATCTATCCCCAGATCGAGAACGGGCGGGTAATCGCCGATGTCGAGGTCGATGAACTCGACACAGTGTTCGTCAACGCCCGCGTACTGGTCCAGGTGCCGGTCGGCGAACGCCGGGCCCTGCTGGTTCCCGAGACTGCCGTCGAAACGCGCTTCGGCGTTGACTTCGTCACCGTGTCGACCGACGGCGCCGACGTGGCGAAAACCGTCGTGCTCGGCGAAACCTTCGCCAGGGACGACGGCGTATATGTGGAAATCCTGTCTGGCCTGACGGCCGGCGACCTGATCGTTGTCCCATGAGCCAGGAGAAATCAGCCCTCGGTATTGCGGGCCTGCTGACCCGCGGTTTCATTGCCTCGCCATTGACGCCGCTGTTCCTGATTGCGGCCTTCGCATTCGGCATCATTGCGCTTATGACGCTGCCGCGCGAGGAGGAGCCGCAGATCTCGGTGCCGATGGTCGACATTCTCGTGCGCGCCGACGGGTTGAGGGCCGATGACGCCGTCAAGCTGATTACCGAACCGCTCGAAACGATCGTCAAGGGTATCGACGGCGTCGAGCATGTCTATTCCAATTCGCTTGACGATCAGGTCATGGTTACGGCGCGGTTCTTCGTCGGGACCGCCGCTGACGCCGCCGTACTTCGTGTCCACGAAAAGGTCCGCGCAAACATAAACCGCATTCCGGTCGGCGTTCCCGAACCGCTCATCATCGGCCGGGGCATCGACGATGTGGCGATCGTGGCGCTGACGCTAACGCCGTCGGCCGGAACGGCAACGACTTCGAACGACCTGACCCGCATCGCACGCGAATTGCGCACCGAACTGGCCAAGCTCGACAATGTCGGGCTCACCTATCTTGTCGGCGAATCGCACGAGATCATCCGCGTCGCGCCGGATCCGCAGAAGCTGGCGCTCTATGGCGTAACGCTGCAGCAGCTCTCCGGCAAGGTCGCCGCAGCCAACCGGTCGTTCCCGGCCGGGCTGGTGCGCGACCTGGGCGACCAGATCCAGGTGGTTGCCGGCGAGACTCTTCGCTCCCCCTCGGAAATCGGCAACCTGCTTCTGACCAGCAGGGACGGCAGGCCTGTCTATGTTCGCGACGTCGCCGACATCGAATTCGCAACCGACACGAGCGATGCGCATGTGGCGACGGTCACAAGGAACGGGCAAGACTTCCTCCGAGTGCCGGCGGTCACGCTGGCGATCGCCAAGCGCGCCGGCTCGAACGCCGTCACCGTCGCCGAGGAAATCCTCCACCGCGTGCATGAACTGGAAGGCAGTCTCATCCCGGACTCCATCGAGGTCGAAGTGACGCGCGACTATGGCGAGACGGCCAACGAGAAAGCCAACGAGCTGCTCTATCATTTAGGCCTAGCGACGGTATCGATCATCCTGCTCGTCTGGTTCTCGATCGGCCGTCGCGAGGCGCTGGTGGTCGCAGTCGTCATCCCGGTGACGATCCTGCTGACCCTGTTTGCCTCCCGCCTGATGGGCTACACGCTCAACCGGGTTTCCCTGTTCGCGCTCATATTCTCCATCGGCATCCTGGTCGACGACGCCATCGTGGTTATCGAGAACATTGCCCGCCACTGGGGCATGCGCGACGGGCGCGACAGGCGCGATGCGGCGATCGAAGCGGTCGCCGAGGTCGGAAATCCGACCATCGTCGCAACGCTGACCGTTGTCGCCGCCCTGCTTCCGATGCTTTTCGTTTCCGGCATGATGGGTCCGTACATGAGCCCGATTCCGGCCAATGCGTCGGCAGCGATGGTGTTTTCCTTCTTCGTCGCGGTCATGGTCACGCCGTGGCTCATGCTCAAAGTTTCGAGGAACGCGCCAGTTCACGCCGGAGACGGGCATTCGGCCGGCGGACTAGGACGGGTCTACACGGCTTTTGCCCGTCCGATCCTGGCGACCAAGACCATCAGCTGGGCGTTTCTGATCGCGGTCGGCGTGCTGACGCTCGGCTCGCTGGCGCTGTTCTATACCAAGGACGTTACCGTCAAGCTGCTGCCGTTCGACAACAAATCGGAACTGGCGGTGACGATCGATCTGCCTGAAGGCTCTTCCGTCGAAACC
>JBFIBB010000138.1:0-9076 GCA_041582695.1 Rhizobiaceae bacterium
CCGACGACAGCGCCATCGCGATAGAGCGCTCGGCAAGCCGGCCGATGACAGATCCGTAGAAATTTCGAAGGTCGACAATGTCGCAATACATGGCCGGAACGTACCTGCGCCGGCCACTGACATCAAGGAAATGCGGGGATCGGCCAAAGCGGAAGGTGACAAGCCGGAACCGCGAACCTATCTTGCCCTTGAATCCCACAATGAAAGGAACAGGAATGCCGCTCCAGATCGAGCAATTCATGTGCCGAAGCGACAATTTCGGCGTTCTCGTGCACGACCCGGAAAGCCGTCAAACCGCAATTATCGACGCGCCGGAGGAAGCACCGATTGTCGCCGCCATCGAGCGCACTGGCTGGACGCCCACGCATCTTCTGAACACCCATCACCACGGCGATCATGTTGAAGCCAATATTGCGCTGAAGACCCGCTACGCGCTGGAAATAATCGGCCCTAAGGCGGAAGCCGCTAAGATACCCGGCATTGATCGCACTGTCTCCGGCGGAGACCGGTTCAGGCTGTGCGGCGAGGAGGTGCGGGTCATCGACACGCCGGGTCATACTTCCGGGCACATTGTTTATTTCTTTTCCGGTAGCAAAATCCTGTTCGCTGGCGACACGCTGTTTGCGCTGGGTTGCGGCCGGCTCTTCGAGGGGTCTGCCGACCAGATGTTTGGCGGATTGTCGCAATTGCGCGCCCTGCCGGGAGAAACCGCGGTCTACTGTGGTCACGAATACACCAAGGCCAATGCCGATTTTGCGCTGTCAGTAGACCCGGACAATGCGGCGCTGAAGGCGCGTGCCGCCGAGATTGCAAAGTTGCGGGCGGACGGACGGACGACATTGCCGACAACGATCGGAGAGGAACGCCGCACGAATCCTTTCCTGCGATGGGACGATCCGGCGATCCGCGCCCATCTCGGTCTGGAAAACGCAACCGACGTCGCCGTTTTTGCCGAAGTCAGGAAGCGCAAGGACAACTTCTGACATGTCGGGCCAGAACTCCGGCGAGGCCGATCTCATCGTCAGATCGCTCGGCCTGGAGCCGCATCCGGAGGGCGGCTGGTATACGCAAACGTTTCGGGACCCGCGCGGCGGGCCGCGTGGCCATTCCACCGCGATCTACTTCCTGCTGAAAGCCGGCGAGGAATCGGCCTGGCATCGCGTCCGCGATGCCACCGAAGTCTGGCATCACTACGCGGGCGCGCCGCTCGAACTGCAGGTTTCGCCCGATCTGAAGAACATCGAGACGCTGTTGCTCGGCAAGGATTTCAAGGCCGGCGAACGCCCGCAGCAAATCGTTCCGGCGAATGTCTGGCAGCGGGCAAGGAGCCTCGGTGACTGGACGCTGGTCGGGTGCACAGTGGCGCCAGGGTTCACCTTCGAGGCATTCGAGATGGTGACCTGAGCCTCACAACAGAAACCCGAGCACAATCGCCAACTGCCCCGCATAGTAAAGCGTCCATACGGCATATGGCGTCCAGCGCCGGTGCGGGGATGATTGGCTGAGCAGGAATCTCTCCGTTGCAAGACAAGTGTCGGAGATAATGAACATTGCCGCCCCGAGGATTACCAGCGGCCGGTCGAGCGTAAGCGCCGTCAACCCCATGAGAAGGATCGCGGCTATGTAGATTGCAACAGGCGCGCGCAGGGTATTTTCCACCGCAAGGATAAGCCGGGAGGCCATGAATCCCGAGAAGCCGATCAGCACCAGCGCCGCTGCAATGGGCCAGACTTGCTGCGTGAGGCCGGCAATGCCGTCTCCAGCCATCCAGAATAGCGCAACATAGGCGAGATGGGCCGCGAGAAAGCTCGTCAGCCCACCGAGGAACGCCCAGTCGCCGTCATGGGCAAGGAATGCATCGCCGAGCGCGCCGAGCGCCAGCGCCGCTACCAGCAATGCTGGCCCGCCCTGTAAAAAAGCCAGCAATGCCAGGAGCGCGGTTGACAGCGTTTTGACGGCTGTCCGTCGCGGCGAGGGCGGCCATGTGACAATCAGCAGATAGGCGAATGCGGCCGCGACCGAGAACAGAAGCGTACCGTTCGGCAATGCGGTCATTCCGCCGGGAAACGGCATTTTATGCCTCCACGGTGCTACGCCGGCGCTTGCCAAACAGCATCGATTTCGCCGCCAGAACGGCGCCGCCGGTAATCAGCAGGCAGGCCGCGCCGAGCGTGATTGTCGGTTCGGCCCTGCCGGCTGCGACCAGTATGACCGTCGACAAAAGCGGCGCGCCATAGCTCGCCGCGCCCAGAACCTGGATGTTGCCATGCTTGACGCCGAAATCCCAGGCATAGAATGCCGCACCGACCGGCATCAGCCCGAGGCCCGCCACCGCAAGCCACTGTCCGCTTCCGTCGGGCCAGACCGTTTCCTCGAGCGCCAGGTGGCAAATCGCCGACAGCAGGGCGGTCGCCAGGCAGAACCACGCGACGATGTGCGTCGGAATGGCGCGGTAGCGCCGCGACATCAGCGAATAGCTGGACCACACCAGGGCGCATATTCCGGCGGCCGCGTATCCATAGCCGTACTGGACGTCGAACCGAAATGCGCCGCCCCCGGTGATGATCAAGGTCGAGCCGGCAAGTCCCAGCAGAGCGCCTGCGACGTGATGCCATTTCAGCCTCTCGCCCGGCATCAGCGCCGATCCGACGACGATCAGCAGCGGCCATAGATAGGCAATCAGGCTCGCTTCCGCGGCGGGTGCGTTGCGCAGCGCCGTGAAGTAGAAGAAATGATAGCCAAACAGCCCGGCGATGCCGGTGATCCAGGCGCCCGCCGGAATGGCGGGCCCGGGTGAGGGTGGCGAGACTCCTCGCGCCGCAAATCCAACCGCCGCGCCGACCGAAAACGCCAGCGCCGACAGCAGAAATGGCGGAACCTTGCCCGAAGCGTCGGTCAGCAGCGCCAGAAAAGCCCACATCACGACCGCGGAAAAACCGATCAATGTTGCTCTGGCCATGGTTTGTCCGTTCGCCTGGTGCGTTTGGCGCTGTTCCGAGTTGCTGTCGGGCCGCACCATGCATCGGTGCGCGTGCGGCCGTCAATCGGAGGCGGCGAACCGCGTTGCGTACAGGCTGAGCGTGCCGACCTGGGTGCCGATTTTTGCCGATATCGGAGCGTAGATGTCGGTATTTCCGACAGGCGCGAAGGCAATCTCCATCTGGCTCTTGTATTTCATGAAATCGAGTGCCCGCCGCCCTTTCCGGTAACCGGAAACCGGGTCGAACTTCACCTTGCAGCGAACGACGTCGCCTTTGAAGCCTGTCGTCGAATAGGGCTTCACGCCGGCATAGTGCATGGTCAGGTTGACCCGCATTTCACCGTCATAGGCGCGGATCGTCCGGTTGCAGACTTCCCGCAGGCTGCTTGCTCGAACCATCGACGCGGTCAGCGGGTCGAACACCGAGCTGAGATCGCTGGCGCCGAGCGGCACCCAGTCGGCGCCGCGTTTCTTCAGCGGCGGAATGTTTTCAGTCTTGACGACATCGCCCTTTTCGAAGCGGATCGCGGTGATCTGGCTTTTCCCGCCCGAGACGTAGTTCAGCTCATAGTCCAGGGGTTCCACGCCATCTCCCGACAGCCTGCCTGAGACCTTGGTCTGGCCAACTGTTCTGTCGAACATCGCCGCAAGCCCGGCGCTTCTGAGGCTGCCGTTCAGCAGGAACGTATCGCCTGAAAAGGTCGAAACGAATGTGGACTTGGCGATGCTGAAGCCGAGGAACGTCAGCTTGTAGTCGGCCTGGAAGGTTTTTGGCGCTTCCAGCGCGGCCACCGGATACGGCGTCAGCATGGCGATGCATCCGGCAAGAACTGCAATAGGGCTTTTCATGTCGATTGGAATCCCTCTCTTGATCCCGCCTTATCCGATATTCGGCAACCTTGGCGAACTTATGGGTTATTGCCGATGAACAGTTCCTGAATAACAGGCTCTCCGATTGACGTGGCATCCACCGCTTGACGCTTGCGCCAAATGCCACTAATGAGACGCGACTTTTCCCGTGAGGCAGTCCGTTGCATTCACGCGCCATCTCGAATCTGGTGCAGTGACAGTGCCGTTTAGCCCTCCGGGACGCACGAAGAGATTACAGAAGGTTTGTTAAAATGTCCCGCGCTTGTGAACTGACCGGCAAGGCCGTCATGTCCGGCAACAATGTAAGCCATGCCAACAACAAGACCCGCCGCCGCTTCCTGCCGAATTTGGTTCAGGTGACGCTGATGTCGGAGGCTATGGGCCAGAGCTATCGCATGCGCATTTCCGCCTCGGCGCTTCGCTCTGTCGAGCATCGTGGCGGTCTGGACGCGTTCCTGGCCAAGGCCGATGTCAACGAGCTTTCGCAGCGCGCCCGTCTGCTCAAGAAGCAGATTGCCAGCAAGCAGGCCGAAAACGCTTAAATCCGATCGCCCGCGGCCGGCTGCCGGTCGTTGAGAATTTCGCACTGGTTCCATCACCCAGGATAAAAAAATGGCCGATTTCCGCTACTCGTTTGTCAGCCTCGCGCCATTCGTGGCCGCCATGGCCGTTATCGTCGCAGCTTCCAACTACCTGGTTCAGTACCCGTTTGCGCATTTCGGTCTGCAGGACCTTTTGACCTGGGGCGCATTCACCTATCCGATCGCTTTTCTCGTAAACGATCTGGCAAACCGGCGCTTTGGACCCGCCGCCGCACGCAACGTCGTCGCGGTCGGTTTTGTGTTCGCAGTCATCCTGTCCGCCTGGCTTGCCACGCCCCGCATCGCTATTGCTTCCGGTTCGGCATTTCTCGTGGCGCAACTGCTCGACACAACGATTTTCAACTGGTTGCGGCGCGAAAGCTGGTGGCGGGCGCCGTTGATTTCATCGGTCATCGGCTCCGTGCTGGACACAATTCTGTTTTTCGGCGTGGCCTTTTCGGCCATCTTCGCTTTTGTCGATGCGGCGTTTGAAATGGATGACGGGTCCCTGGCGTTCGCGGTGCCATTCCTGGGCAGGGAAGTGCCGTTATGGGTCTCTCTGGCGGCGGGCGATCTGTGCGTCAAGCTGGCCGTGGCCCTTGTCATGCTGGCGCCTTACGGCATCGTCCTGTCGCTGACAAAGTCGGAAAATCCGGCCTGATCAGGGCTGCTCGTCCAGGATAAATTCCAGATACAGATTGCGCTGCAGGATCGAATGGTTGTCGTCCGACACCATTGAAATGCGCTGGCGGCCCTGTGCGTCGACCCAGGAATCGATCCCTTCCATGTTGTCGATCTGGTAGTTCAGATCGGCTTCGAGCAATATCTTCCCGTCCACGGTGCGATTCTTGAAGATTCTAGCGGTATCGATAAGGCGCAGCCGCATCTTGACGCCTTCGGCCATGTTGAAGCTGCGTTCGAGCAGCAAGAGGTCGCCATTGGCCAGAAACGTTCCGTCGGTTATGTCGAATTCACCGTGGCGGGCGACCTTGAATATCCCCTTGCGTGGACCCTCCAGAACCGCGGCGAAGATGTTGCCGTTTGAGTCTATGCTGCGTTCCGAGATCGCTATTCGCGCGCCTCTCAGCGGCCCGTCCGCGGGCGCATATGCGACGGTCTCGAATCCCTTGTTGCGACGCAGTTCCCGCCCTGGAACCAGAAAATCCAGACGCCCCGTTTCTGCGCCCATTTCGCCGGGTTTGATTGTGAAGGTCGATATCCGGTGCTCGCGCTCGAACCCCACCGTCGCTTCGTCGCCGCGAACGGCGAGCGCTTCTGCGTCGGTGAACCATTTTTCCCCGATCGCCTTGCCATCCGCCCCGACCATCGCCTGCATCGAGAAACCGGAAAACCCGGTCGGCGCGCCGTAGATATCGCGGTCGACCTTGCCGAAATACCAGAAACCGCTATCCGTGACTCCCATGAAGCGGTTGCCCTGGTCGAGAAACCGGAAAGCCGACATCGAGGCGAAATGCTCGAATGACGAATGCAGATCCATTCCGCCAACGAATTCGAAGGGCCCGAATTTTGTTTCGTCCGAACCGATCCGGAACCTGCGAATCTGCAAGCTGCGGATAGTCACGGGACTTGAAGCCGCTTCTTGCGCATTGGCTACTGGGCCTGTTGCGACGACGGGGAATGCTGCGGCCATTGCGGCGGCGAACATGACGGTTGTGAGCTGGCGGATTTTCAATGTCAGCCAGCCCGGCGCATCCGAGCGGCCGATCCCGCCGTGCCCTCGTCGGTGAACAGCGCGGCAAGCTGTTCGGTCATCGCGCCGGCAAGTTCTTCGGCGTCGACGATGGTTACCGCGCGACGATAATACCTCGTCACGTCATGGCCGATGCCAATGGCCAGCAGTTCCACCGGCGACCTGGATTCGATCAGTTCGATCACCGCGCGTAGGTGCCGCTCCAGATAGTTGCCCGGATTGACCGACAGCGTTGAGTCGTCGACGGGCGCGCCGTCGGAAATCATCATCAGGATCTTGCGCTGTTCGGGGCGTCCAAGCAGCCGCCGGTGCGCCCATAGCAGCGCCTCGCCGTCGATATTCTCCTTCAACAGGCCTTCGCGCATCATCAGGCCGAGATTTCGCCGCGCCCGCCGCCACGGCGTATCGGCGGATTTGTAGATGATGTGGCGCAGATCGTTTAGGCGCCCCGGATTGACCGGTTTATTGTCCTTCAGCCATTTTTCGCGCGCCTGACCGCCTTTCCATGCCCGAGTGGTGAAACCCAGGATTTCCACCGAAACCCCGCAGCGTTCCAAGGTCCGCGCCAGGATGTCGCCGCAGGTGGCCGCCACCGTGATCGGCCGCCCGCGCATGGAACCGGAATTGTCGATCAGCAGCGTCACCACGGTGTCGCGGAATTTGGTGTCGCGTTCCTGTTTGAATGACAACGCGGCGAATGTGCCCTTCATCTCGTCCATAACCAGCCGCGGCAGGCGGGCCGGATCGAGATAACCCTCTTCCAGATCGAAATCCCAGGAACGGTTCTGCTGGGCCATCAGCCGGCGCTGCAGACGGTTTGCGAGCCGTCCGACAACGCCCTGCAGATTGGCAAGCTGCTTGTCGAGAAAGGCGCGCAGCCGCTCCAGTTCTTCCTCTTCGCACAACTCCTCGGCGCCGATGGTCTCGTCGAATTGCGCGGTATAGATCTTGTAGTCGAAATCGCGCGGCAGATCGGCAAACGGATGCTCCGGCCGGCGCGCCTCGCCGGGCGTTTCGGCGTCCTCGTCGCTGTCGTCGTCGCTCATCTCGTCGGTTGTCGCGTCGGACGCTTCCATCTCGCCGGACTGGTCTTCGTCGCCGTCACCTTCCGAATCCTCCGATTCGGCCTCGTCGGAGCTAGAATCCGTCTCGCCCTCGTCGGGCTGGTCGTCACCCTGATCCTGATCGTCTTCGCTGTCCTCGGTTTCTTCGATTTCTTCGTCGCCCAGCTCGTCGGCCATCTCCATTGACACAAGCATGTCGCGGATCAGGCGGGCAAACGCGCCCTGGTCATCGAGTTTTGCTTCCAGGTTCTCGATGTCGCTGCCGGCCTTGTCGGTGATCCATTCGCGCCACAACGACACAAGGCTTTCGCTGCTCCTCGGCGGCACGGCGCCGGTCAGTTTCTCGCGCACCATCATCGCCACCGCATGCTCCAGCGGCGCATCGGCCCGATCGGTTACCGCGCCGAGATTGGAACGGGCGAACCTGTCTTCCAGCATGTCGGCAAGGTTTGCCGCCACGCCGGGCATGGCGCGTGCGCCGATTGCCTCGACCCGCGCCTGCTCTACCGCGTCGAATATCGCTCGCGCCTGCCGGCCTTCGGGCGCCAGCCTGTTGTGGATTGCCGGATCGTGACAGGCTTTGCGCAAGGCCATCGAATCGCCGACGCCGCGCGTGATCGATATATCGGTCGCGGTCGGCTTGCGTGGCAGTTCGGGCAATCGGACCATGTTGCCGGCCATTGCCGGCTTGTCCTTGGAGAAGCTGACCTCCAGATCGTGATTGCCGGCAATTGCGCGTACACAGCCCGTTATTGCGCGCTTGAACATATCGGCGTCGCCGCCGGGTTTATGGCCGCGTTTGGTGTTGTCGCCTATGCCGGCCATGGCGATCCGTCAGGCCAGAACAACGTTGACCGCGCTCTCGGGCAATTCTTCGCCAAAGGCGCGCTGATAGAACTCCGCCACCATGGCGCGTTCCAGTTCGTCGCACTTGTTGAGGAATGTCAGCCGGAATGCCGTTCCGACATCGCCGAAAATCTCGGCGTTCTCGGCCCAGGTTATCACCGTGCGCGGGCTCATGACGGTGGAAATGTCGCCATTCATGAAGGCGTTGCGGGTCATGTCGGCGACGCGCACCATCTTGCCGACAATGTCGCGGCCCTTTGCGTTCTGATAATGCTTGGCTTTGGCCAGAACGATGGCCACTTCGTTGTCGTGCGGCAGGTAGTTGAGAGTGGTCACAATCGACCAGCGGTCCATCTGAGCCTGGTTGATCTGCTGCGTGCCGTGGTAAAGTCCGGTCGTATCGCCGAGGCCGATTGTGTTTGCAGTTGCAAACAGGCGGAAGGCCGGATGCGGGCGAATGACCCGGCTTTGGTCGAGAAGCGTCAGGCGGCCGGAGGATTCCAGGACGCGCTGGATCACGAACATCACGTCGGGCCGGCCGGCGTCATATTCGTCGAAACAGAGCGCGACATTGTGCTGATAGGCCCAGGGAAGAATTCCGTCGCGGAATTCCGTGACCTGCTTGCCGTCCTGGAGCACGATCGCGTCCTTGCCCACCAGATCGATACGGCTGACATGGCTGTCGAGGTTGACGCGCACGCAAGGCCAGTTGAGCCGGGCGGCCACCTGCTCGATATGGGTTGACTTGCCCGTGCCATGGTAACCGGAAACCATGACCCGGCGGTTGAAGGCAAAGCCGGCGAGGATCGCCATCGTGGTCGTCTGGTCAAAAAGGTAGTCGGGATCGATGTCCGGCACGTGGTCGTCGCGCACGGAATAGGCGGGGATGACCATGTTGGTCTCGAAACCAAAGGTTTCCTTTGCCGAGACGGTCGTATCCGGCAGGTTTGCTATGTCGCGTTCGACCTTGTTCATGTTGCCTCCAGGGGCAGGCCGGAACGGGTCAGTCCGGCAATTGTGATCA
>JBFIBB010000139.1:0-9074 GCA_041582695.1 Rhizobiaceae bacterium
AGCGAACCGGTGAAGAAGGCCGAAATGAACGCGCCCGGAAATCCGGCAATCACGATCAGCATGGCGTTGCGAAACACATGGCCGTAAAGCACCTGGCGCTCGGTAAGGCCCTTGGCGCGGGCGGTCATCACGTACTGCTTGCGGATTTCGTCGAGAAACGAGTTCTTGGTCAAAAGTGTCGTCGTGGCGAACGCCGACAGCACCATGGCGGTCAGCGGCAGCGTAACGTGCCAGAAATAGTCCTTGATCTTGCCGAACAGTGACAGTTCGGAAAAGTTCTCTGAAGTCAGGCCGCGAAGTGGAAAGAAGTCCCAGAACGAGCCGCCGGCAAACAGGATCATCAGCAGAATGGCGAACAGAAATCCGGGGATGGCGTAGGCGACGATCACCACGCCGCTGGTCCAGATATCGAACACCGAACCGTCCTTGACGGCCTTGCGGATGCCGAGCGGAATCGAAATCGCATAGGAAAGGAAAGTGATCCACAAGCCGAGCGATATCGAAACCGGCATTTTCTCGAGCAGCAGGCTCAAAACGCTAATGTCGCGGAAATAGCTTTCGCCGAAGTCCAGTCGGGCGTAGTCCCAAAGCATCTTGCCGAACCGCTCGAGCGGTGGCTTATCGAAACCGAACTGCTTTTCAAGCTGTGCGATGAACTCCGGGTCGAGCCCCTGTGCGCCACGGTACTTCGACGATGCCTCGCCGCCGCCCTCCGCGCCCTGGTTCTGGCCGCCGAATTCGTTTCCGCCGCCGGACAAGCGGTCTCCCGCGCCCCCACCGAGTCCGGTGATTTCGGCGATCACCTTCTCCACCGGTCCGCCCGGCGCAAACTGGATCACCGCGAACGACACGGCCATGATACCGATCAGCGTCGGTATCATCAGCAGCAACCGCCTGAGGATGTAGGCGCCCATCAGTGCGCCGCTCCGGTCGGATACAGGTCGTATTGCAGTTTCAATTTATGCCTTGCCAATCGCCCGCGCCTTCGCCTCATCAAACCACCAGAGCGTCTCAACGGGGAATCCGTAATCGGGTTTGGGTTCATCAAAACCGAACATGTCCCAGAAGGCAGCCCGATGATTCGCCGCGTGCCAATTTGGAATCCAATCGAGCCGCGCGCGCAAGACCCTGTCCAGCGCCCGCATGACAACTGTCAACGTTTCGCGGTCGCCCGCCTTGCCGGCCGCCGAAATCAGCGCATCGATGGCGGGATCGGCCGTTCCCGGCAGATTGCGTGAACCGGGCAGCTTGGCCGCACTGGAATGAAAAAATTGCGCGAGCTGGTCTTCGGTTGGTGTCGCCGAAAAAGAGAATGCGACACCGACCATGTCGAAGTCGAATTCTGTCAGCCTCGCCTGATATTGCGCCGCATCCACCAGCCTTATCGATGCGTCGATTCCGATCGCCCGCATGTTCTCCATGAACGGCGTGTCGACGCGAACGAAAACCGGGGCATTGACCATGATCTCCAGCGTTAGCGGGTTGCCGCTGGCGTTTCTGAAAAAACCGTCCTCGCGCTTCCATCCCGCCTCGCGCAACAGTTTGACGGCGCGGGCGAGCAACTCCCGGTCCCGCCCCGAACCGTCGCTTTGCGGCAAGGTCACCGCTTCGCCAAACGCTTCCTCGGGAACGTCACCCGGCAAACTTTCCAGAAGCGTCAGCTCAGCTTCGGATGGAAGACCCTCGGCCCGGTAGGGCGAGCGCTCAAACAGCGACTGCGAGCGCGTATAGGAGCCGTAGAACATGTTCTGGCGCGTCCATTCGAAATCGAAGCACAAATTGATGGCTTCACGCACCCGGCGATCGGCGAGTCTGTTCCGCCGCGTATTGACCGCCCATGCTTGCATGGCAGGTCGCAATTCGCTTGGAAACTCGCGCTTGATGACCTTGCCCTCCCGGATCGCGGGAAAGTCGTATTCGGTCGCCCAGGTCTTGGAAGTGAATTCCTGCCGGTAGCTGACGTCGCCCTTCTTGAACGCTTCGAAAGCGGCTTGCCGGTCACGGTAAAAATCGATCCTGATCCTGGAAAAATGCGCCAGGCCCCGATTGATCGGCAGGTCGCGGCCCCAATAGTCGTCGACCTTGTTGTACTCGATCGACAATCCCGCTGAAACGCGGCCGACACGGTAGGCTCCTGAACCCATCGGCGCCCGCATTTCGGAACTGTCGAAGGGATGGGATTCGAAATGGGTTTTCGACACGATCGGAAACTGGACAACAGTCAGGATCAGGCGGTCAGACTGCTTACCCGAAAACGTCAGCTTTGCCGTGTGTTTATCGACGGCTCGCACGTCCTCCAGTTCCGACAGCGGCAGTAGAAGGCTCGGATGGCCCTTCTCCTTGAACAGCTTGTAGGTGAAAGCGACATCATCGGCGGTAAGTGGTGAACCATCATGGAACCGCGCCTCAGGCCGCAGATGAAACGTAAAGGTGTTGCGGTCCTCCGATATCTCCACGCTCTCGGCCAGGAGGCCGTACACGGCATCGGGTTCGTCAAGCGCGCCGGCCATCAGGCTATCGAAACATAGTTCCATGCGGGGAGGCGCATCGCCCTTGGCGATAAACGTGTTCAGCGTGTTGACCGTCATGACGTTCTGGTTGAACTGCCAGTTGGGCGGCGAGAAGTTGAAGGTTCCCCCCGGCGGTGCGTACGGATTGGCGTAATCGAAGTGATCGAAACCGGGCGGATATTTCAGGTCGCCGAATGCGGAGAGTCCGTGCAGCCTGGTCGAGGAAGGCGTCGCCGCAAAACCGTATCCTGCGAGCATCGGAAGCGTGGCCGCCGCGCCGGCCGCACCCAGGAATTTCCGCCGCGTGAACCGTCCGCTTCCGCTCAATTGCCGGCACCCAGTTTCTTGTCGAGCGCGGCCGCCTTGTCCGGATCGATCCACCAGGAATCGATATCGACTCCCGCATAGGCCGGCTGCGTCTCCGGTTTCCCGAACTTGTTCCACCAGGCGATCCAGATATTCGGATTGTGCCACTGCGGCACCACGTAGAAATTCCACAGGAGCACGCGGTCCAGAGCACGGGTTGCAGCGACGAGTTCAGCCCTGTCCTTCGCGAAGATCACCATGTCGATCAGTTCATCGATCACGGGGTCCTTTATGCCCATCAGGTTGCGAGATCCCGGCGAATCGGCCGCCGTTGAGCCCCAGTATTCGCGCTGTTCGTTGCCTGGTGACAAAGATTGCCGGAAACCCGACGTGATCATCTCGAAATCGAAACTGCGTACCCGGTTGATGTATTGATTGCTGTCGATGATGCGCATCGAGGCGTCGATGCCAAGTTTGCGCAACTGCTCGATATACGGGCCGGTGATTCGAGCGTCCGTCGGATCGTCACCAAGAAATTCTATCGCAAATGCCTTTCCGTCCGGACCGATGAGTTGGGTTCCCTTCCTTTCGTAGCCTGCTTCCTTCAGCAGGTTGAACGCGCGCGCGAGATGTTTGCGGTCCTCCTTGCTGCCGTCATAGACCGGCAGCTCGGAGGGTTTCTCGAACACTTCATCGGGTATCCGGCCGCGATAGGCTTCCAGAATCTCGAGTTCACGGCCTTCGGGCATGCCGCTCGAAGCAAGCTCCCCGCCCTCGAAATAACTGTCTGTACGCTTATAGAGGTTGAAGAACAGCGTCCTGTTCATGCTCTCGAAATCGAACGCCCAGACCAGCGCCTCGCGCACCCGGCGGTCCTTGAATTTGTCTTTCCTCGTATTGATGATGAATCCTTGCATCGGCTGACCAGATGCTTCCGGAAATTCGTCGCGCACAACATCGCCGGCCTTGAACGCCGGAAAATTGTACTCCTCGGCCCAGCGCCGCGACACGTTTTCCACGCGGTAATCATCGAGCCCGCCCTTGGTGAAACCCTGCCAGGCGGCATTCTGATCAAGGAAATAGGTGTATCGCCGCTCGCCGAAATTCCTGCGGCCGATGTTGACCGGCACGTCCTTCGCCCAATAGTCGTCGACAAGCTCCCAGACAACTTCCGAACCGGGCTTGAAATTCTTGATCCGGTATGGCCCGGAACCGAGCGGCGGCTCCAGTGTCGGCGCCGAGATGTCGCGTTTCTTTCCATCCGGTCCCGTTCCCTCCCACCAGTGTTTCGGCAATACCGGCATGTCGCCCATGATATGCGGCAGTTCGCGATTGTTCTTCTGGTCAAAGCGAAATTCGACCTCGCGCTCCGACAGCGCAACCACCTCGGTGACGTTGTGATAGTACTGATTGTAGAGCGGGTGGTTGGCAGTGAGTGCGTTGAACGACCAGACGACGTCTTCGGCAGTCACCGGCGTACCGTCATGAAACCGTGCCCTCGCGTCGATGCGGTAAGTTGTCGACGAGTAGTCATCTGGATATTTGAAAGCTTCCGCGATAAGCGGATAGCTGGTGCCTGCCTCTTCGACTGATTGCGCCATCAGCGTATCGTAGGGCAGTCCGCCGCCGAACGCCGAAAGTCCGGCGGCAGGGGTGCCGCGCACGATGAACGGATTGAAACTGTCGAACGAACCCAGCGCTATGAGATTGAGCGTGCCGCCCTTCGGCGCATCGGGATTGACGTAGTCGTAGCGCTCGAATTTTTCCTCGTATTTCGATTTTCCGATCAGTGACGAAACTGTCCGCCATTCACCGTCTGCAAATGCATTCGCCGATCCGAGCACAATGAGTGCGGCAGCCGAAAAAACACGAATTCCTGCTCTGACATGCGTTTTCGTCAAATGAGCCTCCCGCAACCTGCCTTGGGTTGTTTTAGCTTTTTGATGGCGTGTTGGAAGGCGCGATATCGCGAAAGTGCGCCAATTCTTGGTCAAATGCAGCCGAAAAAGCAAAAAACCGGGCGCAAGGCCCGGTTTTTCGAATTCGGCAAGCCGTCGGCGATTATTCCGGCAACGGGGCGGGGCTTTCCGAAAGCGTCCGCATGTAGGCGATGATGTTCGCTCGGTCCTCTTCCTTTTTCAGACCGGCGAAGCCCATCGCAGTGCCCTTGACGAATTTCTTCGGCGACAGCAGGAACTGGTTCAGGCTTTCGTAATCCCAGACCGCGCTGCCGCCCTGGGCAAACTCTTTCATCGCGCCCGAGTAGCCGAAGCCGTCATGTGACGCGACGGGCCGGTTCACGATGTTCCACAGATTGGGTCCGACCTTGTTGGCGCCGCCGTTTTCTACAGTATGACAGGCAGCGCACTTCTTGAACACGGTCTCGCCCTGGCCAACATCGGCAGACGCAAGCATCGGGCCGATCGGCGGTGTTCCGGCATCGTCCTTTTCGTCGCCGCCGCTTTCACCGGCCTCGGCGGCCTCAATGATATAACCGGGCTTTTCGGGAGCGTGCGTCGCGAAAATCGCATCCGAAACGATCGAAATCGAAAAGATGACGAAGACAGTGCCCAACAGCGCGCCGATGATCTTGTTGAGTTCGAAAGAATCCATAAACCCCTAGGCTCCACAAACAGGTGCGACGCCACACCGGCAAAGTGACGGAAATCGCCATCTGCAATCCGGACGCGGCCTGAAATTTGCGCGGAAACTAGGTCTTTTGCTTGGCTGTTGCAACACATATAACGGCGTTTGCAACTGAGACTTTTTGCCACCGCTGGCGGCGCAATACTTTTCAGAGGACCGCTTTCTCGAATGTCGTCGATCGTTCTTATCCCTGCGCGAATGGCATCCACCCGCCTGCCCGGAAAGCCGATGGCCGACATTGCGGGCCTGCCGATGATCGTACAGGTTGCGCGCCGGGCCTCCGAAAGCGAAACCGGACGCGTCGTCGTCGCGACCGATTCGGAAGTGGTCGCCGATGCAGTGCGTAACGGTGGCTTCGAAGCGGTGATGACGCGATCTGATCACCAGTCCGGTTCAGACCGCATTTTCGAGGCGTTGCTGGCGATCGACCCTGACGGACAATTCGACACCATAATCAACGTGCAGGGCGATCTGCCGACGATAGCGCCGGAGACGATACGCGCCGCTCTCCTGCCGCTCGCCAACCCCGAGGTCGATATTGCCACGCTCGGCGTGGAGATTGTGGACGATGCGGAGAAGACCAACCCCAATGTCGTCAAGATCATAGGTTCGCAAGTGCGGCCCGGGCTGCTCAGGGCGCTCTATTTCACCCGCGCGACCGCGCCCTGGGGAGAAGGACCGCTCTATCATCACATCGGGCTCTACGCCTATCGCCGCGCTTCGCTTGAACGATTTGTAGCACTCGATCCTTCGCCGCTGGAAAAGCGCGAGAAACTTGAGCAGCTTCGCGCGCTCGAGGCTTGCATGCGCATCGACGCCGCGATTGTTGACGCGGCTCCTCTGGGCGTGGATACACCGCAAGACTTGGAGCGGGCGCGCAAGGTGCTTGGCTGACGACACGGACAGGAACATGGCTTCGAAAACCAACAAGATTGCATTTCAGGGCGAGCCGGGCGCCAATTCGGATACGGCATGCCGCGACGTCTATCCGGCGATGGAACCGCTTCCCTGCGCTACTTTCGAGGATGCTTTCGTCGCCGTGCAGACCGGCGCCGCCGATCTGGCGATGATTCCGATCGAAAACACGATTGCCGGGCGCGTCGCCGATATTCACCACCTGCTGCCCGAATCGGACCTGCACATCGTCGGCGAGTATTTTCTGCCGATCCATTTCCAGCTCATGGCGCTGCCGGGTGTGAAACTATCGGATATCGAAACGGTGTACAGTCACATTCACGCGCTCGGCCAGTGCCGCAAGACCATACGCAAGAATGGTTGGAAGGCGGCGGTGGCCGGCGATACCGCTGGCGCAGCGCGCATGGTCGCCGAAAGCGGCAAACGTAACGCGGCCTCGCTGTCGCCGCGCCTTGCCGCCAAACTTTACGGGCTGGAAATTCTCGCCGAAAACATCGAGGACACGGACAACAACGTCACCCGGTTCGTGATACTTTCGAAGACCGACGACCGCGCCAAGCGCTCGGCCCATTCCGGCCTGATCATGACCACCTTCGTCTTCAGGGTGCGCAACATTCCAGCCGCGCTTTACAAGGCCATGGGCGGCTTTGCCACCAACGGCATCAACATGACCAAACTGGAGAGCTACCAGACCGGCGGCAAATTCTTCGCCACGCTTTTCTATGCCGACATCGAGGGCCATCCAGACGACCACAATGTCAGGCTGGCATTCGAGGAACTCAGCTTCTTCTCCCGCGACATGCGCATTCTCGGCGTCTATCCGGCGCACGAATTCAGGGCGACGCAGGCCGAAGACATCGACTAGTGCCGCGCAGCAAAGCAGTAGGGGCCCATTACGCGTCTGCCCAAGCCCTGATGATGTGGCTCGCGATTGCCCCCGATGGCGGAACCCTGATTCCTTCGTTTTCTCCGCGAATTGCTCCTTGAACCTCGTCGCGTGAAAACCAGCGGCAATCCTCAAGTTCGTCCGAATCGACGTTTAGCTCGGTGGTTATCGCCTCACCGTAGCAGCCGATCATTAGCGAATGGGGGAACGGCCAAGGCTGGCTGGCATGATAGGTGACGCGGCCGATGCGGACGCCCGATTCCTCAAACGTCTCGCGCCTGACGGCGTCCTCGATGGTCTCTCCCGGTTCGATGAAGCCGGCAAGACAGGAGTACATGCCCGGCGCGAAATGAGGGCTGCGGCCCAGCAGGCACCGGTCGCCATCCACCGCCAGCATGATCGCGACGGGATCGGTTCGGGGAAAGTGTTCCGCCTGGCATCTGGGGCATACCCGCTTGTAACCTCCGGCGCGCATCTCGGTTGCGTTGCCGCATCGCCCGCAGAAGCGGTGCGAATTGTGCCAGGCGAGCAGCGACGCTCCCTGCGCCAGCGCGCCCAGCGGGCCGGGGTCCAGAAGTCCCTGAACCATGATCGAGCGGTAGTCGATAGCCTTGATGTCTTCGGGCAGATCCTCCGGTTCGATACCGCCGGGGGCCGCGATCACGGGAATGCCGTCATCGTGTCCTAGCAATACGCCATGGGCGAGTTTTGCGCCCAGCCGCTCGGCCTCCTCCCGGGTATGGCCGTGAGCCGGTTTGCCGCCATCGAAACGCAAATAGAGGCGGCCGCCTCGCATCAACATGATCCTTACCTGCGTGTGCGCGAGCGCGGTTTCCACGGCGTCGTCGCTGCGCTTCTCGCTTTGCCGATCAATCGTGTTTCCGGAGAATCCTGTCCGCCGGCTCGGTTCGTTGCTGTGGTCGCTGAACGGCCTGAATTGCATCGATGGTTCTCTTTTCACATGCTGGCGCGGTCGAACGCCGCTCTCAGCGCATTGATCATTTCCGCCAGTTCCGCCGTTTGATAGGGCGCGCGTCTGCCATACCCCCAGACGGGCCCGGGCCAATTGGCGTCTCCTTCCGAGCGTGCCACGACATGCACGTGCAACTGCCGCACCGAATTTCCGAGCGCGCCGGTGTTGATTTTTTCGCATCCAGTCATGGCCTTCAGCGTCGCGGCGGAAAGGTTCGTTTCCAGAGCGAGCATCGTCTGGTCGAGCGGTTCCAGATCGTGGATTTCTTCCTTCTTCGCCCGTTGCGGAACCAGGATGAGCCAGGGCCAGCGCGAATCGTTCAGCAACCGCAATTCGCACAGTTCCAGCCACAGCACGTGCTCGCTGTCCCAGGCAAGCTGCCGGTCGAGTATGAAATGGTCGTTGTCAGCGTCGGGCATGGCTCGGATTCCGCATCAGCGCAAGCTATGGTCTCGCAAGCCGGTCAGCAAGCGCTTTGGCGCGATTGCCGAAGATTTGGATCAGTCCTTGCTTTTTTGCCGCCAATTCCCGATATGAGTGCCGGGAGGCTGGTGGTGGACGCGCCACTCGCCAACCGGGTCAGGTCCGGAAGGAAGCAGCCCCAACGAGATTCGCGCGGGTCACCGTGCCGGCCTCCCGCCTTTCCTGTGTTGATTGCCCGCCAAACTACCGCCGGCCATTGACGGCGCGAAGCGGCGCGGGCGAAACTCGGACTTTCGGACAGCAGACGGGTCCCCGTACCGATGAGCGAAACCGGCGACAATCCACAATCCGGCCCCTATCGCGTGCTGGCGCGAAAATACCGTCCGCGCGATTTTTCCGATCTGATCGGCCAGGA
>JBFIBB010000140.1:0-9027 GCA_041582695.1 Rhizobiaceae bacterium
GATTGCCGAAAATATCGCGATGGCAATGCCCGCCTTTCGCCGCTGCGGCACCGATTCGGCAGACCAGTCCAGCAGCAGCAGATCGTGATTGGCCCTGAGATTCTGCAATTCCGTATCGGTGCCGCCGACAAGCAGGGTGTCGCCCGGTTCAAGCCTGATTTCCGGAAAGGGAATGCGGTTCATCCGGGTCTTGCGCTGCACGGCGATCATGTCGACGCCGTAGCTCGTTTCGATGCCCGCATTTCGGATGGTTCGTCCGCTGTGGCGGGACCCGGGCGCGACTACGGCTTCGGCCACCTGGTATCCGGCCGCCGGTCCCCTGCCGGGTTCCACCGGATCCTGGTTCTGGCCGGGATTGGCCGCGCCGCCCGCCAGCGCGCGGGTGAAAGCCTGCCGCGTCGCTGACACCACCAGCTTGTCGCCCTCCGACAGCACCACATCCTCGAATGGCGGGTAGATGCTCGTCTTGCGTCGCAGAACCAGGCGCGGCATCAGTTCCTGCAGCTTGGGAAAAAGGCCGGCCCGCGCCTCCATGCCGATAAACGGATGGTTGGCCGTAAGCTGCACCTCGCCGATGAACTGCGCGCCGGTCCGGCGGCCGGATTGTGAAACATCGGAACTGCGGGATCGGAACATCGCCGGCAGGAAAATGAAGACATAAAGCGCGCCGGCCAGCGCCAGGATGACGCCTGGAACGGTGATGTCAAAAAAACCGATCTCGATGCCAGCGTCATGCGCTACGCCAGCCGCCAGCAGGTTTGTCGACGAGCCGATCAGCGTCGTCATGCCGCCGAGGATCGACAGATAGGACAGCGGCATCAAGGCGCTGGCGGCCGCAATGTTTCGCTGTGCCGCCATCAATGTGATGACGGGAATGAAGATGATCACTACCGGCGTGTTGTTCAAAACCCCGCTTAGAACGCCGGCCACGATCAGCGTTATGGCAATCGGGCGATACCCGGAACTTCCGCCCACCCGCGAAATCAGACGCGATATGCTGTCCATGGCGTCGGTCGCGAAAAGACCCTGACCGACGATCAGCAACGCAAGAACGGTCGCAAGAGCCGGGCTGGAGAAACCTGCCAGAAGATGCTGAACGGTGACCGTGCCGAACTCGCCTTCGAAGGGAACAAAAGAGAACAGCGCCAGCAGCGCTGCCAGGCTTGCAAGTGCAACAAGTTCGAGCGCGAACCGCTCGCTTGCATAGCCTATAACCGTGATCGCAATGATCAGATATGTGGCCCAGATGTGGAATTGGTCCATGAAGGCTCCGGCGATTGATCCAGAGCATACTAAGCCGGGCCGGGCCGGGTTAGAAGAGCTTCATTGCCGATGAACGCGCCGCCGGGATGTTTTCAGACCCATACAAGACCTCGACCGGTAAAAAAAATTACCAGACTTGCGGATGGCGCACCACAACGGTTCCAAGCAGCATGTCATGCGCCGTGCGCTTGCGGTCAAGAAACAGCGTCGCCAGCAGGATCAGTGGCGTAAGCAGTACGTTGCCGGCCCAGAACAGCACTGTGTGAACAATGGCGAGGATCGCATCGACTGGTCTTCCGTCGAGCCGTTCGAGCCGGATTCCCATCAGGCGCATGCCCGGCGTGGCCTGCTGGGGACCGCCAAGCGTGAAAGCCACGTACAAAAGCGCAACGGTGGGCACCAGAATGCTGAACAACGCGAAACCGAGCCCCAATGTAAGGATGCCGAGCAGAAACACGATGATCGCAAACGGAACCGAAAGCAGGCCGACGAAAACATAGTCGAGGCAGAAGGCAAACACGCGCCTCGTGCGCACACCCTCATAGGCGCGCCAGTCATCGAGATGGGTTTGCAGGATTTCGCCTTCCAGCACGTTGGCGTTCATAGCCTTCTCCTCACGGTTTGCCGCACGGACAAGACATGGGTGCAACCGGCACCTGATTCAAGAAATCTGCCTATTTGTTGAGGATTTCCGCGATCTCGGGGGCGAAATAGCTCAAAACACCGTCACATCCGGCCCGCTTGAACGCTATCATCGCCTCCATCATGGCCTTTTCGCCATCGATCCAGCCGTTGGCTGCCGCCGCCTTGATCATCGCGTATTCGCCCGATACCTGGTAGGCGAAGGTGGGCATCGCAAACATTTCCTTGGCACGATGGATGACGTCGAGATAGGGCATCCCCGGCTTGATCATGATCATGTCGGCGCTCTCGGCGATATCGAGCTCGATCTCGTGCATTGCCTGATCGGAATTGGCTGGGTCGACGTAATAGCTTTTCTTGTCGCCCTTCAGCAGCCCGCCTGTCCCGACCGCCTCTCGGTACGGGCCATAGAAGGCGGACGCATACTTTGCCGCGTACGACATGATCGAGACGTGATTGAAACCATTGGCGTCCAGCGCGTCGCGAATGGCGCCGATGCGCCCGTCCATCATGTCGGATGGCGCGATGATGTCGGAACCGGCGGCCGCCTGCATCACCGCGGCGTCGGCCAGAATGCCGACCGTCTCGTCATTGACGATGATCCCGTCGCGCAGAACGCCGTCATGGCCGTGCGATGTGAACGGATCGAGCGCGACATCGGTAATGACGCCGATATCGGGAACCGCTTCCTTGATCGCACGTGTCGCCCGGTTGATCAGATTGTCCGGATCGAGAATGTTAGAACCGGAGTCATCCTTTAGGGCCGGGTCGACATAGGGAAAGGTCGCGATCGCCGGAATTCCGAGGCTGCGGGCGCGTTTTGCCTCTTCCACGATCACGTCGACCGACAGGCGGTTGATCCCGGGCATGCCCTCGATGGGCTGGCGTTCGTTTTCGCCATCGACGATGAACAGCGGCCAGATAAGGTCGTTTGGCGTCACAATGTTTTCGGCCAACATGTCGCGCAACCAGGGAAAACGGCGCAGACGCCGCATCCGCCGGCTTGCGGTTATTTCGTCCACAGACCGTGGGCCACTCTGGATGATACGGCCAAACTTGTTCATGCAACTCTCCTGAAGCTTGCTCTCTATCACGCATGGCGATCCGCACAAAGCCCGCATTGACGAGCCGGATGCGGCTTCGTAATCCTCTGCGGCGAAAACTGGAAGGGTATCGAGATTGGACGATTTCGGCGGCGCAGGCCAGGTGAGCTTTTATCGCGAGGGCAGGGCCGGCGTGATCACGCTGAACCGCCCCGAAGCGTTGAATGCGCTGACCCACGGCATGGTGCGCGCCATGGCCGCGGCACTGGATACCTGGGAAACCGATCCCGGAATCTCCGCAGTAATCATCCGCGCCGAGGGCAGGGCCTTCTGCGCCGGTGGCGATATTCAGGCGATCTATCGCGCCGGAAAGGCAGGCGAACCGCTCTACGACTTCTTCGCCGATGAATACCGGCTCAACGCGCGAATCGAATCCTATCCGAAACCCTATGTCGCGCTGATCGACGGCATCGTCATGGGTGGCGGCGTCGGCGTCTCGATCCATGGCAGCCATCGCGTGTTCACAGAGAACGCCCGGTTTGCCATGCCGGAAGTGACCATCGGCTTCTTTCCCGATGTCGGCGGCAGCCGGTTTCTGCCGCGGCTGCCGGGCTGTCTCGGCATGTGGCTCGGGCTCACGGGTTCGAGGCTTGGCTGGGCCGGTGCCATCCGGTGCGGGCTCGCCTCACATGCGGTCTCATCCGCGCGAATGAATGATCTTGTGACCGATCTGTGTGCGGGGCAGGACCCGGACGCGGTTTTGCAACGCTATAGCGAAAACCCTTCCGGCGGCCTCGATGACGGCACCATCGAAAAAATCGGTGATATGTTCTCGGCGACCACGCTAACCGGCCTGTTGGAGGAATTGCGCGAAGCTTCCGGCCGGGGCGACAATTTTGCGGATGAAACGCTTGGCAAGATGGCCCGGGCGTCGCCGACGAGCCTGCATGTAGCTTTCCGCCAGATACGTTCGGGCGCGCAGCTTACGATGCGCCAGTGCATGATCATGGAATTCCGAATCGTCAACCGTATGCTGCAAGGTCACGATTTCTATGAAGGCATTCGTGCCGCGGTCATCGACAAAGATGGCGCGCCGCGCTGGCAGCCGGCTAATCTTCAGGAAATCGAGAATGCCGCCATAGACAGATATTTCGAGCCGTTGCAGTCCGGCGACCTCGATTTTGGCGCCTCTTCCGATGCGGCGGTGATGCCATGATCAACGGCAATATCAAGGAATCATCGCTGCAACCTGGTGTCGCGGAAGTTTCCTTCGTCTGGTTTCATCGTGTTATCGCCGCCTACTGCCTGCTTTTCGGGCTGCTCTACTGGATTAGGCTCATCGGCTACTATGAGGGCGACACGTGGCGCTTCGACCTGATGCCGGTCTACTGGCAGGTCGCGGGGGTGACACTGGCGGTGATGTTTCCCTTCGCGGCGGTCGGTCTTTGGACTACCGCGTCCTGGGGGCCGGTGGTGTGGTTCTGCTGCGCCATGATAGAAACCATCATGTATGTCGGATTTCCCGAATTGTTCGGCGCCCGGCAGGCCGTGGTCGTGTCGCACGGACTGGTGGCAGCGATCTACTGCGTTTTCCGTGTTCTGATCTATCTGCAGAAGCGAAAACACGGCCGTTAACTGAAAATTAGCCGATATCAGGATCGGCGCTGCCGTAAGCTCTTATTAAGCTTGGCGTTTAATTCGAATTTTAGATGGATTCGATACTGTGCCCGCAACGGTGGGGAAAACAAAACATCCACCAGGCGTTGAACAAGAGGCACAACAGATGATCAATGCACAGAAAGCCGGCTCGCGTCCGGCCGATGCGGAGGAACACCACAAGGCGATACGCGCACTCTATCTTGAGTCGCTGCAACTCGTCGAACGGCTGCATCGCCGCCTCCTGGATGTCATCAAGGACGAGTTCGACCGCAACGGACGGTCGGATATCAATGCGATCCAGGCATTGCTTCTGTTCAATATCGGCAATTCGGAGTTGACCGCCGGCGAATTGCGTTCGCGCGGCTACTATCTCGGCTCCAACGTATCCTACAATCTGAAGAAGCTCGTCGACCTTGGCTTCATCAACCACCAGCGCTCGCGCGTGGACCGCAGGTCGGTACGCGTCAGCCTGACCGACAAGGGCGCCGAAGTGGCCGAAATGGTCGGCGGCCTCTATGAGCGCCATGTAGGGTCGATCGAGCAGGTCGGCGGCATCAATGCCGATGAATTTGCGCAGATGAACAAGGCGCTTCAGCGTCTCGACCGCTTCTGGAACGATACGATCGCCTACCGCATGTAGGCCGGTACTTTTCCCGGATATCAGGTGATGGACAGGTTCGCATTGCGGACCTGTTCTTTTTTTACAATCTGCACCCGTTTCGCTTAAACGCGGCAAATATGGCGGCCCGCCAATTTGCCGCCGCATTCCGATGCCATCGGGAACCTGAATTCCCGTCCCATTGCCGGGAAAGGCCGTCAGCCAGACTGTTCAGCCTTTCGTGATTCGCGGTTTATTAACGATGCGGATTATACTTTTGGCAACCATGAGGGATTGAAGGGGCTTGGCATCCAGCGGTCGTGTCCGCCGGAAAAATCTTGATCGGGTGTTGAATGAACAGGAACCGTAGAAACTTTCTTGCAGGAGCAGGCGCGTTCGCCGCTGCAGCGACAACGGGGACCGCGCACGCGCGAGACCTGATCGGAAACCTGATCAACTCACCTGACCGGGGCAACTGGAACGACGAGTTCGACGCCCGCGCCGGCGGTGGCAAGGTCGCTTCCAACCTGCCGATCTTCAGCCCCGAGACCGTCGGCTACATCGAGCAGGCGATCCAATCGTATATCAACATTGTCAACAGCGGCGGCTGGCCGGTGGTTCCTGCCACCAAGAAGCTTCGCCTCGGCGTTTACGATCCCGACGTGGAGATATTGCGCAAGCGCCTGATAATTTCCAACGATCTGTCGCGACGCGCCGGTATTTCCCAGTCCTTCGACAGCTATGTCGATGCGGCGGTCAAGCGGTTCCAGGCCCGCCACGGCCTTCCAAGCGACGGCGTGATGGGCCGCTATACATATGCGGCCATGAACGTTTCAGCGCCCGTCAGGCTTGGCCAGCTCGAAACCAATCTTGTACGTCTGCGGTCGATGTCCGGTTTCCTCGGCAACCGCTATGTCATGGTCAACATTCCCGCTGCCCAGATCGAGGCAGTCGAAGGCGGCCGCGTCGTGCTGCGCCATACCGCGATTGTCGGCAGGACCTCCCGGCAGACGCCGATACTCAATTCCAAGATCAACGAAGTAATCATCAATCCGTACTGGAATGCGCCGGCCTCCATCGTGGAAAAGGATATCATTCCGCTGATGCGCAAGGATCCGACATACCTGACGGAAAACAACATTCGCCTATACGCCCCGAACGGCCAAGAGGTCGATCCGGCCTCGGTGGACTGGACGACCGATGAGGCGGTGAATCTGCGTTTCCGCCAGGATCCGGGCAAGATCAACGCCATGGCATCGGTGAAGATCAATTTCCCCAATCCGCACGCCGTCTACATGCACGACACGCCGCAGCAGAGCCTGTTCTCCAAGCTGCTTCGGTTCGAATCTTCCGGCTGCGTGCGTGTTCAGAACGTTCGCGATCTGGTTACCTGGCTGCTGCGCGACACCGATGGCTGGGACCGGGCGCGTTTCGAACAGACGATCAAGTCGGGCGACAGCGTTCCCGTCGAACTTGCCGAGCCGGTCCCGGTCTATTTCACGTACATATCATCTTGGGCGACCGGCGACGCGGTGGTCCACTTCCGGGATGACATCTACGGCCGCGACGGCGTGGACGAGCTTCAGATCTCGACAGCGCTCTGATTCATTCCGCAAACCGGTTCTGGAAAGCCGCCTTTCGGGGCGGCTTTTTGTTGCGCAATAGCTCTCGTAATCCGGTTCGCCACCAATGGGTGCGTGTTTTTGCGTCGCTCAGCTTTCACCCGTTTTCGTCTCGAGCGGTTCCGCTGCGGCGGCGAAAACAGCACCCATGGCGTCGGCAAGCTGATCATCCGAATAGATCAGCGGATCACCCACACTCTCGACCATGCCCTTGAAAGTCAGGATCCCGATTGCCGCGGCATGGGCGAGAAACGCCAGCATCCGGGGAGGCAACCCGGCACGATTGGGAATATCGGCGGAAGCGAGTTTCCCGGTGGCGCCGGCATAGAACCGGTCGTTGAGCGGCCTGATCCGCTCCAATTGCTCTCCCATAACCTGCACGGTGCCAGGCGCGCTCAACTGGCCATGCAGAAATGACAGTCTGAAATCGTCGAGCCGATCGGCGAATTCATGCACCGTTTGGCCGACAATGGCCTTCAGCGCCTCTGGTCCGTCAACCGCCTTGTCCACGGCCTTCTCCAGGCCTTCTGCATGGCGCGCGAACACCGAGAAGACCATTTCGAAGAGGAGGGCGTCTTTCGAAGCGAAGTAGTAATAGAGCGCCGTCTTGGACATGCCGACTTCGCTGGCGACTGCTTCGAGCGTCACGCCGGCGATTCCATCCTTGAAAAGCAGCTTCCGCGCCGCCGATAGAATTTCGTTGCGCGTATGGTCGCGTCTGCTCTCCAAGCGCGCCTGGCGTCGCGCTTCGATATCGTTCTGTTCGTCCGGATTTGGCACGGGAGCTCGTCAATTCGTTGATTTGGCGGCCGCATTCTAACAATGCTGAAATATTTGTCCACAGGTTGACAATTAGACCATTGTTCAAATAATCTGATTGATGTTGAAAGTTTGGGCGATTGTCCCTGAATTCCGTGCAGTTGCGCGGAAACTGGAGTGGACCATGAACATCGATATGAACGACCCTGTCTTCGCTGCCTATGCGATCTCCGCCACGTTGATGATCCTGAAAGTTGTCGCCATGTCCTGGCTGACGGTTGCGCGCATGATGCAGGAGAATGCCGGCCTCAGATCTCCGGAGGATTTGAAGAAGACGCCGCTCAATCCAAATCCCGATCCGTCGCAATTGCAGGTCAACGAAAGGGTGGAGCGTATTCGCCGTATCCAGATGAACGACCTGGAGAACGTTCCATTCTTCTTGGCCGCGGGTTTTCTTTATGCGTTGACATCGCCAACGCCCTGGCTTGCGCAGGTTTTGTTTTATGGTTATGCGCTAACCCGGTTTCTCCACTTCGGCGCCTATGTCACTGGTCAGATTCACGATGTTCGCGCCGCCCTGTGGACGCCCGGCTCGCTGATCATAATCTTTATGGCGGCAAGCGTTCTGGTCTCGGCGATCATGGGGTGATCCCCGGAGGGCTTCCCGGTTTTTTTTGCAGCAATGCGCTGGCAGTGTTCCAGTCGCGCCGCGCTGCGGCGTTCGGACCGTGGCGGCGCGCGGAAATCTGTGTTACGGGCGCACCTTCAATTGGTCTCCAATCCCGAAGGTGCGCCCCATGTCCGCAGAACTTGAAACCTTTTTCAACCGGCCGCTTGAACAGGTGGACGCCGAGATTTTTGGCGCGATTCGCGACGAACTGGGTCGCCAGCGCGACGAAATCGAGTTGATCGCTTCGGAGAATATCGTGTCGAGGGCGGTGCTCGAGGCGCAGGGATCGGTGATGACCAACAAATACGCCGAGGGCTATCCGGGCAAACGCTACTATGGCGGCTGCCAGTACGTCGATGTTGCCGAGACACTCGCCATCGAGCGCGCAAAGAAACTGTTCGGTTGCGAATTCGCCAATGTGCAGTCCCATTCCGGCAGCCAGATGAACCAGGCGGTGTTCCTGGCGCTTCTGCGGCCCGGCGACACCTTCATGGGGCTAGACCTCAATTCCGGCGGTCATCTGACCCATGGTTCGCCCGTCAACATGAGCGGCAAGTGGTTCCACGTCGTCTCCTACGGCGTGCGTCACGACGATCACCTGCTCGACATGGACGAAATCGAACGCCTGGCCCATGTGCACAATCCGCGCCTGATCATTGCCGGCGGCACCGCATATTCGCGTATCTGGGACTGGGAGCGTTTCCGCGACATCGCCGATTCGATCGGCGCCTATCTGATGGTTGACATGGCCCATATCGCCGGCCTGGTGGC
>JBFIBB010000141.1:0-9027 GCA_041582695.1 Rhizobiaceae bacterium
CCGACGCCAGTGACGATGACACGCCCGGTAATGCCGGAAATCGTTTCCACCGCCTTGGCGAACGGATCAGCCAGGCCGTTGTCGAGCGCGTCGGAAAGCGCGACCAAGCCCGATCGCTCGGTCTCAATCGTCCTGATCGCCGCGACGATCGCGGATTTGCCGTCGACTGGTTTCTTCATCCGGTTACCGAGCATGGCAAAGCGATTAGATCACTTTCAGCCCCGTGTCCAATCCTCCGTGGCGACGCGCGAGCGGCTTTTGCCAGCGAAACTTCAACCAACCGTTAACCAAGGAAGTTTACGGTTCGGTAAAGTTTGGCGCAGGCGCGGTTCCGGTCGTTTCAGGTGTGGCTATTGATTTCCAGAACGCGAAAGAAATCATACGGTTGGCATTGCCGCGCCTCAACGCTGGCAATTTCCGCCGTCATTTTCGCCACTAGCCCGTCTCTGGCGCAGCAGACACCAGGTCTGCGCGGCCAGATTGGCGAGGAACAGGTTTACCGTGCTCTCCTCGACAAATCCATTACGGAGGAACCGCCGGAAGAAGACACCGGACTGCAGCCGACCGAATACGAACCGGTCAGCGAAGGTGCCGATGTTCCTGAGACGGACAGGCGCGACGGGGAAGCGATCAGCATTTTCGATCTCAACCAGGACAATCCGTTCGGTGACGACAGACCCTCGGTTGACCGGCCACGCAGGCGCGAGGCGGCGAACGGCAGTGTCAGGGAGCGGCCGGCGACCGCGCGCGAGCGGATTGAGGAGGCGCGCAGCAACCGGCGAAGGCCGGCTGATGGTACCGATACTGCAGATGATGGCGGCGAAATCACTACGGGAACAATCCGGCAGGAGCGGATCGACGCGCTCGACGATGGGGGCAATGAAGCTGCGGGGAGCTTCCAGGAACGCGCTTCGGCCATCGAGGGGCTGGATCGAGAGCAGGAAGACAATCCTTACGACGCACTCGGCATCCGTACCGGAACCTTCATCCTGTTCCCCGAGATCGAGCAGGGGCTTACCTGGTCATCCAACGCCGACACCAGTTCGGGTGGCGACGAGGCAGTCCTGTCGGAGACCACGTTGCGCCTCAATGCGCAGTCCGACTGGTCCAGACACCAGGCTCGAATCGAAGCGTACGGAACCTTTCGGAAATCACTTTCAGGCGCGGATATTTCCGAACCATCCGGCGGGGTCAGCGCCGATCTGAGGCTGGACCTGATCAACGGGTTCGTCGCTACCGCGGCGGCCGGCTATTCGGTGACGCCGGAGACAGCAACATCGGCGGTGGTCGTTCCCGGCACCGTGTCGCAACCGCTTCTGCATGCTCTGGACGGCTCGCTCGGTTTGTCACGCGAAGAGGGCAAGGTGCGTCTGGCAGCGACAGCGAGGGCCGCACGCCTGATTTATGGCGATGCAGAACTCAGCGGCGGCGGAACGCTGTCGCAACGCGAACGCAACTCGACCCTTGCGACTCTGACGCTGCGTACAGGCTACGAGATTTCGCCGGCACTGGTGCCCTTTGTCGAAGGAGAAATCGGGCGCCGGGTCATGGATCTCCGCGTGGATACGGCAGGTTACGCCCGCTCGGCCGACCGGTATGCGCTGCGTGCGGGCATCGAACTCGATCTTGGTGAAAAGCTCTCCGGCGAGTTCGCGGCCGGTTGGGTAAGCGAAAGGCCGGAAGACAGCCGGCTTGAACCGATCGAAGGCGTCAGCGCGCTCGCCTCGCTCGCCTGGTCGCCTTCGCGCCGCACTACAGTCAATCTCGACGCGTCGACCACGATCGAGACCACCACGCAGGCGGGCGCTTCCGGCTCGATCCTCTACGATTCCAATCTGGGCATCGAACACCAACTGCGTCAAAATCTTACCGGAAACGTTTCAGCGGGGCTCGGCTACCGCGATTTTTCCGGCACTTCCGATCGCGACCTGATCATCGACATCGAGGCCGGGCTTACCTGGTGGCTGAACAGGAATTTCGGCGTTACCAGCCGCGCCTCCTACGAGATCGTCGATTCGAACGTTGCCGGGCGCGATGCCGAGTCGGTCAGCGTCTTTCTCGGCGTGAAGCTGCGCCGATAGCATTTCAGGTCGCACTATTTCAGATGTTCAGCCAGGATGGGTGCGATTTGCTGCCTGATTGAAGGATCGGCCATGGCAAATGCCAGATTGGCCTCGATAAAGCCGGCCGGCGTACCGCAATCGAAGGTATGGCCACGATAGTGGAAACCGTAGAACGGCTGGTCCTTGCTGAGCGCCAGCATCGCGTCAGTGAGCTGTATTTCGTTCCCCGCGCCGCGCTGGTGGCGCGCCAGATATGTGAAAATCTCCGGCTGGAGGATGTAGCGGCCGTTGATGAACAGGTTTGACGGCGCTTTTCCCGGCTCGGGTTTTTCGACCATTCCGGTGATCTCAAATCCGGTATGCGCTTCCGCACCCTTGCCGACAATGCCATAGCGATGGGTTTCCGCCGGGTCGCAGGCTTCCACCGCGATGATGTTGTTACCGGTCTTTTCGTACAGCTCGACCATCGAACGGGTGCAATTGCGGTCGGGTGGCATGATCATGTCCGGCAAAAGCAGTGCGAACGGCTCGTTGCCGACCAGCTCACGGGCGCACCAGACGGCGTGGCCCAGTCCGAGTGGCTCCTGCTGGCGGGTGTAACTCGTCTGGCCGGGCAGGGGCTGCATCGCCTTGAGGTGCTCGAGTTCGGCCAGCTTGCCGCGTTTTTCAAGCGTGTCGTAGAGTTCGAACTGAATGTCGAAATGATCTTCGATGACGGTCTTGTTACGGCCGGTGACGAAAATGAAATGCTCGATGCCGGCCTCGCGGGCTTCGTCGACGACATACTGAATGACCGGCCGATCGAGAACGGTCAGCATTTCCTTTGGCACCGCCTTGGTCGCCGGCAGAAACCGGGTTCCCAAACCGGCAACCGGAAACACGGCCTTGCGTATGTTCTTCATCCGAGGTCCACCCGTCGCTTTTTACGCACTTTCGGCGTTGTCCCTGGACGCAGACATTTTCATGCCGGAATTGACAACTACTGAATCGCTACAACGTTTGGATGAGACGGCAGGGCTTCAAGCCGCATATGGCGGGGAATTCGTGATCCATGGTAAACCAATTCCTAACGGCAATCTGCGAATATCGACGTCAAATTCCATCGTGGAGACGATCATGTTTGCATATTCATTGACCTTTTCCCGGTTTGCCCTGGTGGTTGCGGGATTGCTGGCCCTGACGGTTTTGCAGGCGGCGCCTGCCCGTGCCGATGCCGGCTTCCAGAATTGGGTTTCGAGCTTTCGCGCAACAGCGGCCAAGTCCGGCATAAAAGGTACGACCTTTGATCGTGCCTTCAGGGGCGTTACCAAGCCGGATCCCGAAGTACTGGAAAAGGCGCGCGTTCAGCCGGAATTCAATGCGCCGGTCTGGCAGTATTTCGACAATCGCGTGCAGGAAGACGCCATCGAAAATGGCCGCATCATGGCTCGGAAATGGAGTTCTTGGCTGGGAAAGATCGAGCAACGTTATGGCGTGGACCGCCACGTCCTGCTGGCGATCTGGTCCATGGAAACGAATTACGGCGAGATCCTGAAGAACGACAAGGTGATGCGCAATGTGGTGCGTTCACTCGCAACGCTGGCCTATGCCGATAGCAGACGGGCGAAATTTGCCCGCCAGCAGTTGATCGCCGCGCTTAAGATTCTGCAAAGCGGCGATATCGACGAAAGCCACCTGGAAGGATCGTGGGCCGGCGCAATGGGCCACACGCAGTTCATACCGACAAGTTACCAGGCCTATGCGGTCGACATGGACGGCGACGGAAAGCGTGACATATGGAACTCCATACCCGACGCGCTGGCGACGGCGGCAAACCTGCTGCGCCAGAATGGCTGGCAGTCGGGCAAGACCTGGGGTTACGAGGTCAGCTTGCCTTCAGGCCGGAAGTTTCCGGACGGTTCGCTCAGCATCTCGAAATGGCAGGCGACCGGCATAACGCGCGCCAACGGAAAAGCTTTCCCGCGCGGCGGCGACAGTGCAGTGCTAAAAGTGTTGCAGGGCCGGGACGGCCCGGCCTTCCTGGTGACGAAGAATTTCTTCGTGCTCAAGCGTTACAACAATGCCGACAAGTATGCGCTTGCGGTCGGGTTGCTTGCCGACGAGATTGCCGGCTACGGAGGCCTGGTGCGCGACTGGGACCGGCCGTTCACGAAACTGTCGTTCGAAGAAAAACAGGAGCTCCAGAAGGAACTTCTGGCGCGCGGCTACTATGATGGGAAGATCGATGGCAAGATCGGCTCCGGATCGCGCAACGCCATCATGGCGTTCGAGGCGCAGGCCGGACTGGAACAGACCGGGCATCCGAGCAAGGAAGTGTTGAACGCGCTGAAGAGGCGATGACGGGAACATTGAAAAAGACATCCAACAGATCGTCACAACTGGCAGGCTGGGTGCTAAGCTTGGCGGTAGCGCTCGCCTTCCTCCTGCCGGAGCTGGTGATCAAGCCGGCACATGCGCAGAATTCCCAGACGCTTTTTCAGCGATTGTTCAAGCCGAACAGGGATGAGACCGCAATCAAACGCGATACGCGCAAAAAGGTGGAGACACGCCAGACAACCACTGCGCGGCCGCCGACCGCAGCTCCAGCGGCTCCTGCCGTTCCCGAAATCGAAAAGCTGGAAAATGCGCGCGTTGTGCTTGTCGTTGGCGATTTTTTGGCCGGAAGCATGGCGGACGGGCTGGTGGCGGCGTTCGCCGAATCGCCTGACATCCGTGTTGTCGAAAAGAGCAATGGATCGTCCGGCATAGTGCGTGACGATTTCTACGATTGGCAAACCGCGCTTCCCGAATTGCTCGATACAAGCAAACCCAGCGCGGTGGTAGTGATGATCGGAGCAAATGACCGGCAGGATTTTCGCACGACGGATCCGCCACTTGTCCGCCGGACGGAAGAGTGGGCCAAGGAATACGAAAAACGTGTAGCCAGCCTTGCACGGCTTGTGACGGAAAGAAACATTCCGCTGGTCTGGGTCGGCGTGCCGGCATTTCAATCGCCGCGAATGACGTCCGACATGCTGGCGTTCAACGACATCTACCGGCGCGTGGTTACCGATGCCGGGGGCACATATGTCGATATCTGGGACGGTTTCGTAAACGAGGCAGGCGCCTATGTGACATCGGGTCCCGATATCAACGGCCAACCGGCGCGGCTGCGCGCCAGCGACGGCATAAACGTGACAAAGGCCGGGCGGCGGAAGATCGCCTTTTATGCCGAAAAGCCGCTGACGAAGGCGCTTGGTAACCTGGAGTCGCCTGTGCTCGGGGCGCTGGGTCCGGAAAACCTGCCGGCGCTCAAGCTCGATCCGAGCGGCGCGCCGGTAATCGATCGGACCAACCCGATTGCCTTCGGCGATCCCGAACTCGACGGCGGCACCGAACTGCTTGGCGCCGATGTCGAGGCCGACCTGTCGGGCGGCAATACGACGGTCAAAACGCTGACCGTGGACGGGCTAGCCGGACCGGCCAAGCCCGGAAGGGCCGACGAGTTCAAGTTGAAGCCGGCACCCGCCGAAGCGCCCGCGGTGAATGTGGAGGGACCAACCTTGTAGAAACCGCCCGCCGCGCTATCGCGGCAGGACGGTAGAACCCATTAGGGCCTGATCTATGCTGGCCGCGGCCTGGCGGCCTTCGCGAATGGCCCAGACCACCAGAGATTGTCCGCGGCGCATGTCGCCGGCCGCGTACACCTTGTCGATACTGGTCTTGTAGTCGATCACGTTGGCTTCGACGTTGCCGCGCGGATCGAGCTTTGCGCCCAGGTCGTTGATCATACCCTCGTGTACCGGGTTGACGAATCCCATCGCCAGCAGCACGAGATCGGCTTTGAGCGTGAATTCGGAACCTTCGATAGGCTTAAATTTTTCATCGACGCGGCTGCAATGCAGTTTGTTTACCGCGCCTTCCTCGCCTGTGAATTTCTGCGTAATGACAGAGAACTCGCGCTCCGCGCCCTCCTGATGACTTGACGATGTGCGTAGTTTCAGCGGCCAATCCGGCCAAGTCAGCGCCTTGTTTTCCTTTTCCGGTGGCCGCGGCATGATTTCGAGCTGTGTCACCGACAGGGCGCCCTGCCTGATCGAGGTGCCGATACAGTCGGAGCCGGTGTCGCCGCCGCCGATCACCACCACATGTTTTCCGCCGGCCAGGATCGGGTGGTTGTCTAGAGGCGGTTCGCCGGAGACGCGCCGGTTTTGCTGCGGGAGGAAGTCCATCGCGAAATGAATGCCGGCCAGGTCGCGGCCCGGAATTGGCAGATCGCGCGGCTTTTCCGCACCCCCGGCAAGCAGCACAGCGTCGTACTGCTTCGCCATTTCGTGAATGTCCCGGTCGATGCCGACATGGGCGTTGCATGTGAACTCGACGCCTTCGGCCATCATCTGTTCGAGCCGGCGGTCGATCAGGTCTTTTTCCATCTTGAAGTCAGGAATACCGTAGCGCAGCAGGCCGCCGGGCTTGGCGTTCTTCTCGAACACCTCGACCGAATGGCCGGCACGGGCGAGCTGCTGGGCTGCCGCAAGTCCCGCCGGTCCGGAACCGACAATGGCGATCTTCTTTCCGGTTTTCGCCGCAGGCGGTTCAGGCCTGATGATGCCGTTTTCCCAGGCCTTGTCGACGATGGCGCACTCGATCGTCTTGATGGTTACAGGTGTATCCTCGATGTTGAGAGTGCACGAAGCCTCGCACGGCGCCGGGCAAATCCGGCCGGTGAACTCAGGGAAATTGTTGGTCGAATGAAGGTTGCGCGAGGCCTCGTCCCATTCGCCGTTGTAGACCAGGTCGTTCCAGTCGGGGATCTGGTTGTTGACCGGGCAGCCATTGTGGCAGTAGGGGATGCCGCAATCCATGCAGCGCGCTGCCTGGTCGCGCGTGCCCTCGTCGCCAAGCGGTATGACGAACTCCTTGTAGTTGCGAACCCTGTCGGCCGCCGGACGGTACTTGCGGTCGCGGCGGTCGATCTCCAGAAATCCTGTTACTTTCCCCATTTTCGTCCTTACTCCGCGGCCACTGTCGTCTGTGCCAGTTCGATTTCACGCAACGCCCGGCGATACTCTACCGGCATGACCTTGACGAACCGGGGCAGATAGTCGGCCCAGTTCTCCAGAATCATCTGCGCCTTGGCGGAGCCGGTGTACTGGTGATGCTTGGTCACTAGCTGGAACAACCGTTCGGCGTCGTAGCCGGACATGTCGGCCATGACGTCAATGCGGCCCTTGAATTCCAGATCGCCACGGTGGTGATGCAAGCGCTCGAAAATGTCATCCTCCTCGGGAACAGGTTCGAGATCGACCATCGCCATGTTGCAGCGATTGGCAAAATCGCCCGACTCGTCGAGCACATAGGCTATCCCGCCCGACATGCCGGCCGCGAAGTTGCGCCCGGTATGCCCGATCACGACGACTACGCCGCCAGTCATGTACTCGCAGCCGTGATCGCCGACACCTTCGACAACCGCGATGGCGCCGGAGTTCCTGACGGCGAACCGTTCGCCGGCGACGCCGCGGAAATAGCACTCACCCTCGGTAGCGCCGTAGAGCACCGTGTTGCCGACGATGATCGATTCCTCGGGCACGAAACCGCAATTTTCGGTCGGCCTGACAATTATCCTGCCGCCCGCGAGCCCCTTGCCGACATAGTCGTTGGCGTCGCCGACGAGATCGAAGGTCACGCCGCGCGCCAGGAAAGCGCCGAAAGCCTGTCCGGCGGTACCGGTCATGTTGAACGTCACCGTGTCGGGCTTGAGACCCTTGTGGCCGTAGCGCTTGGCGATTGCGCCCGACAGCATCGCGCCGGTAGACCGGTCGATGTTGCGGATCGCGATGTCGTGGGCAACTGGCATACCGTTCTCTATGGCCGGGCGCGCCAGTTCGATCAGCTTGCGATCCAGGATGTCGTCGATCGGATGCTTCTGGCTCTCGCTGTTATAGATCGCCTTCGGCTCTGCCTCCGGCTTGAAGAACACGCGGCTGAAGTCGAGTCCCCTGGCCTTCCAATGGTCGATCATCTCTTCCTTGGCGAGCAGGTCGGACTGGCCGATCGCCTGGTCGAGCCTGGTGAAGCCGATTTCGGCAAGCAACTGGCGCACCTCCTCGGCGATGTAGAACATGAAGTTGATCACATGCTCCTTGGTGCCGCGGAACCGCTTGCGCAGTACGGGGTCCTGGGTGGCGACGCCAACCGGGCAGGTGTTGAGATGGCATTTGCGCATCATCACACAGCCTGCGGCGATCAGCGGGCCGGTGGCGAAGCCAAATTCGTCGGCTCCCAGCAGCGCGCCGATCAGGACGTCGCGGCCGGTTCTGAGACCGCCGTCAACCTGCAGCGCGACTCGGCTGCGCAGCCCGTTCAGCACCAGGGTCTGATGGGTTTCCGCCAGGCCCATCTCCCACGGGCTGCCGGCATGCTTGATCGAGGTCAGGGGCGACGCGCCGGTGCCGCCCTCGAAACCGGAAATGGTGATGTGGTCGGCGCGCGCCTTGGCGACGCCCGCGGCAACAGTGCCGACGCCCACTTCGGAAACAAGCTTGACCGAAACCTGACCGTCTGGATTGACGTTCTTCAGGTCGAAGATCAGTTGCGCCAGATCCTCGATCGAATAGATGTCATGGTGCGGGGGCGGCGATATCAGGCCGACGCCCGGCGTCGAATGGCGCACCTTGGCAATGGTCGCGTCGACCTTGTGCCCGGGCAACTGACCGCCCTCGCCGGGCTTTGCTCCCTGCGCCATCTTGATCTGCATCATGTCGGAATTGACGAGATATTCCGTTGTCACGCCGAAACGGCCCGAGGCGACCTGCTTGATCGCCGAACGCTCCGGATTCGGCGACCCGTCGGCGAGCGGCTCGTAGCGGTCCGGCTCCTCGCCGCCCTCGCCGGTGTTGGACTTGCCGCCGATGGCGTTCATCGCGCGCGCCAGCGTGGTGTGAGCCTCGCGGCTGATCGAGCCGAAGGACATAGCGCCGGTGGA
>JBFIBB010000142.1:0-9018 GCA_041582695.1 Rhizobiaceae bacterium
AGCAGGTTCTTTGCGCTCAGCATCCGGTATCCCGCCGACGCGCGCATATCGGTGATCGGCTGGAAATCTTTCTCCAGCGCGGTTATAGCCGCCGCGATGGACCGTTCGTCCAGGGATTTCCCGACCAGCGCCTTTTCGGCATTCGACGCGCGCTTGGGCGTGGCAGCCATCCCGCCGTAGCAGATCGCCGCCTCCGACACATTTCCATTTTCGCCGGCCCGCACCCGGATCGCGGCGCACACCGAGGAAATATCCTCGTCACGCCGTTTCGATATCTTGTACACTGCGAAGCGGTCGTTTTCGGTCGGCAGCGGCACGTCAATGCGTTCGACGAATTCACCCGGTTCGCGATCCTGCTTGCCGTAAGCGATGAAGAATTTTTCCAGCGGAAAGGTTCGGCGTTTGTCGCGCTTTCGCAGCGTTACCGAGCCGCCGAGCGCTATCAGTGGCGGCGGCGTATCCCCGATTGGTGATCCGTTGGCGACATTGCCGCCGATTGTGCCCATGTTGCGGATTTGATCACCCCCGATGCGGTCCCAGAACCCGACCAACTGCGGCACATGCTTCGCAATGATTGCAAATGCCTGTGTATAGGTAACGCCGGCGCCGATCGAAATGGTCCCGTCGGTCACCTCGATTTTCTGCAAATCTGCCAGATTGCCGATGAACACCGCCGGGGAAATCTCGCGCATGAATTTCGTCACCCACAGGCCGACATCGGTCGATCCCGCGACAATCGTCGCATTGGGCGACGTCTCGAGCACCGCCGCCAGATCATCAGCGCTGGCCGGCACGATGATGCGGTTGTCATCGGGTCCGCATTCGACGCGGTGCCCGTCGTTCATTTTTTCAAGCTTCGCCTTGACGTGTGTCCGTTCCTTTACAAGCAGGTCATCCTGCGGCGAACCGAGAGCGGCGGCCGCCTTGGCGGCGCGTACGATCGGCGCATAGCCGGTGCAGCGGCAGAGATTTCCTTGCAACGCCTTCTCGATGGCGTGATTGTCGGGATCGGGATTGCTCATCCACAGCGCATAGAGCGACATCACGAAACCCGGTGTGCAGAAGCCGCATTGCGAACCGTGCTGATCGACCATTGCCTGCTGGACCGGATGCAATTCGCCGTTCTTGCCCTGCAGATGCTCCACCGTCACCACATGGCATCCGTCGAGCGATCCAACGAAGCGTATGCAGGCGTTGACGGTCTCGTAGACCAACTCACCGCCGAGAAGCCGGCCGACAAGGACCGTGCAAGCACCACAATCGCCCTCGGCGCACCCTTCCTTGGTGCCGCGCAGCCGCCTGTCGAGCCTCAGATAGTCGAGCAGCGTATCGGCAGCCCCGGCACTGGAGACAGACACCGGACGGTTATTGAGCAGAAATCGGATTTCGTTGCGGATCGATGTCATGGAAGTCAGCTCCCGCGATAGGTCGAATAGCTGAATGGAGAAACTAGTAGCGGAACGTGGTAATGGGCGGAAGCGTCGTTGACGCCGAACCTCACCGGAACGAGATCGAGAAACGGCACCGCGTCTCGGCTGCCGATATAGGCGCCGGCGTGGAACCTGAGTTCGTACTGCCCGGCTTTGAGATCTTTTCCGGAAAGCATCGGTCCGTCGGTCCGGCCGTCGCTGTTGGTATGCACGGTTTTCAGCAACACTGCGTTTTCGCCGTCGACCCTGTAGAGGTCGATGCGCATGCCCGCAGCCGGCCGGCCCGCGGCCGTGTCGAGGACATGGGTCGTCAACCGGCCATCCGGCAATCCGTTACTCATGCGGTATCCTCCAATTGCATTCGCATGGGCTACTATGGCCTGCCATCCGGACAATGAAAATCACCGGCGGCTTGTATCACTTTCAAATTTTATACGGGAAAATGGGCGTAATAACGCTTCATTCCCACCTGATTCCGCCTGAATGCCGATAAATCCGGGTAGCGAGCGTTCGATTACGGCCGGAAAACGGAAATCATTCAGGTTACCGCGGCGCGCCTGGCAAACTGCGGCGCGCGCCAGGCCTCTGTCTCCAGAATGTCGCGCAGCGCTTCCACCGCATCCGCCACGTCCCGGTACCTCAGGTAGAGCGGTGTAAACCCGAACCGCAGCACGTCGGGTGCACGGAAATCCCCGACCACGCCGCGGCTGATGAGCGCCTGCATGACCGGGTAGGCGTCAGGGTGACGAAGCGCGACCTGGCTGCCGCGAAGCTCTGGTTCACGCGGCGTATCGATCACAAGTCCGAGCCCGGCGCACCGCTTTTCGACAAGCTGCATGAACAGACTTGTCAGGCCGATGCTCTTCTCGCGCACCATCTGCATGTCCACGTCGGCCCAGTCCTGCAGTGCTCCGGCCAAAGCCTGAAAGGAAAGAATCGGCTGGGTGCCGGTAAGGAACGCCCGCATACCCCTCGCCGGCACATACCCAGTCTCGAAATCGAACGGGCGGGCGTGTCCCCACCAACCCGACAGCGGTTGTCTCAGCGAGCCGTGATGGCGCCTTGCCGCGTACAGGTAAGCGGGCGAACCCGGTCCGCCGTTGATGTATTTATAGGTGCATCCCACTGCCAGGTCGGCCTCGCATTCGTCGAGTTCCACCGGAAGTGCGCCGGCAGAATGCGAAAGGTCCCAAAGCGCCAGCGCGCCAGCCGAATGTATCTTCTCCGTGAGCGCCCGCATGTCCCTGAGCGCCCCTGTCCGGTAGTTTACATGGTTGACGAGCACGACCGCCGTTTCAGCGCCAATCAATTCCTCGATCGGCGGACCATCGGCGCTTTCCAGAATGATTTGCACCCCGGCTGCCGTGGCCGCCACACCCTCGGTCACGTATAGATCGGTCGGAAAGCTGCCTTCCTCTGCAACAATGACGCGCCTGCCGGGACGCAGGGATAGCGCCGCATGCAACAGCTTGAACAGATTGACCGAGATGGAATCGGTAACAACCACCTGGCCGGGTGCCGCACCGATAAGCCGTCCGAGCTTGTCGCCAAGTTGCGACGGCAATGCGAACCATCCGGCGGTGTTCCAGCTTCTGATCAGTCCTTCGGCCCATTCCTCGTTGCCGGCGCGGCTGAGGGCTGCAAGCGAATTGTGGCTCGCCGGGCCGAGAGAATTCCCGTCGAGATAGATCAACCCTTCCGGCAGAATATACCGGTCCCGGAAACCAGCCAGCGTATCGGCTTCATCAAGCGCTGCGATTTCGGAATGATCAGATGCGATTTTGGCGGTCATGCGCTACTCCGTTCCTCCCAGGCTGAAAGCGTTGTTGTGAAAATGGTATGGGCGCAGCCGATTGCGTGCAAGCGTGCAATAAGCCCGAAACCTCTTGGCTTCGAGCGCTCACTGCTGGCCGATTGCCAGGCGGGGATTTTGTTCAAACCGAACCACGTTTCCCTGTTTGCAGGCCGGTCCGCGCGTAATTTCATGCATTTAGCACTTGCGTTTCACCCGGCGAACTTGTTCTCCTCTTTCCAGAAGGCCAATACAGCATTTATGGTCTATCGCCAGCGGAACGCCACCATGGTGTAAAACCGTTGAAACGAACGAACGAAACCCGGCGGACAAGCCGGGTCACCGGCAAGCAGAGGAGAACAAAATGAAAAAACTATTGGTGACAACTGCCGCAATTGCGCTTTTCGCAACAGCGGCCCACGCCGAAACCGTTAAAATCGGAATCCTGCTCGGATTTACCGGGCCTCTGGAGTCGATCACCCCCATCATGGCGCAGGGCGCCGAGTTGGCGATCAAGGAAGTTAACGAATCCAAGGCGCTGCTCGGTGGCATGGATGTCGAAGCGATCCGTGGCGACAGCACATGCGTTGATGCTTCCGCCGCAACCGCCGCCGCCACGCGGCTTGTAACCTCCGACGGAGTGGCCGGCATCGTCGGCGCCGACTGTTCCGGCGTGACCGGCGCGGTATTGCAGGCGGTCGCCCGCCCGAACGGCGTGGTCATGATTTCGCCATCGGCCACCTCGCCCGGCCTTTCCACCGCCGAGGATGACGGGCTTTTCTTCCGCGCCGCACCGTCGGATTCGCGTCAGGGCGTCGTCATGGCCGACGAGCTGATCGCCAGAGGCGTAAAGTCGGTCGCGCTGACCTACACCAACAACGACTACGGCAAGGGCTTGGCCGAATCTTTCGCCGCTGCCTTCAAGGACGTTGGCGGAAATGTCACCGCTTCGGTTCCGCATGAAGACGGTAAAGCCGACTATTCGGCTGAAGTCGCAACCCTGGCTTCGGCGGGAGGCGACATGCTTGTTGTGGCCGGCTATGTCGACCAGGGCGGCAAGGGCGTCATCCAGGCGTCGCTCGACGCGGGCGCGTTCGACAAATTCTTCCTGCCGGACGGCATGTATGGCAACAGCCTGATCGAGGCTATCGGTGGCGCGCTCGACGGCTCGGTTGGTTCTATCGGCGGTTCGGACTCCGAAGGCAACAAGATGCTGCTCGACATGGCCAAAGCTGCCGGCTTCGACGGTACCTCGTCCTATGTGCCCGAAACCTACGATGCGGCCGCTTTGATGATGCTTGCCATGCAGGCCGCGAACTCCACCAAGGGCACCGAATACAAGGACAAGGTGATGGATGTGGCCAATGAACCGGGGGAAAAGATATATCCCGGCGAACTGGCCAAGGGACTCAAGCTTCTGTCCGAAGGCAAGGACATCGACTACGAAGGCGGTTCGAGCGTGCGTCTGATCGGATCGGGAGATAGCGCCGGCAGCTTCCGGATCTACACCATCAAGGACGGGACGCAGGTCACAGACTATTACAAGTGATCCGGACCTTCGAATCCACCCGGGCGGGCGGCGTTTCCCGGCCGCCCGGGTGACGAAGGCCCGAATCTGGTTTCGCTTATCACGGGCCCCTTGGGAGATAAGCAATGATAGTGGTCGAGGACCTCCACAAGCATTTCGGCGGCTTTCATGCCGTCGATGGCGCCTCGCTCGAAATTGGCCAGGGCACGATAACCGGCCTTATCGGCCCGAACGGCGCGGGCAAGACGACCCTCTTCAATGTGATCGCCGGCCGCTTGCCCCCGACCTCGGGCAAGGTGTTCATGGCCGGAGAGGACATCACCGGTCTTTCGCCGCACGAACTCTTTCACAAGGGGCTTTTGCGGACTTTCCAGATCGCGCACGAATTCGGCTCGATGACGGTTCGCCAGAACCTGATGATGGTGCCGCCGCATCAATCCGGCGAGACATTGTGGAATACGTGGTTCCGCCGCGGCCATATCGAGAAGGAAGAACGAAAGCTGGGAAGGAAGGCCGACGAGGTTCTCGAATTCCTGACCATAAGCCACCTGGCTGACGAGAAGGCTGCCAACATATCGGGCGGCCAGAAGAAGCTTCTCGAACTCGGCCGCACAATGATGGTCGATGCCAAGATAGTTTTCCTCGACGAGGTGGGCGCCGGCGTCAACAGGACGCTTCTCAATACGATCGGCGACGCGATCGTTCGGCTGAACAAGGAACGCGGCTATACCTTCTGCGTCATCGAACACGACATGGATTTCATCGGACGCCTTTGTGACCCGGTCATCGTCATGGCCGAGGGCGCGGTGCTGGCGCAGGGCGCTGCCGCCGATATCATGAAGAACGAAGCAGTCATCGAGGCCTATCTCGGCCGCGGCCTGAAGAACAAGATGAAAGCGGAGGCAGTTCAGTGAGCGGATCGGGAAACGGCTCGAATCCGTTTCGTGAACGGCGTGGAAACCGGGATCGCAGCATCACCAAATCCGACGAGGCGGGCGGAACCGGTTTCCCAAGCGAAGATGCCGGCACTTCCCGGCCAAGGTCAAACGGCGCCGCCGACGGCGACGGCCCGTTCCTGCGCGCACGCAACATGACAGGCGGCTATGGTTCTGTAGACATTTTGCAGGATTGCACGATTGATGCCGACCAGGGGCAGATATCGGTTATCGTCGGTCCGAACGGCGCCGGAAAGTCCACCGCCATGAAGGCGATCTTCGGCATGCTGAAACTGCGCCAGGGATCGGTGACCATCGGTGGGGAAGACATTACCGCGCTGAGCCCGCAGGCGCGGGTGGCCAAGGGCATGGCTTTCGTGCCGCAAACCAGCAACGTATTTCCATCGATGAGCGTCGAGGAAAACCTGGAAATGGGCGCGTTCCTGCGCGAGGACGATTTCCGCGGCACGATGGAACAGGTTTTCGAACTTTTCCCGGTCTTGAAGGAGAAACGGCGGCAGGCTGCGGGCGAACTTTCCGGCGGACAGCGCCAGCAGGTCGCGGTCGGACGGGCGCTGATGACCCGGCCCAGGGTGCTCATGCTCGACGAACCGACCGCAGGCGTCAGTCCGATCGTGATGGACGAATTGTTCGATCGGATCATTGAGGTAGCCCGGACGGGAATCACCATTCTAATGGTGGAACAGAATGCCCGGCAGGCGCTTGAAATTGCCGACAAGGGCTATGTGCTCGTTCAGGGCGCGAACGCGCATACCGACACGGGACCCGCGCTTCTGGCCGATCCCGAGGTGCGGCGCACATTCCTCGGAGGGCAGTAATGCAGGTAATCGGTACTGAAATCCGAACCGGCGAAGGGGTAGCATCTTGGATCTTCTGAATGCACTCGTGGCGCTCGCCAACTATGTCATTGTTCCCGCAACCGCATATGGCGCGCAACTGGCGCTTGGCGCTTTGGGCGTGACCCTTGTCTACGGCATCCTTCGCTTCTCCAATTTCGCACATGGCGACACGATGGCTTTCGGAACGGCCGTGACGATACTGGTCACATGGCTCCTGCAGTCCTTTGGCATCGGTTTTGGGCCCCTGCCGACAGCGCTCCTTGCTTTGCCGTTCGGAATTCTAGCAACCGTCGCTCTTGTTCTCGGCATCGACAGAGGCGTTTACCGATTCTACCGGAGCCAGCGCGCCGTCCCCGTGATCCTGGTCATCGTGTCGATGGGCGTGATGTTCATCATGAACGGGCTGGTACGTTTTCTGATTGGCGTTCAGGAGCAGAATTTCGCGGACGGCGCGCGCTTCGTCATGACAGCGGGCGACTTCAAGAGCATGACCGGTCTTGCCGAGGGTCTGGCCTTGCGGTCGACCCAGGCGATCACGGTGATCGCGGCGGTGATCGTGGTGGTAGCTCTGTTCTGGTTCCTCGATCGCACCCGCACGGGCAAATCGATGCGGGCTTATTCCGACAACGAGGATCTGGCGCTGCTTTCCGGCATCAATCCGGACCGGGTGGTTGTCGTGACCTGGATCATCGCCGCGACGCTGGCCACGATCGCCGGCGTACTCTACGGTCTCGACAAATCGTTCAAGCCATTTACCTATTTCCAACTGCTATTGCCGATCTTCGCCTCGGCGATAGTCGGCGGTCTCGGCAATCCTCTGGGTGCGATTGCGGGCGGATTTGTCATCGCGTTTTCCGAGGTCACACTCACCTACGCCTGGAAAAAGGTACTCGGCTACGCCCTTCCCGAAAGCCTGGCCCCGGATGGGCTGATGCAGTTCATATCCACCGACTACAAGTATGCGGTCTCGTTCGCGATCCTGGTGATCGTGCTCCTGTTCAAGCCGACCGGCATTTTCAAGGGGCAGTCGATATGACCGTCAACTGGAGAAATATCGGCCTGTTTGCAATTGTCGCCGCGATGTTCCTGACCGCGGGTCTTATGCAGGGCTGGAATGTCGTCCTGCAGGTGCTCAATCTCGGGCTGATTTCTGCGATAATGGCGCTCGGCGTGAATATGCAATGGGGTTACGCGGGCCTTTTCAATACCGGTGTCGTGGGATTTGCGGCGCTCGGCGGACTTGCCGTGGTTCTCGTCTCGGCGCCAGTTGATACCGGCGCCTGGGCGGCTGGCGGATGGCGGATCCCGATTGCACTTGCGTTTGGGGCCGGAGCGATAGCTGCAGCCGCGATAATCTGGAAACGCATGCCCGCAGGCTACACGCGATTGACCGCCATGCTCGGTTTGCTGATCGTCGGCTTCTTCATATTCCGGTGGCTGTTCGACCCGGCGGTCGAGGCGGTGGAATCGATCACGCCCGCATCGACCGGCAACATCGGCGGCCTTGGACTACCGGTACTGTTGTCCTGGCCTGTGGGCGGCCTTTTTGCCGCCGCCGCGGCCTGGATTGTCGCAAAGACGGCGCTCGGCCTTCGCTCCGACTATCTGGCAATCGCAACGCTCGACATTGGCGAGATCATCATCGCCATCCTCAAAAACGAGGACTGGCTCGATCGCGGCGTCAAGAATGTCATTGGCCTGCCGCGCCCCGTTCCCTATGAAGTGGACCTGCAGCACAACGCCGCGTTCGTGGACTGGTGCCTGCACAACGGCTTCGATCTTCAGACGGCGTCATCAATCGTCGTAAAGCTATGTTACACCGGGCTGTTCGGCCTAGTCCTGCTCCTGCTCCTCGGGCTCGCGCAGCTATCCCTGAACTCGCCATGGGGCCGCATGATGCGCGCCATCCGCGACAACGAGGTCGCGGCAGAGGCCATGGGCAAGGACGTGGTTCGCCGCCACCTGCAGATTTTCGTGATCGGCGCCGTGCTGATCGGCGTCGCCGGTGCGATGTTGACGACGCTTGAGGGCCAGTTGACGCCGGGGTCCTACAATCCGCTGCGCTTCACCTTCCTGATCTGGGTCATGGTTATCGTTGGCGGCTCCGGCAACAACTGGGGCGCCATTCTGGGTGGCCTGATCATCTGGTTTTTCTGGGTGGAAGTGGAGCCGATCGGCCTATGGCTCATGGACATCGTTTCTTCGCCGCTTCCGGACGGATCGCTGAAAAGCCACCTGCTCGACTCCGCCGCACAGATGCGGCTGCCGACAATGGGGATCGTGCTGCTGCTGGCGCTCCGATTCAGCCCCCGCGGATTGATCCCGGAGAAATGATCCGGTTGGCGTTGCGCCTCGCGAAGTCTGAGAGCTCAGCGCGCCAGCCAGCCGCCGTCCACCGCCAGTATATGGCCGTTCACATATGCGGCGGCTGGCGAAGCCAGAAACACCGCCGCTCCGGCGATATCGTCCGGCT
>JBFIBB010000143.1:0-9017 GCA_041582695.1 Rhizobiaceae bacterium
CAAGCCAATAGACGCTGTCGGGGCCGCTTTCATCGCGGATTTGCAGCATCTTGTCGCCAACCTCGTTGATCGCATCTTCCCAACTGATGCGCTTCCACTCGCCGCCTTCCTTTTTCATCGGATATTTCAGGCGGCGTTCGCCATGGGCATGTTCGCGCACCGATGCGCCCTTGGCGCAATGAGCGCCGAGATTGAACGGGCTGTCCCAGCCCGGTTCCTGGCCGATCCAGACGCCGTCCTGAACTTCGGCGATAACCGTGCAGCCAACGGAGCAGTGGGTGCAAACGGACTTGACTGTCTGCACCTTGCCGCCCGCAGTCTGCGCTTCGGCTCTGTTTACCGATCCGGCGGTCGCGCCAATCGCAGCGAGGCCTCCGACCGCCAGGCCGGACCCGCGCAGAAAAGCGCGCCGATCAACCGATTTGTCGGCAAAACTTGACAGGACACTGGTCCGGTGAGGACGCCGGGCAGCCCCGTTGGTTTTTTTTCTTAGCATCTTCATTCTCCCGATATGGCGCCAGGTTCACTGGCCCGTGGAGTGGCAATCTTCCGGTTCCCTTGTCGTCCGGGCCGGTCCGTCTTCCGGCGTCAGAACTTCGCCGATTCAAAATAGGCGCGGGTGTGTTCGGTATCCCGCATCCTGCTGCCGGTAGTTTCGCCGGATTTTGCCTCGGCGGCAGTAGCGCCCGCGGCTGCGGCAACGGCTGCCGGAGCCGATAGGGTTGCAAGTTTCAGGAAGTCACGGCGGCCCTTGCGTTTGGCCTCCTCGTTTTTGGTTACCATGGGATCAATCCTCCCGTTGTTGTGGCGGACCGTTCCGCCATTCTGGCCGCGATCATGCGGCCCCCATCCGGAACGCCTCGCGCTCGATATCCATGAAAATTCTGCCGACAGTGCCGACGGAAGCATAGAAAACCGAACTCTCGGCCGATTCCAAATCAGTGAAAAAGTGCCCTGCCCAAGGGCCAATGTGCTTGTCGAAAAACTCTTTTTGGTCGCCAATTTCGGCGACGGCGCCAAAGCGCCCGGTAATCATGCCGCCCATTATCTCCATCAGGGACGCGATATTGTCCTCGGGCTCATGAACATTCGCAGCTCGCGAGATCTTCCAGCGCCGCATGTCGCCGCGCAGGGACGCCAGCGGTTTCTCGTTGAGGAATCCCGTCAGATAGTATGACGCATAGGGCAACAGTTCGCCTCGGCTCAATCCTATGAAAAGCGCATTGAATTCGCGCTCGGCCGCCTCGGGCGTCATCGCCGACGCAACCTTCGCGAGCTGTCCGATAGCCTGACCGAAATCGCTCGCATCGCTCTCCAGCGCAGCGGTTTGCGAGAGCAGCGACTCGTCCGGGGGCCGGGACAGAACGAGGCCCAGAAAATCGTAGAGGTCCGCCCGCATCCGGTCTTCCGGCGCGACCAGTCCCAATACGGCTTCCGCGGCTATGCTCATGCTCTCTCCGCCTCCGCTGTCTTGTTTCCGGCTAACCCGTCATCAACGGCAAATCGCATCCGCCGCACAGTTCTTGCCGGCGAAGGTTGAGCGGGTTTGCCGATCGACTCCCGGTCTTCTACGCCGGAAGCGCCAATTTCCGTGGCCGCCGGGTCTGCCTCGTCCGTTTCTGCAGTGTCGGCAACATCGGCTGATACGTGTTGCGCCGCGTCGGCGTCATCCCCAGCTGGCGTGTCCTCGAACTTCGCCATTTCCTTAACATGGCTGAGCATGCCCCGACCGACCATGTAGCTTGTCTGCAGATTTTCAACGACGTTTGCCGCATCGGTGTAGTCTTCGCCGTAGTCGACCAGCCCGTCGACATTTGCGAGTACGGGATTGCTCAGCCAAAGCTTCCTCAACGCCCGCCGCCGCAGCCGTTCGGGGATGGTCCGAGCCATGAAAGCGCTGAAATCATCTCCCGCCTTCAATTCATCGGGATCGGGAAGGTTGAGTTCAGCAAGAATTTCCTCGTCGGATTTCGCCTCGAGCGCTTCGCGCGACGCCTTCTGATATTCTGCTTCGAGCGCAATTCGCTCGGATTCCGCCTCCGCTCTGACTGATGCCTTACGGCGACTCCAGAAATCCGTTGCCGTGCTCAATGCATTCGCTCCCGTTTTGTGGCCCTCGGAGAGCGATAGACATCGGACAGTTGGGGAATGCGCGGATCGCCGATGCCATCTTCCGTGAGGCCAGTCTCGATACGGTCGCGCCGGCGTTTGACGAATGGTTCTTCCTGGTGGTGCTCATCGACGAAATCACGCACCCAGGCTACCAGACCTGCCGGCATCGGAACCTTTTCGACGAGTTCCTCGCCGCTATCGGCGTAATCCTGCGCCTCATAGGGGGAGGCGGTGGCGACGAGCACTTCGAACGGAATTTCGGCGTCCGGGCCGGCATTGTCCCGCATCACGACGTAAACCGATGGAACGCGGGAGTTCAGTTCGTGAAGGTAGGCTTCGGTGTCAGACGTGTAGAGTTCCAGCGCAACGGTAGCGGCATGGTATTCGACAGCATCACCTTCGCTTCGCAGGATTTGCCAGTTCGCCTTGCCCGCACCGGGCAGCACGGAAACCGCCTTCCAGGCCCACTTCGCCCATCGTGTCACGCCGGGAAGCCGGCGGACGACAACACCCAGGGGCAGAGACTGCATTCTTTTTTCTCGAACGACCAACGCTCCTCCCAAAGCCTGCAAGTCGGTTCAATCGGTAGAATGTGCCATTATATCAGGTCAGCAAAGTCATTTTTCCGTTATTCGACGAAAGTCTAATATAAGGTAATGCCATGTTATCAAAGGCATTTGACGTTAAAATGCACCATGAATTCCATAATCCCGCAACAAGCCAAAACAATGCATGAGAATGCAAGATAATGCTGGAATCTCCGAACCGGTTTCCATGCCGGATATTCGCCCCTCAGTGCAAAATCGGGTTTACTGATCCCGCCAATCACGACTAGCCTGCCGCGTTCGGTCGGCTCGTGAAGGCGGAAAAACCCTCGATATGCCAAAACACCTGATTCTTTGCGATTGTCTCGGCAGTCAAAACCTGGATGCCGCATCGCTGTCCAGGGAATGCGGCGTGGAGTGCTCACGCGTGCACTCGGCGTTGTGCACGGATCAGCTCGGTCTGGCGGAGCAGGCGATCAGGACCGGCGAGGCGATCATCGCCTGCCAGCAGGAACGCCGGAGATTCGAGGAACTCGCCGCGGAAATGCAAGCCGAAACGCCAGAATTCATCGATCTGCGCGATCGGGCAGGGTGGTCCGATGATGCGAGCCCGAAAACCGCAAAAATGGCGGCGTTGATCGCTGAATCGCGCATTGTCATGGGCGAAACGAAGAGTTTCGATATCGTATCGGAAGGCGTTTGTCTGATTGTCGGTTCAGCGGATGTGGCGCTGTCAGCGGCGCGCGATCTTTGCGACCATCTGAGCGTGACCGTTCTGCTGTCTTCCGATTGTCAAGAGAAGTCGGAACTGTTCATCGACCGCCGTTTCGATACGGTTTTCGGCGAACTTCAAAGCGTGAGCGGTTCGCTCGGCAATTTCGATATCGTGATAGATGCTTTCAGCGAACTGGTTCCCGGGGGACGCGGACACCAGGGAGCAACCGAATCGCAGGATGGCGCGCGTTCGTCCTGTGACTTAATTCTCGACCTTTCCGGCGGCACACCGCTATTCCCTGCGTCAGCCAAACGCGACGGTTACCTTCGCGCCGATCCCAAATCCCCCGGACAGATTGCCAAGGCCGTGTTCGATGCCTCGCACATGACCGGCGCGTTCGAAAAGCCGTTCTATGTGCGCCTGGACGAGGGGCTTTGCGCCCATTCACGCGCCGGCAAGGCCGGGTGCTCGAAGTGTCTCGACAACTGCCCTACTGGCGCGATTTCTCCAGCCGGAGACCATGTCGCCGTCGATCCGGCGATTTGCGCCGGTTGCGGCACGTGTTCGGCAATCTGCCCATCCGGTGCGATCGCATACGACGCGCCGGCGGCTTCTTTGGTATTCAGGCGTATCCAGACACTGGCTGCGACATATCGCAAGATCGCCGGTTCGCCCCCCATATTGCTGGTCCATGACGGCGAGTTCGGCAGTGAAATGATCTCGATGTCCGCCCGTTACGACCGCGGACTGCCGGCCGATGTGATCCCGCTTGAGGTTTCCGCTCTTGCCGGCTTCGGGCACGCGGAAATGCTGGGTGCGCTTGGCAGCGGATTTTCAGCGGTAAATCTCCTGTTGTCGCCTGCAACCGAGCGGAATGCATGCGAACGCGAAGTGATGCTGGCCGAGGCAATGTCCCGGCCGGGAGCCGTGGGCATGCTTGACGTGTCCGAGCCGGGCCAGCTCTCAGATGCGCTGTACGGTGCAGGACCGTCCGATGCCATTGCCGCGCCGGTCGCGCCACTCGGGACCCGCAGGCAGATAACCCGTCTTGCGGCGAAAGCGCTCAATCCCGGTACGGACATACTGCCGCTTCCCGAAGCCGCACCCTACGGTTCGGTGCTTGTCGACACCGGAGCCTGCACACTTTGCCTTGCCTGCGTGTCGTTGTGCCCGTCAGGTGCGCTTGGCGATAATCCGGACTCGCCGCAGTTGCGCTTTCAGGAGAGCGCATGCCTGCAATGCGGGCTATGCTCAAATGTCTGCCCGGAATCCGCGATCACGCTCGAACCCAGGCTCAATCTCGCTGATTCCGCGCTGTCGCATCAGGTGCTTCATGAAGAAGAGCCGTTTGCCTGCATCGAATGCGGCAAACCTTTCGGCGTCAAATCCGCCGTCATGCGCATAACCGAAAAACTGGCCGGCAAGCATTCGATGTTCGGCAATCCCGACGCAGTCCGGCTCATCCAGATGTGCGACGATTGCCGGGTCGCCGCGCAGTTCCACTCAGAGAACAATCCGTTTGCCGCCGGCGAGCGGCCGCGGGTACGCACGACCGAAGATTATCTTTCCAAGCGCCGGGATCACTGATGTCTGATCGGGGCACCGAGGTTAGTAGGCGGGATCGTTGTCGCGAAATCGACAATCGCGGCGATATCTTCGAGGGTCATTCTCAGCGGTTCGATCGGCGGCGGCAGCAAGTCGCTGAACGGTTCGGTCACGCCCTCTACCTGCGTGAAGGCCGGATGGGGATTAAGAATGTAGAAGGACTGAAACTTCGCCTTCCAGTCGCCGAAACTCCTCAGAAGTCCGAAGGACGGGGTGGAGCCGATCGAATTGAAACGGTTCTTTTCGCTCACGACATGACAGCGCCCGCAATGGGTATTAGCGAGCTTCTCGCCCTCGACGGCTCTGCCCGTGCCGCTAATCACCTTTTTGGCGGCGATTTTTCGCGGCCCGGCGGCAAAAGGCTTGTTGCCGTCGATTTCGAACGCCTCGATCGTTTGCCTGCCGATGGAGGATGTCAGCCAGTCCTCGAAGCGTTTGACGTGTTGGGCGCGTTCACCGCCAAGGGTTTCGAGATGCCAATTTCCCTGCGGACCGCTGAACACGAGGATGCCGGCGGCTTCGGCGTTCAACCTGGCGTCGGCTTGATCCGTGTCGTTGACAATCTCGATCCTGATGCCGGTCTTCAGAGAGAAACGCGGGAGCAGATATTTCAGGAAACCGGTTTCGGAGAGCGGTGCCGGCGCGGCAAGCCTGAATCCGCGTTCCTGGGCGCTTGTGATTTGCGGCCAGAATCCTATCGTCATCAGAAGTATCGCCAGCCAGCGCATGGGCGCGACCTTGCCAGTATCACTACAACAGAGACAAACAGGGTAAGGCGGGGGCGGCGGGCCGGTCAATGGAGGCAGGTCAACAGTATCGGGAGGATGGTTCCTTGAGTGATGATTTCAACATGTCGATGCGCAAATTCCTCAAACAGGTCGGTGTCACGTCGCAACAGGCAATTGAGGATGCGATGCGCAAAGCTGGCGATACGTCGGGAAAGCGGTTTGCGGCCAAGGTGGTCCTGACCATCGATGAACTTGGGCTCGAGCATACGGTGACCGGCTCGATCGAGGGGCAATCCTGACGTGGCAGTATCCGAGGCCGACGTTCTCGGCGCATTGAAATCCGTATTCGATCCGGCCAGCGGTGGAGACATTGTTTCGGCCGGACTTGTTGGCGGGGTATCGGTCGATGGCGGAACCATTCGGCTCGCCATCAATACCGTCGCGCCGTCATCTCCCGAAACTGAAGCGTTGCGCAGCGCGGCGGAGGCGCGGCTTTCAGGGTTGAACGGCATCGAAAAAGTGACTGTCGTCTTGACAGCCCACCAGATGACGCCAGCGCCGGAGAAGCCAGTACCGCCGCGTCCGCTAGCCGGACCGGGTCCGGAGAAGGTACCCGGCATAGAACGGATCATCGCCATTGCGTCGGGCAAGGGCGGCGTGGGCAAGTCCACGGTCGCCGCCAATCTCGCCTGCGCGTTGGCGCTGGAAGGCCGGCGGGTCGGACTACTCGACGCGGACGTCTACGGACCTTCGCAACCGCGCATGCTTGGTGTGAGCGGCCGCCCGGCTTCGCCCGACGGACACACCATCCTACCGCTTCGCGGCCATGGCGTGACCTTGATGTCCATCGGTCTGATGACGGGGGAGGACGAGGCGGTGATCTGGCGGGGCCCGATGCTAATGGGCGCGCTTCAGCAAATGCTTTCGCGCGTACAGTGGGGTGCGCTCGACGTACTGATCGTCGATCTGCCGCCGGGCACCGGCGATGTTCAGATGACACTGGCGCAAACGGCAAAGGTGGATGGCGCGATCATTGTTTCGACACCCCAGGATGTGGCATTGATCGATGCGCGCAAGGCGATCGACATGTTCCGCCAGACCGGTACTCCGGTTCTCGGAATGATCGAAAACATGGCGACCCATATCTGTTCCAATTGCGGGCACGAGGAGCACATCTTCGGCCATTCGGGGGTCGAGCAGGAAGCCGCCAGACAAGGTGTGGAGTTGTTGGCAAAGATACCTCTGCACCTGGATATCCGCGTTGCTTCGGATGGCGGCACTCCGATCGCGGTATCAGATCCGCAAAGTGCGCAAGGCGCGGTATTCGCACAACTGGCGCAAAAGCTGGTTACGGAGAAACTGGCGTGAGCAGCATCCGGTTCCCGCCGCTGATGTCGGGAATTGAGGCGGGAGCACACGCCGATCCGTTTCACGAGGCCTGCGCACGCGCCGCGCGCGGGTGCGACCCCGGTCTGGTCGTTTATCGGATCACGGCCGACCGGCTTTCGGCCGCCATTGTTTTCACCCCGGAAATGCCGCTCTGCGACGCAGCCGCGCTGTTGCCCGTATGCGGCATCGGCTTCCAGAACGCGCTCGGCGCGCTGGCGCCGCCCGAGATCGCCGTCCATCTGGATTGGGATGGCGGCATCCGGTTGAACGGTGCATCCTGCGGGCGGTTGTGCATTGCCGCGCCGACAAGAAATCCGGCGGCCGAACCGGACTGGATGGTTGTCGGACTTGCGCTCCGGCTGAAGCTTGGCGGCGAAAATCCTGGCGATTCGCCCGACAAGACCGCGCTTTTCGAGGAAGGTTGTTCCGAGGTCGAACCGGCGCGCCTGCTCGAAAGCTGGTCGAAGCACACACTGGTGTGGATCAACCGGTGGGAGGATGACGGCATCGAACCGCTGCGTGCGACCTGGCGAGCACTCGCATTTGGAATTGACGAGGATATCGAGGTGCTCGGTCGCAGGGGAAAATTCACCGGTATTGACGGCAAATTCGGCATGCTGTTCGCAACGGGCGGAACAACCGAGGTGCTTCCCCTGACCAACCTCTTGAGTGAACCGACATGAACCTTGCCCGCGCGATCCACATCGACGAAAGCGACCTCAATGTCTTTGCTCAACCGGCCCGTACCGGGGAATGGTGCATCTCGGGCGGTTTCGAATTCTCCAACTGGTCGCAAGCCGATCTGACCGGCAAGGCAAGGCAGGCGTTCGCCAATGGGTGGCTCGGAATCGAAACGTTCGGCCGAGTGACGTTCGTCGCGGTAACAAAGATCGAGGCGCGCGAAATCGACGCATTGGCGAAGCAACTCGCGCGGCATTTCGTCGAGGCGTACGGGGCTCCGTCATTCGACGCCGCGCTGCCCGTTGCCCGCCAGGAACTGGATCACATGCTGGAACTCTGCGAGGGCCACTCGGCAAACACGCTGATCACGGTCCAGCGCGAACTGGCCGAAGAAGGGGTTCAGGAAAGTTTTAGAACCATCGCGCCACAGGCAGCCGAACTTGCGCAGCTTGCCGTCCACGGTTCGGGCGGCTGATTTCCGCGGCAAGCCTTCCGGCCGTTAAGCATAGTTGCAACTAGTCGCGCTCCGGGCGACCATCATGGTTGATAAATCGTTAATATTGCGCCACCATTACCAGTGGTTGTAATTGCGGCGGATTATTGGTGTGGCGAGTATTCAGTCTGTATTGAGTGAAACAGTCAGGCTTCCGTGTGGCGCGGAGCTTTCGAACCGAATTGTTAAAGCCGCAATGACGGAAGGGCTGGGTGACCGGCGCAACCGCGCCACATCGCGCCATGTGGAGCTATACCGGCGCTGGGGCGAAGGCGGCGCGGGGGCATTGATCACAGGCAATGTTCTGGTCGATCGCTGGCACTTGGAACGACCCGGCAATATCGCGATCGCGGGGCCACAGGACAATGAAGCGCTTGCCGCGCTTAACTCGATTGCCCGTGCCGGCAGCGCCCGTGGCAGTCATATGTGGATGCAGCTCAATCATGCCGGCCGGCAAACCCAGAAGGCGATCAACCCCAGACCTAAAGCGCCATCGACCGTCGGCCTGAAGATGCGCAACGGCCGATTTGGCCGGCCGATTCCGCTTACGGAAAGCGAGATCGAGGACATCGTCGCCCGGTTCGCCTATGCCGCGCGGATTGCCCGCCAGACCGGGTTTACCGGCGTACAGATGCATGCGGCGCATGGGTATCTCGCCTCGCAGTTTCTTTCGCCGTTGTCCAATCCGCGCGTAGACGACTGGGGCGGATCACTCGAAAATCGCGCGCGCTTTCTGCTTGAATCCGTGC
>JBFIBB010000144.1:0-8967 GCA_041582695.1 Rhizobiaceae bacterium
ATGGCGCCGGCCGATCGCCTCAAGGCGCTCCGCCTGCCCGCCTCGGGCTTCACGGTCGAGGGTTTCGAGTATTGGGAAAAGATCAGCGCGCTGAAAGCCGGCATGGTTTTCTCGAATGCGTTGACCACCGTCAGCCCGACCTACGCCAACGAATTGGCGACCCCCGAGTTCGGCATGGGGCTCGACGGGATCGTACGCAAGCGGCGCGGTGCATTGACCGGCATTCTGAATGGCATCGACGAGGACGTGTGGAATCCGGCGACCGACCCGTTGATAGCCGCGCGCTACCGGACCGCGCGCGGCAAGGGCAAGAATCGCGCCGCGCTGATCGACGAAATGGGACTGAAACTCGGCGACGGACCTTTGTGCGTTGTCGTATCCCGCCTTACGCAGCAGAAAGGGCTCGATCTCCTGCTGGAAGCGCTACCCGCTCTGCTTGATCGCGGCGGAGCGCTGGCGCTTCTGGGATCCGGTGACACCTCGCTCGAACAGGCCTGGACAAAAGCCGGCGAACATCCCGGCGTCGCCGTCCGCATCGGTTATGACGAGGCATTGTCCCATCGTCTCATCGCCGGAGGGGATGCAATCCTGGTGCCTTCCCGGTTTGAGCCTTGCGGACTTACCCAGCTTTACGGACTGCGTTATGGAACGATACCGCTGGTTGCCATGACCGGCGGACTTGCCGATTCGGTCATACCGGCGAGCGACGCGGGGCTGAGGGCCGGCGTAGCGACGGGGTTGCAGTTCAATCCGGTAACATCCGATGCCTTGGCGCAGGCTTTGATCAGGCTGTGCGAACTTTATGCACAACGCGACGTCTGGGCAAAACTGCAACGCAACGCTATGCGTCATCCGGTCGGCTGGGCGGCTTCCGCCAGCCAATATGCAAACCTGTACCGGAACCTGATCAACCGCAGATGAACGACAGTTTTTCAATGACGGCCGGGCGCGCAGCCCCGCTTGGCGCGACCTATGACGGCGAAGGCGTCAATTTCGCTGTGTTTTCGGAGCACGCCGAGAAAATAGTGCTGTGCCTCTACTCCGATGACGGACAGCATGAAATCGCAAGGCTGGATCTGCCTGAGCGTGAGGGCGATATCTGGTACGGATATGTTGCCGGCTTGCGCCCGGGACAGCGTTATGGTTTCCGCGCGTTCGGACTCTACGATCCCGAGGCCGGGCATCGCTTCAATCCCAACAAGCTGCTTCTCGACCCCTATGCCAGGAGGCTGACCGGGTTGCCGCAGCCACACGACGCACTGAAGGGCTATCAGGTCGGCGCAAAGCAGAAGGACCTTTCCTTCGACACCCGCGACAGCGCGCCTTTCATGCCGCGATGTGTAGTCGAGGAACCGTATCCAACCGATGGTTACGACGGCGCACCCAAAACACCGGTCAATGAAACGATCATCTACGAAGCTCATGTCAAGGGTCTGACAAAGTTGCATCCAGGCATCGACAAGCCGGGCACGTTCCTGGGCGTTGCATCCGATCCGATGCTGGAGCACTTCACCCGTCTTGGCATAACCGCCATCGAACTGCTGCCGGTACAGGCGTTCGTGAATGACCGTTTTCTGGTGAAGAAGGGGCTGACCAATTATTGGGGCTATCAGACGATCGGCTTTTTTGCGCCGGACCCCCGCTACCTCCACAATGGTGAGATTTCAGAGTTCCGGCAAATGGTCGCGCGGCTGCACTCCGCCGGCATCGAGGTCATTCTCGACGTGGTCTACAATCACACGGGCGAAGGCAACGAAATGGGTCCGACGCTCTCTTTTCGCGGCCTGGATAATTTCAACTACTACCGGCTCGGTCAAAACCGGCGTTACTACGTGAACGACACCGGCACGGGGAACACGGTCAATGTCGATCATCCGATGGTCCTGCGGATGGTGATGGACAGCCTGCGTTACTGGGTTGAAGTCATGCATGTCGACGGTTTTCGCTTCGACCTGTGCTCCACGCTCGGTCGCACGGATACCGGCTTCGACAGGCGCTCTTCGTTTTTCGATGCGATCCGGCAGGATCCGGTGCTGGCCGGGGTCAAGCTGATCGCGGAACCGTGGGATATCGGGCCCGGCGGATATCAGCTGGGCGCCTTTCCGCCGCCATTCATGGAATGGAATGACCGGTTTCGCGACCGCGTGCGGCAATTCTGGCGCGGAGATGCGGGTAGCGCGGCGGGTCTTGCTGACCGGCTGACCGGTTCGGCGCTGCAATTCGATCATTCGGGCCGGCCGGCAACTTCGTCGGTTAATTTCGTCAGCGCTCATGACGGGTTCACGCTGCAGGATATCGTTTCATACAGCCGCAAACACAACGAAGCCAATGGCGAAGATGGTCGTGACGGCCATAACGACAACCATTCCGACAACATGGGCGTGGAAGGCCCGACCGAAGATGCCGAGATACTTTCAGCAAGGGCGCGGCGCAAACGCAACATGATTACCACCCTGTTGCTCAGCCAGGGAACGCCGATGATCCTTGCCGGTGACGAACTCGGCAACTCGCAGAACGGCAACAACAACGCCTATTGCCAGGACAATGAGACGAGCTGGATCGACTGGAATCGTACCGATCCCCAATTCTTCGATTTCGTGCGCCGAATGATTGCTTTTCGTAAAGAGCATCCGATCCTGCGCCAGCGGCGTTTCCTGCACTCTCGCGCACGGGCCACCGACCGCAAGGAAGACTTGTTCTGGCGACGGGCCGATGGCAGTCCGATGACGGAAGCCGACTGGATCGACCCCGGATTGAAACTCGTTGCAGTGGAAATCCGCAGCGCATCCGGCTCGCCGCCCTACGCAGCATTGGAATACACGCTCTTTGCTGTTTTCAATGCCGGTGACAATACGAATGTCCGTTTGCCAAATGCCCCTGAAGGTCAATCGTGGTGCGCACGCATCGACACTGGAGTGCCGGTTTTCGAAAAGCGTGATCTGGCAACCGACTTGGTGCAAGTCGCCGCTGATTCGATCTGTGTATTCGAACTTGAAGCGGCCAGATGAAGAGCGCTTTCGACAGGCTCTGCGCGCATGCCGGGATTATCTGGCGCTACAAGGACGGCGCAGGCGTCGCGCGCACTGCTCCGTCGCAGACACGGCGAGCCATGCTTGCAGCAATGGGTTTCGAAGCCGGCAACAAGGCCTTGGCGGAGGCTCAGCTTCGCGAACTGCGCGAAATCGGCTCCAAGCGCGTACTGCCACCATGGCACGTGGCAGACAGCGCCAAGCCTCTGCGACTCGGCATTAGGGACTGTTGCGAATGGCAACTTGTCCTCGAATCCGGAGAGGCGCGCCGAGGCACCGCCATCGATGCAATCGATCTCGGCGTGCTTCCGGCCGGTTATCATTCCCTCTCGGTGGGCGAAGAACAGACCCTGTTACTCTGCGCGCCCGCCAGGCTTCCATTGCCGCCGAGAGGCTGGGGAATCACCGCGCCACTTTACGGTCTGAAACCGGGTGGCATCGGTGATTATGGCGATCTGGCCGAAGCCGCCCGTGTAATCGGCGGTCACGGAGCAGCATTTATCGGCATCAATCCGGTCCATGCCGGCTTTCCGGAGAACCCCGAAGCATTCAGCCCATATTCCCCTTCCAGCCGCCGCCGCTTCAGTACCGCCCATATCGCCGCCGGCCTACCGGCAACTGCCGATTTCGGTCTGATCGGCTATTCGAAATCGTTGGCGGAGCAAAAGGCTGCGTTGCGGCGGGATTTCGAGGCAGACAGCAACCCTGCCCTGCTCGACGATTTTTTGCGTGCCGAAGGCGCCGCACTTCACGATTTTGCGGTCCACCAGGCGATCAGCGAACGGTACGGAGCATATTGGAACACATGGCCTGAAACATTCCGGAACCCGCGGACGCCGGATGTCGTGCGCTTCGCAAATGAAAATCCGGGCGAAATCCGCTTCCATTGCTGGGCGCAGATGACGGCTGAACGTCAGCTCCGCCAGGTAGCGGACGCTGCTCGATCGGCTGGCATGAACCTCGGCCTCTATCTCGATCTCGCAGTTGGCACCCACCCCTACGGCGCCGAGACATGGGCGGACAGGGCGCTGTTTGCCGAGGGAATATCCCTGGGCGCGCCGCCGGATGCCTTCTCGTCGTCCGGACAGGTCTGGGGCCTTGCACCGATTATACCCCAGCGTCTGGCGGAACGCGGTTTTGCCCCGCTTGCCGAAACACTGCGCAAACAACTGGCCTTCGCCGGTTTGCTGCGCATTGACCACATTCTCGGTTTCGACCGGGCTTACTGGGCGCCTGACGGCCTGCCCGGCGCATACGTGAAGATGCCGAGGCAGGCGATGCTTGCCGTTGCGCGCATCGAAGCGAGCCGCGCCGGCGCGGTGATCATCGGCGAGGATCTCGGCAACGTGCCGCGGGGCCTGCGCACCAGCCTTGCGCGGTCCGGCATTCTCGGCTGCCGCGTGTCGATGTTCGAACGCAATTGGAGGGGTGACAGATCGTTTATCGCGCCGCAGGACTACGAGCCGCGCACCATAGCTTCATTCAATACCCATGACTTGCCGACCTGGGTCGGCTGGCGAAAGGGAACCGACATCTGCTGGAACCGGAAACTGAACCGGATGAGCGAAGCTGACGCCAGCGCCGCGCTCGCGGAACGTCGAAAGGATGCGGCCGAATTCGAGCATGGCGCCGGCGGTGGGAGCTTCGAAGATTTGTGCAGGTTTCTCGGCCGAGCCGGTTCAAGGTTGGTTGCTTTGCAAATCGAAGATATTCTCGGGTTGGAGGATCAACCGAACCTGCCGGGCACCGTCGCCGAGCATCCGAACTGGCGGCGGCGGCTGCCCGTAAAAGTAGCTGATCTGGCCGACGAGCCACATCTCGTCGCAGCCGCAGGGCTGATGTCGAACGCCAACCGGTAGGAGCGTAAATTGAACAAGCTGACGATAGAAACAGCCCCAATCGAGGGTCAGAAACCCGGTACGTCCGGACTGCGGAAAAAAACCCGCATATTCATGGACCGGCATTATTTGGAGAATTTCATCCATTCCATCTGGAACGGCATCGGCGGTGTAGAAGGCAAGACCCTGGTGCTGGGAGGCGACGGCCGATATTACAACGACCGCGCCGCCCAAGTCATTTTGCGCATGGCGGCAGCCGGAGGGGCCGCGAAAATCGTCGTCGGCACCAATGCGTTGCTGTCTACGCCTGCCGCATCGAACCTGATCAGGATTCGGAACACCGATGGCGGCATTATCCTGTCCGCTAGCCACAACCCGGGCGGCATCGAGGAAGACTTTGGCGTCAAGTTCAACACTCCCAATGGCGGGCCCGCCCCCGAAACGGTTACAAACAGGATATTCGAAGCGACAAAAGCGATCTCCTCCTACGACATCGTCGAGTCGCAGGATATCGACCTGACCCGTCCTGGATCGAGCCGTCTCGGCGGTATGCAGATCGAGGTCGTCGATCCAGTGAGCGACTATCTGGCGCTCATGGAAAGATTGTTTGATTTCGAAGCCATCGCTTCGCTTCTTTCTTCGGGTTTCCGCATTCGCTTCGACGCGATGCATGCGATCACCGGTCCCTATGCAAAGGCGATTTTCGAGGATCGGTTGGGTGCGCCTGCCGACAGTGTCGTGAACGCAGTGCCCCTGCCCGATTTTGGTGGCGGTCATCCGGATCCCAATCCGATCTGGGCCAAGGACCTGCTGGACCGAATGATGGCTGACGATGCGCCTGATTTCGGCGCCGCGTCCGACGGCGACGGCGACCGCAACATGATCCTGGGTCGCGGTGTCTATGTTACGCCCTCCGACAGCCTTGCCGTTCTGACGGCGAATGCTGCGCTTGCACCCGGCTACGCCGATGGGCTGAAAGGCGTCGCCCGCTCGATGCCGACTTCAAAGGCCGTGGACCGTGTTGCCGCTGCGCTCGGCATCGATTGCTACGAAACGCCGACCGGCTGGAAATTCTTCGGCAATCTGCTCGATGCCGGACGCGCCACGATTTGTGGAGAGGAAAGCGCTGGTACGGGGTCCGACCACGTGCGCGAAAAGGACGGTGTATGGGCCGTTCTGCTGTGGCTCAACATTATCGCCGGCCGGCGTCAGTCTGTCGCTGAAATCATGAACGATCACTGGCGCAAATTTGGGCGCAATTACTACTCACGCCACGACTACGAGGCGGTCGATGCGCAAAAAGCTTCAAGACTGATCGATGAGCTGCGCGACGGGCTTGGCAAAATGTCCGGCAAGTCTTTCGCGGCCGGAACTGTCCTGTCCGCTGACGAATTCTCCTATACCGATCCGGTCGACGGCTCGAGAACCGAGGGCCAGGGAATCCGGATCAGTTTCGATTCCGGCGCAAGGATTGTCTTCCGCCTGTCGGGCACCGGGACGGAAGGCGCGACCTTGCGCGTTTATCTTGAGCAACTCCAGACCGATACATCCGCAATGGGCGAAGACCCGCAGAATGCGCTGAAGCCCGTTATCGAAACCGCAGAACAGATCGCACGGATCAAGCACTGGACCGGGCGGAACCGGCCCGACGTTCGCACCTGATTGCATCTACGTGGAACTGTTTTCAATGCGTTTTCACCATCGGCGCCCGCCAGAGGCATTCGGTTGCAATTGATCGCCGCCGTCAAATGAAATATGCAACATGTCGACACAAGAGATGAAAACGTGAGCGACACTGCTGCAACCGAACACACAGCGCGCAGGCGCGGCGAAGGCGTTAAACACGTCTACGAGACCCTGCGCGACGAAATCCTGGATTTGACGCTTCCGCCGGGCAGTCCGATCGATGAGATCCAACTTGCCGAACGCTTTTCAATGTCCCGCACGCCTGTCAGGGAGGCGCTGGTCCGCTTGGCGGGCGAGGGTTTGGTAACAACGCTGCCAAACCGTTCCGCGGTTGTGTCCAACATCGATTTCGTGAACTTGCACAACTTTTTCGATGCACTGACACTGATGTATCGAGTCACGACCCGTCTGGCGGCCGAACACCACACCCCGGCAGATATCGAGAAAATCCGGACCCTCCAGGCCGATTTCGCCGGAGCAGTCAAGGCGGGGGATGCGCTGTCGATGATATCCGCCAACCGGAATTTTCACGCTGCCATCGCCGAAGCCGGGCGCAATCCCTATTACACGACGCTTTGCTGCCGTCTGCTCGATGAAGGCCGGCGTATCCTGCGCCTATACTACTCCTCCTTCGATGACCGTTTGCCTGACCGCTACGTGCGCGAGCATGACGAAATGATCGGCGCCATTGTCGCCCATGACGTGGAGGAAGCCGATCGTCTTGCCAGCACCCACGCCGACCAGATCGTGCGGCAGATACGGCATATGATCGCTCGCGACCGACGCCATCACATTTCACTCTAGGGCATGACATCGCGGCATCCCGCCGGCCAGGGTAAATCTGCCGCCCGAAAATCTTGTCGACAAAAAAAATACAAGTGATATAATCAGTCCTATGCGACGGACGCGCCACCGGTGAAGAGGCAGTTCCGCAATCAATCAGGAGACCCGATGATGAAAGCCCAGATATTCTCCGGCTGCATACCCGCCTTGATGACCCCCTGCCGGCCGGACCGCACGCCGGATTTCGACGCGTTAGTTCGCAAGGGAAAGCAATTGATCGATCTGGGAATGTCGGCGGTCGTCTACTGCGGTTCGATGGGCGACTGGCCACTCATTACCGATGAACAGCGAATGGAAGGCGTAGAGCGCCTGGTAAATGCCGGCATACCGGTCATTGTCGGTACCGGCGCAGTGAACACCGCCAAGGCTGCTGCCCATGCAGCTCATGCCGCAAAGGTCGGTGCGCAGGGCCTGATGGTTATTCCGCGTGTTCTGTCGCGCGGCACATCGGTCGCGGCGCAGCGCCATCATTTCAAGGCGATACTTTCCGCCGCGCCGGATATTCCCGCGGTGATCTACAACAGTCCATATTACGGCTTTGCCACTCGCGCCGACCTGTTTTTCGCGCTGCGGGCAGAACATCCCAATTTGGTCGGCTTCAAGGAATTCGGCGGCGCCGACGACATGCGCTACGCCGCCGAAAACATCACTAGCCGCGACGACGAGGTCTCGCTGATGATCGGCGTCGATACCTGCGTATTCCACGGTTACGTCAATTGCGGCGCCACCGGCGCCATTACAGGAATAGGCTGTGCGCTGCCGAGGGAGATCTTGCATCTGGTGGCATTGTGCCAGGCTGCGGCGAATGGGGATGTCGATGCGCGCAGGCACGCGCTTGAACTCGAAGCGGCGCTCGCGGTTCTGTCATCCTTCGACGAGGGACCGGATCTTGTTCTCTATTTCAAGCATATGATGGTGCTGAAGGGCGATCCGGAATATGCCTTGCATTTCAATGAAACGGACAGTTTGTCCGACAGCCAGCGCGGTTATGTCGAGGCCCAATTGAAACTGTTCGACACCTGGTATGCCGAATGGTCGAAACAGACAGGTGCGGTTCAACAATACGCGGCTTGAACACAAGGAAGCGTCGGAGTTAGCGCGCAACAACGACGGAATCGGGGATCCGGGTGTGGCGAATATCCATTTACAATCCCGATCGCGCAAGGAAACGGCCGCCCATCGGGACGGCCGCTAGCACTCTGGAAATTTATGCCTCACATCGTGTCGGGCTTGCTCATCGTTTCGGCGATCAGATCGGCGGAGATCAATACGGCGCGTTCATTTCCCGTATTCTTCCACCAATGGGCAAGGTCTTCGCCGAATTCGCTCACGGCATCGCCGGCAACATGCACGATCGGAACCAGGCAATTCGACTGATATTCTTCGACCGTGCCTGAGATCACGTAGATATTGGCCGGCCGCTGGGCATGATCGTGCCACGGCACGATGCCACCGGGCTCGATGACGAGCCGCCGAAGACGCAGTTTCATGCCCTTGAACGCATCACCCTTGGACGACAGATCGATGGAGCCGAGCACCGTGTCGGTCACGCCTGAGGGCATGGTTTCGCC
>JBFIBB010000145.1:0-8844 GCA_041582695.1 Rhizobiaceae bacterium
GTAGTCGGCGATGCGGCGGCCGAGATGACGTTCATCGCCGAAGACGATCAGGACCGGCCCGTCGGCATCGCGCTCGGCGCGGGTGACGCCGCGCCTGCCATCATGATGAACGATGCGATGGGGCACGCCGCGAACCGGTATGCGGATGCCGGGTTTCAACACTGTCTGATCGGGCAGTTTTCCGATCCGGCCTTCGAGCCAACCATGGTGGCGGGCGACAAATCGGTCGATTTCGCCGCGGCCGACGCCGGGCGGAACAGTCACGCGAATACCGCGCCCGCCAGGTTCGATGCGCAAGGTCAGGCGCTTGGCCCGCGCGTGCTCGACGATGGCAAGAGGCATTTCGCGACCGGCGATGTGGAGGCGGCCACCATCATGCCGTGTGGTGGAAGGAACGGATCTGCCGGCGCGTGGGAATTTCAGCATGGCTGTTTTCTACATGATTCGCCTTTTCGGCGCGCCAACGAAAACGGCGCCGGATCGCTCCGCCGCCGTATCTTGTCACCAGGGATGATTCAGAGCCGTTGCTTCAACCGTCGCCGTTGACATCTGGCACGGATTTGCCGCCGGACTTCCTGGCTTTCTTCTCTCGGGCCTTCATGAAGCGGTCGAACTCTTCCTGGTCCTTGGCGCGGCGCAGTTCGCGGGCATAGGCGTCAAACTCCTCGCGCATCTCGTCCAGTTTGCGACGCTCTTCGTCAAGCCTTTCAAGCTCGCTCTGGCGCCAGTCGTCGAAGGCAACATTGCCGGTGCGATGAAAACCATGGTGACGGCGTCCGGAGTGCCTGCAACCGGTAAATATGCCGTCGGTGGCACGGTTGATATCACGCTTGAAGCCGTCGAGCCGGTCGCCCCACAAAATGTAGGCGAGCATGGCAAGGCCCAGCGGCCAGAACACGATGAATCCAAGCACCATCAGGGCGATGGTTGCGGGGGTCCATGCGGGACGGATCAGGGCAGAGTTGGTCATCGTCTAATATGTCCTCTCGTTGGGGCGGGGCAGGGATACCGCCGCTTGACAATCGAGATGGGAATGAAATTTCGGCGATTCAAGCGCTTCGCTTCGTGAATTCGGATACTGTCTTGATTTCATTGTATTAATTCAACAAAACCTGCCAAATGAAGCAGTCGTCAATACACCTGCCGGATCATCTGCTCGACCACCCGAAGCAGCAGCCCGATGTCCTGCGGGCGCGAGAGCCGGTGATCACCATCCCTGACCAGCGTCAGCGTTACATCATCGGCCGGAAGATGCTCGACCAGCTTCAGCGCCAGGCTGTACGGCACATCGGCGTCCTGCTGCCCGTGCAGGATATGCACCGGGCAATGGGTGTCGAGCGGCCCGGTAAGCACCCGGTTGCGGCGGCCGTCCTCGATCAGGCCGCGGGTGTAGACATAAGGTTCATCGGCATACTGCGAGTCTGTCTCGAAGTATCCCTTCCGGTCCAGGTCGCGCTTCTGTGCATCCGTCAGTGCCGGTTCGACGAGCTCGACGGTGAAATCCGGGGCAGGCGCCAGCAATATGAGACCCGCCACCCGGCCGCCCGGTCCGGACCTGTTCAGTTCCTGCACCATCCTCAGCGCTATCCATCCTCCCATGGACGATCCGATCAGGATTTGCGGGCCCGCGGTTTTCGCGCGGAACACGGCAAGGCTCTCGGCAAGCCAGCGCGAAATGGCGCCGTCGGCAAATGCTCCGCCGCTTTCCCCGTGTCCGGAATAGTCGTGCCGGGTGCACGCATGGCCGTTTCTTGCCGCCCAGTCGTCGATCGCGCGGGCCTTGGTTCCGTTCATGTCGGAGCGGTAACCGCCGAGCCAGAAGAGGCCCGGGCCGGTTCCCTGCCTGGCGCGGACCGCGATGCGGTTGTTTTCCACCTCGATGTATTCAGGCGTGTCCATGCTGCCAGTTCCCGGATGTTTCCGGATCGCTCCTGCCACGGACGGCGGTTCAAGAAAACCCCTGGTTTTTGCGCCCCGTACCGGCGGCGGCGCGCATGCAACTCAAGCCGTGATTTTCCGACGAAGCTGTGCTATTGACAGCCTTGGCCGGCAGGCGGCATAGCCTTCGGCCATTCGACGAAACAGATCAGGAGACCACGACCATTCGCAGACCGTTCAGATCGACACAACCTGTCAAGGAAGGCCCCCGCGCCAACTCAGATATCCGGGTTCCCCGGGTCCAACTCATCGATAGCGAAGGTAAAAACCGGGGCGAAGTCTCGATCGAGACCGCGCTCGAAGCGGCGGAAGCCGCCGGACTTGACCTGGTCGAAATCTCGCCCAACGCCGAACCCCCGGTCTGCAAGATCCTTGATCTCGGCAAGCTGAAATACGAAAGCCAGAAAAAGGCGGCCGCCGCTCGCAAGAAGCAGAAGATCATCGAGATCAAGGAGATCAAGATGCGGCCCAATATCGACACGCACGACTACGAAGTGAAGATGAAAGCCGTGCGGCGGTTTTTCGACGATGGCGACAAGGTCAAGGTGACGCTGCGCTTTCGCGGCCGCGAAATGGCGCACCAGGAGCTCGGCATGGAGCTTTTGAACCGGGTGCGCGAGGAGACCGCGGAAATCGCCAAGGTCGAAGCAGAACCGAAGCTCGAAGGCCGGCAGATGATGATGGTTCTGGCGCCGCGCTGAACATCTTCCGCAACCTGCACCGATTGCCAGGGGCCGCTTTCATGCGGCCCTTTTCATTGGCTGCCGTGCAAGGCGGCGCGATACGGCCACCGGACAAAAAAACGGCCGGTCCCCTTCGGGACCGGCCGCATGTTGATTTGCCAGGTGGTTTTGGCGAAAGAACCGCCGCTTACGCGGCTTCCTCCTGGGCGCTGTCGCTTTCATTGTCGGCTTTCGCCTTGCCGCGGGGACCTTTGTTCAGGTTGGCCTCGATCAGGTGCACCGCTTCGGTCTCCGACAGCTTGTTGACCGCGGCGATCTCGCGCGCCATCCGGTCGAGCGCCGCCTCGTAAAGCTGACGTTCTGAATATGACTGTTCCGGCTGGTTGTCGGCGCGGTAGAGGTCGCGCACGACCTCGGCAATCGAAATCAGATCTCCGGAATTGATCTTCGCGTCATATTCCTGGGCGCGGCGTGACCACATGGTGCGCTTGACGCGCGCCCGGCCCTGGACGACGCGAAGCGCGCGGTCCACGTAGTCGGTCTGCGACAATTTGCGCATGCCGATGGAGGCGGCCTTTGCGACCGGCACCTTCAGGCGCATCTTGTCCTTCATGAAATCGATCACGAACAATTCCAGCTTGTGGCCGGCGACTTCCTGGTCCTCGATCGCGACGATCTGTCCGACGCCATGCGCCGGATAAACGATGGATTCGCCGGTCTTGAAACCTTGACGCTGTGCCGATTTCTTCTGCTGGGTTGTCATTCGCACCAAACTCCTGTTTTGCCACGCGACCCGCCGAGGCCGCAGCATTTATGGGGCCGCATCGGCGCGGCCGGTTGTCATTATGTCGCACGATGTCCGATTGAGCGCACAAAGCCGCTCCGCTTCGGTTCATGGCCAATTTTTCTGCGGCAGACATGTTCATACCCGCCCGGCCAAAACCGCCCGGTTTCGTTTTGTTACCACCCTTTGATTGTTAGCGCTCGCGCGCAATACGTTGGAAATCTGCCACTGGCATGACAGTATTCCTACCATAAATTGTTGCGAGAATCAACAAATTGCTGCATGCGCGAAATGCCGTAGGGGCAGATTTCAGTCCCTGCGGTTAACGTGAAAATGCCGTTCCGGCGATATGCGCGGTCAGTCACCCTCACCCGGATTGGGCGAAAAATACTTCTCGAACTTGTTTTCCTCGCCGTCGTATTTCTCGCCATCGGCGGGCGGCGTACCCTTGGAGGTGATGTTGGGCCATTTCTCTGCATATTCGGTGTTGATCTGCAGCCATTTTTCCAGGCCCGGTTCGGTGTCGGGCTTGATGGCTTCAGCCGGGCACTCCGGTTCGCACACGCCGCAATCGATACATTCATCCGGATGAATGACCAGCATGTTCTCGCCTTCGTAAAAGCAGTCGACGGGACATACTTCGATGCAGTCCATGTATTTGCACTTGATGCAGTTGTCGACGACGATATAGGTCATGATGAACCTGCTCCGAATTTGTTTGTGCAGAAACGATATCGTTCGCAGCATGGCGTAGCGGCTTTGCGCGTTCTTCGCAAGATGTTTGAAGCTTTTGAAAGCCGCAAAGCCGGAACGAATTGTCGTGATCGGCGCGGTGGCGAAAATTCATTCCATTCGGCGCCGGTCGAGCGCGCGGCGCTCCTTTTTAGTCGGCCGGCCTGAGCCCGGTTCGCGCTGCGGTGCGGCGGCAATGTCTCGTGATGCTTCCGGCGCCGCCGCCGGCGGGGTCAGATCCTCGTAGAGTTCGCGGGCTTCGCTCGCCGGACCGCGCCGCGTGCCAGCGCGCTGAACGCGACAGACGATGACGCGGCGTTCAAGCGTAATCGTAAGCACGTCACCGGTCTTTACCTGATGCGACGCCTGATCGATCTTGTTGCGGTTGACCCGCACCTTGCCGCCGGTTGCAAGCCTGGCGGCCAGCGACCGGGATTTGACGATGCGGGCGAAGAAGAGCCATTTGTCGACCCGCTGACGCTCGCCTTCGCCGTTCATCGACTTGTTATGGGCAAGAACTGGACCATGCAACCAACTTGCTCGTCATTGCTTCAGCTGCGCTTTTAGGGCAGCAAGCTTGGCAAAGGGTGAATCCGGATCGATCCTGTCGGGCTTCCGCTCGCGCTGCGGCTTCGAGTGCCCATCCTGCCGCGCGGGTGTTGTGCTCTTGTGTTTCCCGGGTTTGCCGGAGAACTTCTTTTGCCTTTGAGGACGGGCATCACCCCGCGACCTTGCCTCGCCCGCGCGCTTTCCATGCGCGGGACGCCTGGAGAACCTTGCTTGCCGCCACAACAATACCGGCTTTTGCTCTTCTTCCGCCGTTTCGGCAACCGGAGCGGGCACGCCGTCGCCGGTGTCGGCGCCCTCGATCCCGGCAGGCCCGGCTTGCGTGGCGATCTCCGTAGCGGCGAGCTCTATCAATGCAGCATTCTCTGGCACGCCGGATTCGGCATTTTGCGGTGCTGAGGCAGTATCGCCCCCGCCGGCGGAATCGTCTCCGGTTTCGGCCAAATCGGCTGCCGGGGCCGTGTCCTCGTCTGCCTGCGATTCTGGCGCCTGCTCGCCGGCGTCCGTCCTTGCGGCGCCTTGCGCGTCGATTTTCGCGATATGGGCCGAGACTTCCTCGGCCGGCGCGGGCTCGGCCCGGTAACCGAGATTTTTCAGGATTTCTTCCATGTCTTCCGAGGTTGCCCCCAAGATCGACATCATGGCCGGAGTGACAACAAAACGCTCACCGTCATAACCGCCCTCCGGCCGCGCGCCGATGCCGGGCTTCCAGAACAGTGCCGGCCTGATCAGATCGGCCAGACGCTCGAGAATGTCGACGCGGACGGCGCGTTTTCCAAGCAGGCGGAAACCGGCGAGCTTGTAGAACATCCGCTCGTAGGAGGGTTCTGTGACGACCGAAGTCCGCCCGCTGGCAAGCGCAGCAACCACATCGCCGTAGCCCGGCTTGTCGATCGCATCGTTCTTCAGCGCCCATAGCTGTGTCAGCAGCCCCGCGGGAGCGGGCTTCAGCAGCGGCGGCACGAACAGGTGATAAGCGCCGAAGCGCACGCCGTTGCGCCTGAGCCCCGCCCGGGCGTCCTGGTCGAGGGCCCTGACTTCCTCGGCGATCTCGCGCCGGTTTATGATCCCGCAAGCCTCGACGAGACGGAAGGCGATACCTTTCGCCACTCCGGTCAGCGTTTCATCACCGGACATCTGCACCAGCGGCTTGAGATGCGTGTCGACCTGGAACGCCACGTAACGCTCGGCCCTTGCCGCCACCTTGTCGCGGGCAGGCCCGGTCAACTGGTCATCGGCGAGAAGCAGAACACGCGGTTTCAGGATTTCCTCACCTGCCGCCAGCGCCGCAACGGGGCTGCCAAGCCAGCGCAGGATATTGTCGGCGCCGAGTGCCAGATCGCCGTTTCCGGCGGCCGCAAAACGGGTCGCACGGGCCTCGAACTCGGGAGCGAGCGCTTTTTGCGCCGCCGCGCGCACCGCCTTGGCGTCCTCGCCATCGGCGCTCTGGTCCGCGGTGAATCGAAACCCTTGCATGGTCCCGACATGATGGCCCTCGACGGTGAGATCGCCTTGCGGCGTAATTTCGGCTTCGAGCATGGAATTCTCTCTCAAGCGCTTCATGAGAACGGATGTCCTGCGATCTACAAAGCGTTTCGTCAACCTTTCGTGCAGCGCGTCGGACAAACGATCCTCTATATCTCGCGCCTTTTCCTGCCAATGCGAGGCGTGCTGCAGCCAGCCGGGACGGTGCGACACGAACGTCCAGGTTCGTATCTGCGCGATGCGCGCCGACAGCGTATCGATGTCGCCATCGGTGCGGTCCGCCCGGTGCACCTGCTCTGCTAGGTAGTCCTCGTCGACATGGCCGTTTCTGGCCAGATCAAGATAGATCGTGGCGATGATGTCGGCATGCTGGGCGGGCGCGATGCGGCGGTAGTCGGGCAGCGCACAGGCATCCCAGAGCAGAGACACGCGCTCGGGGTTGTCGGCGAGGCGGGCGATGGTCTCGTCGGCGGCGAGCCTTGTCAGCGCCTGCGCATCGACTGCCGGCAGCGCCTTGGTCAGGCCAGGCACCGGGGACGGCGTATCGATGGATTGCATCAGCGCCTCGAGGCTGGAAAAATCAAACCTGGCTGTCCGCCATTGCAGTACCTTGACCGGTTCGAACTCATGCGCCTCAATTCGCGCCACAAGGGCATCGTCGAACGGGTCCACACGTCCCGTCACGCCAAACGTGCCATCGCGGACATGGCGGCCGGCGCGCCCGGCGATCTGGCCGATTTCTGCGGCCGTGAGCTGACGGTACTGAAAGCCGTCGAACTTGCGGTTCTGGGCAAATGCAACATGATCGACATCGAGATTGAGACCCATGCCGATGGCGTCTGTCGCCACCAGGTAATCGACATCGCCCGACTGGTAGAGCGCAACCTGGGCGTTGCGCGTGCGCGGGCTGAGCGCGCCACGCACCACCGCCGCGCCGCCGCGCTGGCGGCGGATCAGCTCGCCTATCGCGTATACTTCGTCGGCAGAAAACGCGACGATGGCCGAACGGTTCGGCAGGCGGGTGATCTTTTTCGACCCGGCATGGGTCAGCATCGACATGCGCGGTCTGGTTACGACCGAGATGCCGGGCAGAAGAGTTTCGAGGATGCCGCGCATCGTGCCCGATCCGAGCAGCAGGGTCTCCTGCCTTCCGCGCAGGTGCAGCAGCCTGTCGGTGAAGATGTGTCCGCGCTCCAGATCGCCGGCAAGCTGGATTTCGTCGATGGCCACGAACGCGGCATCGGTCTCGCGCGGCATCGCCTCGACAGTACAGACCGAGTAGCGGGCGCCCGGAGGGATGATCTTTTCCTCGCCGGTAATGAGCGCCACATTCGCCGCGCCCACCTTGTCGCAGACCCTGCCGTAGACCTCGCGGGCAAGCAGACGAAGCGGCAGGCCGATCACCCCTGACTGGTGTGCGATCAGGCGTTCTATCGCCAGATGCGTCTTGCCGGTGTTGGTCGGCCCCAGCACGGCGGTTACGTCGCGCCCGGACAACACCAGGGGGTCGGAAAGTTTACCTGTCAGGTTCATTGAGGCATTTCATGCGGTCTGATTGTCGAAGCGCAGCGGGGACACATACATCATTAATGTGGCGCTGCAACAAATACTGGCAGGAACATTTCCCGGAGCGATCGCGAAACCGGTACCCATAACGGCCCGAATCCGGTGCATCAAAGCGCTTTGGCCGGCTGGCGCAACGCCGAATAGGTCAGCGCCGCCGAGATGACATAGAGCAGCGCGAACACTGCATTGAGCCAGCCGAGCAGTGGAATCGGGCCGGTCACAACCGAAAGAAGCGCGGCCAGCAGCACGGCCTTCGCGCCGGCAAGAAGCGCCAGATTGATGGCGCGCAGCACTGTCTGACCGCGGGCATAGAGCAGTTCGGCCTGATATTCGACGAGGTTGCGGAAACCCGGCACCAGCAGGGCAAAACCGATGACCGGCGCGATTTCGGCGACGTTTTGGCCCAGCAGTCCCGGATAGATGTGCAGGATGACCGCCAATGCCAGCAGCGCGGCGACCGAAATGGTGAAAACCCCCGCTTCTATTCCGGTTTTCAACCAAGCCCGGCGCAACAGTTCGGGCGAGCGCATCATTGCCTGGATCAACATCATTGTGAAAACACGGATCGGTATCGCCGTCAGATCGACGAGACGCATCACGATCGCGTAGATACCGGCGATCTGTGGGCCCCCAATGGCGAGCACCAACAGTTTGTCGAGCTCCATCTGCAGATAGAAAAGCACTTCGGCTCCCGATACAGCCAGCGAGTCCAGAAGGCGGCGGCCATAGAGCGCCGGCGCAAGGCGCAATTTCTGTCCCGGATAGAAACAGGCCACCGCCACCGTCAGCGAAGCGGCATTGGCGGCAAGGTAGTACCAGACCCATTCGGCTAGTGAACCATCGCCAGCAAATGCAAACCCCAGAGCAGCAGCGGCACGGAACATGGTTCCCGTTATGACGAGGACTGCAGCCCGGCCGAAACGGCCCATTCCATTGTTGACGATGATGACCGCTTCGGCCGGCCGCCAGAGTAAAACCTCGCTGACCGCCACAACCGCAAAGACGCCGAGCGCCACGTCGGCGGCGAACACCGCCTGGTGCACCGCCCAGCCTGCCAGCGCGATCACCGGCAGCGAGGCGGCGGCAAAA
>JBFIBB010000146.1:0-8752 GCA_041582695.1 Rhizobiaceae bacterium
ATCAATCTGGCAATCGCGATCTGGCAGTGGCCGAGCTATTTTGATCCGGAACAACGGCTGAAAGGGATTCGGCTGGATATCGCCGAATACCGCAGACCCGATCCGAAAACCGCTCCGTCTAAATCCAAGGCTGCCGGGCTGTACATGATCTGCACGCTTTCCAAGCACGCGGCGGAGGCAAAGGGATATGCCGATGCGATGATGCTTGACTGGCGCGGGCGGGTCACCGAAGCAACCGGCGCGAACATCTTTTTCGTCAAGGATGGCGTGCTGCACACTCCCGATCCCGATTGCTTCCTGGACGGCATTACGCGGCGCACGGTTGTCGGCCTTGCGCGGGACCGAGGTATAAAAGTCGTGGAACGCGCGATCATGCCGGATGAGTTGGAGAGCTTCGAACAGTGCTTCCTGACCGGCACGGCGGCCGAAGTCACGCCGGTATCGGAAATTGGCCCCTACCGGTTTGCCGTCGGCGACATTATCACCGATCTGATGAGAGACTACGAGAGCGCCGTGCGTCCGAGCCAATCAATGGCGGCCGAGTAAGCCGGCGGCAGTTCCGTCTTGCGGGCGTTTGCGAGGCGATGGCTCCATACGGTGCAATTGAGAAATTGACTTCGCGCAGTACTTTTCCGAAGTTGCGGAAATGCGGGCGGCAGCCTGGCTGCGAGGAGGATCGATGGAAGCGCTGGTACCGATTATTGTCGAAGCTGTAGCAGGAGCCATCGGCGGACTAGCGGTCAGCAGTGCATTGAAGCAGCAAGCGCTCAACTCGGTCATGCGCGTGATGCTGGGGGTGATCGGCGGCGTCGGCGGCGGGACGTTGCTCGGTTCTGTGCTTGGCGGCGAAGCAGCCGGAGGCGGCATGATCGGCGACCTGCTCAGCCAGGCCGTCGGCGGGGTTGCTGGTGGCGGAATTCTTTCGGGAGTTGTTGGCGCGGTACTGGGCGGCGCGAAGAAATAGGGCATTTCGCTGCCGACTTCGGTACCGCCGAAGCGCGTCCGTCGCTGGACGCGGCGAGGGAGTGCGTGTAAGCGGCGGCGTCAGGTTTGGGAGCTATTAATGGGAAACTTGAGCGCGGGAATTATCCCGGTCACGCCGTTCCAGCAGAATTGCACCATTCTGTTCGATGATGCGTCCAAAAGCGGGGTCGTCGTGGATCCTGGCGGCGAGGTCGGGCGAATAATGGCGGCGCTCGGCGAAAACGGCATTTCGATCTCGGCGATCTGGCTTACACACGGACATATCGATCATGCAGGCGGCGCGATGGAACTGAAAGAAGCGCTTGGCGTCGATATCATCGGTCCGCATGAGGGCGACCGCACAATGCTCGGAAGGCTGGAAGAGCAGGCGCTAATGTTCTCGTTAACCGATCCGGTGCGAAACGTCACGCCGGACCGTTTTCTGACCGAGGGTGAGACTGTTTCGTTCGAGGGCCATCAGTTCGAGGTATTTCATTGTCCGGGTCATTCGCCGGGCCATGTGGTCTACTACAACAGCGCGGCCAGATTTGCCCATGTCGGCGATGTGCTGTTCAGCGGCTCGATCGGGCGCACGGACCTGCCCGGTGGTGACCACGATGCACTGATCCGCTCGATCAAGGAAAAGCTATTGCCGCTTGGCGATGAAGTGAGCTTCATCTGCGGGCACGGACCGGGCAGCACGCTCGGCAAGGAGCGTCTGTCCAATCCGTTTCTGGTGTGAAGTGGAAAACTGGTCAAGGAGCCTTGCGATGGCTCCCTGACTTGATTTTATCGCACGACGCAGAAGTGGCGCTTTCCGTCATATCCCTTGAAAGTGCCCGTGTAGCGGTCAAAGGAGCGATACCGGCTTTCGCAATAGCGATACCACTGCGGTGTCCAGGGTTCCGCCGACACATATTCCGGTTCGTCGTAAATGATCTCCGGTTCGTCATCATCAATGTAGCCGGGTCGCGGCGGAAAGTAATCGCGATCGGGGCGGGGACGCGCAGGTCGGTGGACGCGATAATCGTTATTGTTATGTTGATTGGCGGCACTGACGATTATGGCGCCGAGAGCCAGACCGACAACACCGGCGGCAATCAACTCGCCGGTTTTGTTTTTCCTAACGACGACCGGTTGGTAATCGTGCTGTTGGCGGTAATGCTTCCAGCGTTCATGCGCCGAAGCTTGAGCAACCGGCGTAAGAGCTATCGCCACGGCAGCCAGCGACAGCACAGCCGGTTTGAAAATTGCGTTCATTTTGGTCTCCTTCATACGACCGCCACATGAAAAGGCGGCTACCTTGGAGACCTTGATTACGCAGCGCCGCCTGAACGGAGGCTGAACAGTCTATCCGACCGTCAGATTAACAGCTTTCGGCCCTTTGCCACGCTTGTCCGGCTCGGTTTCGAACGACACTTTCTGCCCGTCTTCCAGACCAGGAAGACCGGAAGCCTGGACGGCCGAGATGTGAACGAACACATCGTTACCGCCCTCGTCGGGAGTAATGAACCCGAAGCCCTTGGCATGGTTGAAGAATTTGACAGTACCTGTTTGGGCCATGGAAAACTCCTTATCTTCCGTCATGGCATTGTGCCGCCGGGTTCCGGCAGCAAAATCATATCGGTCGTTCACTGGGGGAGAAGAAACAGTGGTTGCCGTGAGGCACCCTTGTCGGGGCGCTCTACCGCCGTGCAACCCCTCCGGGCAGCCTTTCGTCGTTGAGTAAGGCCCGGGCAGGCTATTCCAGTCTCCGGGCCGGCAAATGCCCGAATACATTGATTGTCGTTCATTTACCGGGGTTCGGCAAGCGAAAGTTTCAGTCGCCCGTCCTTGATCAAACTCGCAAATGACACCGGTTTGGTCTGCCGCCGGAGCATTGCCGCACTTACCAATAATGTTCAGTTGCATTAGTTTTGCATAAACGACGCCCAATGGCGCGGATACGGGAGGACGAAACGGTGGCATTTCGCAGCGTCAGAATCGCTTTGCTGGCTTTCTTCATGGCCGTCCATGCAGGAACGGCCACGCCGGTTGCAGCACAAATCAAGTTCGAGTTTGGCGACTTCGACAAGATCGTTGTCGCCGCCCTGCAGGCGCGCGGGTTCTCAGAAATCACGATAGTAGCCAACGAACTATTCCAGGCTCGGGTCGAAGCTTGCAAGGACAGCGTTCGCTATCGCTTCAATTGGCGGATCGACGGCAACATATCGGACATGCGCAAGATCGGAACCTGCGGGGCGATCACAGTCGAGCAGGTCCGTCAGCTGCTGATCGAGGCCGGATACGGCGAAATCGAAGTCTTTGACCGTGATGACGGATTTGTCGCCTTTGCCTGCCGAAACGGCGATCGCATGCGCTTGATCATGCGGGCCGACGGAAAGATCACCCACGCAAAAAAGGTCGGACAATGCCAGTCCGACCTATCGCGGGGCGAGATCGCAGCGCTGCTGCGCAAGCAAGGTTTCGAAGCTATAGATTTCCAGCCGTCTGAACCGCGTGAATTTATTGTTCATGCCTGTCTTGGCCGGGCGAAATTCGAGATCGTGCTCGACAGACAGGGCAATATCAGGCGCGAGGTGCGCATCGGTGTCTGCGAGCCGGGCATCGATCCGGCTGAAATTCCGGCCATCCTTGCAAAACGGGGGTTTACCCGCGTCGAGGTGATTGATGACCAACTGCCCGATTATGTGGCGGTTGGCTGCAAGGATGGCAACAGGGTGGAGGTGACGCTCAACCGGTTCGGCGTGATCGTCAAGACGCAGCGGCTCGGCCGATGCGCCAGACGCCTGTCGGAAGCTGAAATCACCAGGATACTGGATGGCCGGGGGTTCCAGCGCATAATGATCGTCGAGGTGAGAAACGAACGTTACACGATCGACGCTTGTTACAAGCGGCGTTCGCTTCGCATGGTGTTCACGGTCTATGGCGATTTCATTTCCGAAAACGACCGTGGAGCATGCCTGTCGCGGCGGGTTTCCGAAATACTGGAAGAGCTCGAAAGGCAGGACGTCAACGATGCGCAAATCTATGTCGAAGGCTGCCGGGGCAATCGCCGTCTGCGTTATCCGTTGGACGAACTGGGCGACCGCGGCGAAGGAGAGCGCATCGGAAAGTGCTGACCGTCGTCGTGCGCGGGCCGGACGAATTCGAGCACACAGCATGCATTGAAACGGACAGCGTGTAGCGCAAGACCGGCTGTGGCCAATCCCACAGACGCGTATGGCGTTGTGTGTGAGAATCCGCCGACAAATTCACGAACATTGAAATATCGTAATGCGGGAGACCAGGCACCGGTCAGGATCGCAGGAGGGGACAGAAGCCGATGGAAAGTGGCGCCAGGACCTGGACGACATCCAGAACCGTGGGCAACAAGACTGAAATTGCCATTCTCTCGCCGATAAAGCTCGGCCGCGTGCCGAACGAGCGAAGGACGTTCGAGGAACGCGTCCGTTTCAAGATCGCCGCACTGATGCGATCCTCACAGCAGGGCCGTCCAACGGAACTCAGCCGGATCACGACCATCCATTTCGCCAGGATGATCGTTATCCGCCCGGAACAGTACCTGATCTATTCCGGCTTTCCCGGTTTTCCGAAACCAGGCGATGAAGGTGGGGAAGGCGGAAACAAGAGCTACAAGAAGGCATTTGGACCGAACCCCGTGGAAACCTGGATGTTCGACGAGTTTCCGGACGAGGCGCGAAAGAAAACGCTACCACCCAATCCGTTCCAATTCCGCTCCTGGCTGCTGACGCAGGTGATCTTCGACGGCGATATCAGGGTGTACTTCCGCGATATCGCCGAGTTCATCAAAGACCGGTTCGATGACGTCTTTTTCAACTGCGAGGATTTTCCCGGCACGTCGGATTTCGAGGCGTTCTGGAGATGGATCAGACGCTATCAGATACCGAACGACCTGTTCATGTCGGTGTATCCGCAGCTGTCAGTACCGCGAATCAAGTATCTGGAGGACTTCAAGCGGCGTTTCGACGATTTCGTTGCCAAGGTACGTTCTCCCACTGGCGAACGGCTCAAACCGATGGACGAGTTGTTCGACGAATTTCTGAAAGAAAGCCAACAGTTTGCCAGCGGCTTCCCGGCGCCGGGTGGCGTTTATGTGGCGGCAATGGGGGACGAGGAGTGACGGGCATGAACAGAAGTTCCGCAAAAGCCGCATCGCCAGGCAAAACGGCGACGGCCGGCATACAGGCCAGCCTCGCCCGCGTCGTCAAACATCCAGGCTCTGGCGCGCAGAACTGGGCGCTCTACTACTTCTTCCGGATACTCAGGAAGAGCGAGACAAGGCCGCTGCCGCAACTGTTTGCGGAGCAGACCGGACTGGCGAAGCGGAAAAAGGCCGAGGCGAAAAAGAACAAAACCGGGGATGCGGCGGATGAAGACACGTTCTTTGACCGGTTGATCGATGCCTTGGTGAGCAGTCTTACAAGCGGCGGCGCGTTCGGGTCGCGGGTCGAGGATGATGACGATTCGCCGAAGGCGAAGCGTTCGCTGCTCGATCCGCCGGAATCGCTGATGCCGGCAGACGAGTTCTATGCATGGCTGAAGAAACTCGCGGCTATGGGCGTAAAACCGGCTGCAGGCAGGAAAGCGGAGCCCGAACTGCCCGGATACCTCGAGCGCAAGTTGGGCGCCAAGCTCGATCAGGTCAGCATCCAGGCGCATCTGGGCAAGATGCTGGACAATGATGGTGTCGAGTTTGATCCCGCGCTTCTGGGCGCGGAGCTTCTTGGCCTGCTTGCCAAGCCGATGGGAGCGATTGCGGCGGTGGCGCGGGTTCTGGAACTGATCCTCGGCAATCTGGCCCACCCGCAGCGCCTCGCAATCGTAACGCGCATGGTCGGCGAGCTTGGCGCGGTTCTGCAGGGAAACGGGAGGAGCGCTGCGAAGTTCCTTTTCATCCTATCCGCCTATTTCAGGGTGCTGGTCTCAAGCCCGGCGCTGATCGCCAAGGTCCTGTCGAAGTATGGCGGCGATCCGGGTGCTGCCGGGAACGCAGCGATCAATGGCGGACTCACCATGGTCTCGATTTACGAAATACTGCGCCAATCGGCGCCTTCGATCGCCGGGGCCAAGGGCAGAGCGGCGATGCTGCGCGACGAGAAATCCCAGAACGAAATGGCGAGAACCGGCAATGGAGGCGAAATGGCAGTCGATCCAATGCCGGTCAATGTCGCCTTTACCTATCCGGGTCTGGAAGCAATGCACCTCAATCCCGAAACCCTGGATTCGTTTCCGGATGTGTTCAAGGAGGGCATGGCGGCGCGGGCGGAAAGACTTGGCGACAACGGCGCGAGTGCGCCGGAAAACTGGGATGGCGCGCTGGGCTTGCGCAGCGTGCACGGGCATTTCGTCAGCCGGTTTTTGGTCGGAGACGGCAGGACGCCGATGAAGGAGGAGCCGTGGCGGCGGCTGCGTGAGGATGTCAGGCTGTTCAACGAAAGGTCGGGATCGCGCGGAAAGCTGCTGCGGGCGTTGCTTGGCGCTCTTTTCAGGCCATTGGGCATCGAGATACTCCATATCGAGCTCGGACAGGACCCCTATTCGGTGGACGCCGAGACCGGCGCAATGGTGCCGGAAAAATACCGACGCGAACATTTCGGCTTTCGCGACGGCATCAGCCAGCCATTCATCGATCTGGGCCTCGGAACGCCGCCGGCGGGTGGTGGAACGCCACGCCGCAACAGGACCTGGGACAAGGTCGCGCGAGGCGAGATCTTCCTCGGCTGGCCCGATGAGGACGGGCATGTGCAAATGCAGCCTGCCAACAAGCAATTGCGCGACAACGGCACCTATCAGGTGTTCCGCAAGCTGGAACAGGACGTGATCGGCTTCAGGAATTTTCTGAAGAACCAACGTCCGGACCGCAAAGGACAAGACCGGCTGGCGGCGCAGTTCATGGGCCGGTGGAAGGACGGCACGCCTCTGGTTGTTTCCCCTGATCTTGAAATCAGCCTTGGCTCCGATCTTGACGGCAGGACCAATGACTTTCTCTATGCGAAGGACGATCCGGCTGGTCTGAAATGTCCGCTGGGCGCCCATGTCAGGCGGTCCAATCCTCGCGACATTGGCGGCAACAGCGACGCAAAGCGGCACCGCATATTGCGCCGCGGGATACCTTATGGCGGCCCGCTTTTGCCGGAAAACTCGAATGGCGACGGGGAGAAGCGCGGCCTGCTGTTTGTCGCGGTCAATTCGCGGATCGATCTTCAGTTCGAACTAATCCAGTCGCTTTGGATCAACGGTGGAGAATTTCTCGGACAGGCGGGGCTGGGCCGATGCCCGATCACCGGCTCCAACAACGGCCGCGCGTCGGACCGGTTTTTCGAGGCGGGCGCGGTTGCGCCGGTACATAATATTCCGCGTTTCGTAACGACCCGCGGCGGCGATTATTTTTTTATTCCGAGCATCGATGCGCTGCGTGCGATTGCGGAAGGCGACAAATTCGAGCCGGATGAAGACTGGCAGGGCGGCGGCTGGCTCGACGATGTCGTGACCCCATCGCTGTTCCAGACAACGCGCATCAAGAGCTATGTGAAGCGCATTCTTGAAGACGGGGAACGCAAGATCGTCGTCAATCCACCTGCTGCACCGGCAGCCGGGAACCTGCCCTGGGCACATGTGGTTCACGAGGAACCGGCGGCCGGTGCACCGATCACTTTCGTCGGACGCCACAGTGATGTCAAAGCCGTTCTGGCGGACAATGTCTCGGGCCCGAGGCGCTTTTCTGTCGCCCACTACCGAGAAGCCTGCCGCAGGACCAGCCGCGGTTATGACCTGCTGATCGGGACCGAACGAAATACCGAGACCGGCGATACGCGGGTGAGGCTGCAGGAAATCCTCAAACTTGCCTGGAGCGAGTTTACGGCCAGGGCCGATTTTTACGGCCGGCTGAAAACGATCGCCGACGAAAGCATTGCTGCAGCGGTGGAACGCACCAGCCATCGCGGGCAAATCGACCTGGTCAACGAACTGGCAACGGACACGGTCTATCGCATCGTTTCGGAACTGTTTGGAGTGCCCGGTCCAAGCTTCTTGTCTGAAATCGCCATAGCATTGCCGTTCGTCCGCAAGCAGGTCGGAGATCTGGAGCCCGATTGGTTGACGACGCTGAAAATGGACCGGCCGGAGAATCCGGGGCTTCGCACATTGCAGCTATGGTCGGTCATCTTCCTGGCTGACCTGGTCGGAAACCACATGCGTCTCGGAGAGTTGAACGAACTGGCACGGAAATCTGGCGCTGAATTCCTCACGCATCTGGAATCGCTGCTGAGCGCAGCGCGCACACGGCGTCCGGCTCAACCGGACACGCTGCTGGAGATCTTTGTCGAGATCGAGCAGGCCGCGATCGCGCATGTTCGCACGCTGAAGGGTGCGGGAGGAAGTCCCGGTTACTCGGTCGACGAATATTATATCGACGTGTTGATGCTGCTGCTGGAGCTTGTCGGAACGCCGATGTCGGTCATACCGACGGCCTGGGGCAATACGATCGGCACGATTCTCAATCTGCGGATCGACTTGCCGACGCTGTTTGCAATTCTCGGCGAGCCCGAGCCGCCTATGGTGATCTCGAACGGCAAGATGAAGGCCGGCGCCTATTCGTGGATCAGCCAGCTTCTATACGAGGTCGACAGGATCAACCCGTCTTTCAAGGTATTCCTCCGATACAGCGAGGCAGACAATGCGATCGACGGTGGACTAACGATTCCAAAAGGCCATTGGGTGGGCGCGATGGCGGTATGCGCCAATCTAGACGAGGCGGCATTTCCCG
>JBFIBB010000147.1:0-8751 GCA_041582695.1 Rhizobiaceae bacterium
CATGTCCGTTCCGAACCGCCGACTTCGCCGCTGCTTTTCGAATACGGCCATTCATTCGCCGACTTTATCGACGGTTTCGAACACACGCGGTCAATGCCGTGGCTTGGCGATGTCGCCCGTATCGAACGCGCCTGGCTTGACGCATATCATGCCGCCGATGCCGAACCGCTCGATCCCTCTGCGCTCGGCGATATCGCGCCCGAAAATCTGGCTGGCGTCAGGTTTGTGCGCCATCCAGCGGCCCATGTGTTGACCTCGCAATGGCCGGCGGTGACCATTTATTCCGTCAACCGCAAGGAAGGGCCGGTCGGCAGGATCACGGAACGCGACGGGGAGGACGCCCTGATCACGCGCCCGGCGACCCAGGTTTTTGTGCGCAAGCTGCCACCCGGCGGTGCGAGCTTTCTGCGCGCGCTCATGGATGGTGTTCCGCTTGGAGAGGCGGCAGCGCAAGCAACAGCCAACTCGCCGCAATTCGATCTTGCCGCCAACATATCCGGAATGCTTGAAGCCGGCGTATTCTCGCACCTGGAAGAATGAACAGGGCAATGGAAAAAGGGACGGAGGAATTGACTGCGATGCCAGGATTTGTCGGATCGATCGTCGACATGCACCAGCGGTTCTTCGACGCCTTGCAATCAGCCTTGTCCGGCTGGTTCACGGGACTTCTGGCGCGCTTCCTGTTCGCAAGCCTGCTCCTGGCCTATTATCTCAATTCTGGGCTCGGCAAGCTCGGCGACGGCGTTTTCGGTTTTCTCAATCCGAATTCGGGTGCGTTCGTTACCATCTTTCCAAAGCTCATGGAGCAGGTAAACTACGACCACACCAAGCTGGCTTTCATCCCCTATCACCTGATCGTCTATCTCGGCACATGGGCGGAAATCATCCTGCCTGTTCTTGTCGTGCTGGGCCTATTTGCCCGCCTGTCCGCTCTCGGCATGATCTTTTTCGTCATCGTCCAGAGCGTCGTCGACATATACGGTCACGGGCTGGACGAAAAAGCGATCGGCTCGATGTTCGACCGGTTGCCCGACGCGATCATTTGGGACCAGCGCCTGCTGTGGGTCTTCGTTCTTTTGATGATTGTCGTTCACGGCGCCGGAAAATTTTCGGTTGACCACCTTCTTTACCGCGCGCGCCGGAGCCAATGAAAAACGGCGCCCCGAATGGGACGCCGTCATAAGGTCATGGCCTTGAAAGTGCCGCGTCAGGCGGCCTTGGCCTCGATCTGCTTGCCCTTCTTGGCAGTAGTCGCCTCAATGGCGATCCGGCGCGGTTTCAGTTCCTCGGGAACCTCGCGCACGAGATCGATGTGGAGCAATCCGTTTTTCAGTTCCGCGCCCTTGACCTCGACATGGTCGGCAAGCTGGAACCGGCGCTCGAAGGTGCGGCCGGCAATGCCGCGGTAAAGCAGCTCCGCGCCGTCGTCTTCCTTGGATTCGGTCTTCTCGCCCTTCACGGTTAGCACATTGCGATGCGCTTCGAGCTCGAGTTCGTCTTCGCCGAAACCCGCGACCGCCATGGTGATGCGGTAGGCGTTTTCACCGGTGCGTTCGATATTGTAGGGCGGATAGGTCTGGGCGCTTTCAGGCTGGCCCATGGCGTCAAGCATCGAAAACAGACGATCGAAGCCGACGGTTGAACGGTAGAAGGGTGAAAAATCTACGTGACGCATTTTGGTGTTCTCCTGTTGAGCAACATGGTTTTGCGTTACCGGTGCCGGTTCCCGATGGGACACCGAACATCGGCTACGGCCCCTTCAAGGCGACCGTGACAACTAGGTAGTAATTGGTGCGGGCCCGTTCAAGAGCTTGCCGCAAGGACGGAATTCCAAACATGAACGACGGATGAACCGGGCCATCTGAATATGTTCAGCTTGGCCGCGCTAGCCTGATCTGACCGGTCCGGAAAGTTCGCGATGGATCGGCAAGTCCGGCTCGCTGTTCCGGGTGCATCGTCCCTTCCATCCGGAACAGGGGGCCGGCTTTTTTTGTTGTATTCGCACGGTGATGCCGGGCACCTTTTATTCACCCATGATCGATTATATCAACCCTTGTGGCGAGTATCGAACCATCGGGCGTGGAGCGGCGAATGGCAGGGAATCTTGTCGGAACTGATGGCAATCCGGTGCCGAAAGGGACCATCGACGGCTTCTTTTCTGCAGCCGACGATCGCCGGCTTCGCTACGCCCTGTTCAAGAAAACCGCATCGCCACGCAAGGGCACTGTGGTCATCCTCCACGGGCGCAACGAGTGCATCGAGAAATACTTCGAAACCGCCAGGGACATGGCAGGGCGAGGCCTTGCAGTCGCCACCTTCGACTGGCGCGGCCAAGGTGGTTCGGACCGTCTGATCGGCAATCCGGTCAAGGGATACGTCGACAGTTTCTACGACTACGTGTCCGATCTCGAGATGTTCTTCGAACAGATCGTACTGCCCGACTGCCCCGGCCCGTACTATATTCTGGGACACTCCACCGGTTCGCTGGTGGCGTTGCTCGCTTCGCCGTTGATGGTAAACCGCATCGAGCGGATGGTTTTGATCGCACCGCTGCTCGAACTGGCGAGTTCGCGGGTTTCCATGGCATCCATAAGCTTTGCCTCGGCTCTTTTGAACAACATCGGCCTCGGCAGGCTATACATGGCCGGTGGTCCCCTGCCACGTGAAGTCCGTCCTTTCAAGGACAACAAGCTGACCACCGATCCGGTACGGTACAAGCGCAATGCGGAGCTTTTCAGAAAAGCTCCGCATCTCGGACTCGGCGGTCCGACGGCCGCCTGGGTGAACGCGTTTAGCCGGGCGTCGAACGCGGTGATGGATCCGGAGTTCATTGCCGCCATGCGCATACCGTCGCTGATCGTGGCCGCGGGAGCCGACAAGGTCGTCTCGAACCGCGCCATCCAGTATTTTGCCCGCCGTCTGCGCTCGGGCAAACTGGTGACGATCGATGGTGCGGAGCACGAAATTCTTCAGGAAGCCGACCGTTTCCGCGAACAGTTCTTCGCCGCCTTCGATGCGTTCGTACCGGGAAGCGAACCGTAAGACCGTCGCCTACTCGTGAAACAGCTTCAGCGCGGCCTCGTGCAAAGCCGGCGTTGCCGACGCAAGTATGGAGCCGCCGGTTTCCGCAGGCCCGCCGTCGGTGCGGGTAACCACACCGCCAGCCGCCTCGATCGGCGCGATGAGCCCGACAATGTCATAGGGCTGCAGGCCGCCTTCGATCACCATGTCGACATGACCAGCCGCGAGCATGGCAAAGGCATAGCAATCGCAGCCGTAACGGGCGAGTCTCACATGCGATTCAAGCCGGTTGTAGGCGTCGCGCTCCGACCCATAAAATAGCGCCGGCGTGGTTGTGAACATAACTGCTTCGGCAATGGCCGTTGTCTGCCTGGCCGCCAGTTGTCGCGGCCCGCCCGGCCCTTCGTAAATCGCTTCGCCGCCAACCGCCATGAACAATTCGCCGGTAAAGGGTTGGGCCATCATTCCGGCGATCGCATCCCCGTTGTCCATGAGGCCGATAAGCGTGCCCCAGACCGGCAAACCGGAGATGAACGCCCTCGTGCCGTCGATCGGGTCGATCACCCAGACGTAGCGGCTGTCGATGTTCTCGGCGCCGAATTCCTCACCAAGTATACCGTGGCCTGGATGGTGCTGGTTGATCAATGCCCTGATGGCCCGTTCAGCCTCACGGTCTGCCTCGGTTACCGGATCGAAACCGCCATCGACCTTGTTGGCGATGCTTCCGTTCGTTCTAAAACGTGGCAGGGTTTGCGCCGCCGCGGCTTCGGCAAGCTCCCGCAAAAACCCGATGCTGGTCGACATGCGCGCCTCGATTTCGATGATTGCAATGAATTATTCGGCCGCCAGCGGCAAATTGGAAAGGCCTGCGCCCGGTATCTTCATCAACGCACGGCAAAATGAGGAGATATCGTCGCGAAGAGATGAAAATCCGGCAGTCTTTTCGTATGTCCCCTCGTTCATGTAAAGGCCGCGGTTGACCTCGATCTGAACAGCATGAAGACCACGGCCCGGGCGACCGTAATGTTCGGTTATGAACCCGCCCGCATAGGGCTTGTTGTGGGTGACGGAATAACCCATTGCCCGCAGCAGCCTGATCGCATTCTCGCTGAGCGCCTGCGAGGCGGATGTTCCGAACCGGTCGCCGATGATGAAATCGGGACGCTTGTCCTCATCGCCAACGCGGATATTGGCCGGCATCGAGTGGCAATCGACAAGTATAGCATGGCCGAAACGCCCGTGAATGCGCGCCAGAAGGCGCTGCAGGCAGTTGTGGTAGGGCTTGTAGGCAAGCTCGATGCGTGACAGCGCTTCGGAGAGCGGCAGGCGCGACCGGTAGATTTCGAGCCCCTCGCCGACAAGTCTCGGCACGGTGCCCAGCCCACCGGCCACACGAGCCGAGCGGGTGTTGGCGAATGAGGGCACTGGCTCGTTGAACATGCGCGGGTCGAGCTCCCAAGGCTCGCGGTTCACGTCCAGCCAGGCGCGCGGAAAATTCGCCGCCAGCAGTGGCGCGCCCAAGTCGACGACGCCCGAGAACAGCTCGTCGACATAGGCATCCTCCGAACGGCGGATCGTTATCCGGTCGAGACGCGACTGCGCGAGGAACCGGTCGGGATAGCAGCGGCCGCTGTGGGGTGAATTGAAAACGAACGGCGCGGCATGATCTTCGGGCATGCTGACGTGAAAAGGCGGGGTGTTTGTAAAATCACCCATGTCATTCATGTGCGGTACCTGCTGCCCGTTCGCCAAACCATCGGTTGCCCGTTCGACACTGCCATTGTGATCCTGGCATGTCCAGTATGTGCGCACATTCACTTGATATTTACCGCCGAACCACCATAGTGCATTTCGGTTGGCGGCCCCTGAGGCCGCAGTTCGTGTTTGGTGCCGGAAGGACGGGAATCCGTGACGAGAATTCTGCTCGCCGAAGATGATGAAGACATGCGCCGTTTCCTGGTGAAAGCCCTGGAGCGCGCCGGCTATGAAGTGACCGATTTCGACAATGGCGCCAGCGCATATGAGCGCCTGCGCGAGGAGCCGTTCAACCTGCTCCTGACCGATATCGTCATGCCGGAAATGGATGGGATAGAGCTGGCCCGCCGCGCCACCGAAATCGATCCGGACCTGAAGGTCATGTTCATAACCGGATTTGCCGCCGTGGCGCTCAATCCCGACTCGAAAGCGCCGAAAGACGCCAAGATCCTGTCGAAACCGTTTCATCTGCGCGACCTCGTCAACGAGGTCGAAAAAATGTTGCAGGCGGCCTGAGCATTCGATTACGGTGACAGGCGCGGAAGTCCCAAATCCGCGAAAACCGTACTTGCACCGTGGTCGAATCTATGGTCTATGCGCGGCGCGAATGGGCGTGTAGCTCAGCGGGAGAGCACTACGTTGACATCGTAGGGGTCACTGGTTCAATCCCAGTCACGCCCACCATTCCCAACCATCACTGAAACATCGGGTCACGCCCGAACTTGCCGGATATGGCTTTCGATTGCCCTTTCGCGGCGGCGACCATGCATCCGTCCGCTCTTCACATTGCCGCCGGCGATCCTAATTCCGCCGTTAAATGAGATATTGTGGCCTCAGGCGAGTATGGTAGAGCTTTGTGGGCAAATCGGGAGTTGCTGGCGAATGGGCGTTGACTGCAAAGCTACGGATTCGCGGCGTGATGCCTGCTGTGCCGGCGTAACCCCGACATGAGAATCTGGGCGCAATCGGCGCTGATCGTCGCGCTCGCAGCAGCCGCGGCCGGCGGCTATCATGCCTACCAGACCTATTTTCCGAATGAAGAAACCTCCGCAGCGGGAAAACGGGGTGGGCGCGGCCCTGTGAAGGTAATCGTCGCACCTGTCGCGATGGAGCATCTCGAACAACGCGCGGAAGCCGTCGGCACAACGCGCGCCATCCAGTCCGTCGACGTTGTTTCGACTGCATCCGGCCGAGTTGTTTCACTCAACTTTGAAAGCGGCCAGCGTGTCGGCAAAGGCGATATCCTCCTGACGCTGGACGACGAGATCGAACGCGCCAATCTGGAGGAAAGCGAGGCAAATCTTCAGGAGATGCAGGCAGCGCTCGAGCGTGCCCGGTCGCTGCGCGAGAACAATACCGTATCGCAAGCGCAGGTCGATCAGCTCGCGGCAAAGTACTCCGTTGCACAGGCTGATTTTTCTCGCGCAAGCAAGCGCCTTGCCGACCGAACCGTGCGCGCGCCGTTCGCAGGCGTCACCGGTCTGCGCCGCGTGGACATCGGCGCCCGTATCGACAACGATACCGTGGTCACGACACTCGACGATCTGAGCAGCGTCGAGCTCGAATTCCTGCTGCCAGAAGTCCTGTATGGCAAGATTCGCCGCGATCTCGAGATTACGGCGGCAAGCGCCGCGTTTCCGGGACGGGAATTCAAGGCTAGGGTCGCCAACGTCGACAGCCGCATCGATGAGACGGCACGCGCATTCCGCGTTCGCGCCGTCATGCCCAATCCCGATCTGCTCCTGCCGGCGGGCATGTTCATGACAGTCACAGTCGTGCTCGATTCACGCGATGCGATGATGGTGCCCGAAGCAACGGTCATTTATGAAGGCCGTCAGACCCATGTGTTTGTGGTGACCGACGGAAAAGCCGTGCGCCGCAACGTCATGCTTGGTCAGCGCCGCCGCGGCCTTGTCGAAATCGTCGACGGGCTCGATCCGGGACAACTCGTTGTCGAACGCGGAACACAGAGCCTTCGCGATGGCGCTGCCGTCACCATTGTTGAAAGCAGCGATCCGGCGGCGGGCGATCCAACAGCCGGCACAGGGTCTTCGGAGGGCAGCACGTGATCCTCTCCGATGTCAGCATCCGCCGTCCGGTGCTTGCCGCCGTCGCCAGTCTGATCATCATTGTCTTCGGCGTCGCCTCACTGCTCAGACTACCGATCCGGGAGCTGCCACAGGTAGATTCACCGGTCGTTTCCATCACCACGATTTACACTGGCGCCTCGCCCGAAGTCGTCGACACCGACATCACCAGCATCATCGAAGGCGCGATTGCAGGCATCAGCGGCGTCAGGACCATCTCGTCGGAAAGCCGAAGGGGGCGGGCGCAGACGCAAGTCGAATTCGATACCGGTCGCAACCTCGACGAAGCCGCCAACGACGTACGTTCTGCCGTGGGCCGCATCCGCGCCCAGTTGCCTGAAGGCGTCGAGGAACCGAGCATCGTCAAGAACGACGCCGATGCCGATCCGGTGATGCGCCTTGCGATAACCAGCGACCGCATGTCGGCGGCCGAAATCACCGATTATGCCGAACGCTTCATCATCGACCGGCTGGCGACGCTCGACGGCGTCGCCAGTGTCGATATCTACGGCGAACGCCGGTTTGCAATTCGCATCTGGCTCGATCGCCGCGCCATGGCCGCGCGAAACCTGACGGTCGCCGACGTGGAGGCGGCAATCCGGCGCAACAACGTCGAACGGCCTGCCGGTGACCTGACGTCGGTAGACCGCCAGTTTACGGTGAGGCTCGACAGCCGTCTCAACACCATCGACGCATTCCGCAATATCGTTGTCGACCGTGTCGCCGGCTACCCGGTACGCCTGGAGGAGATAGCGCGCGTCGAACAGGGCGTGGAAGACGACACAATCATCGTCCGTTCCAACGGCGCCGAGGCGGTGGGCCTAGGCGTGCTGCGCCAGAGCCTCGGCAACACGATCGCCATTTCGCGTGCCGTTAGAGACCAGATCGAAAGGATCAGGCCGACGCTGCCGCCGGGAATGGAAATCATCGTCGGATCGGACGACGCACGGTTTATCTCGAACTCAATACGCGAGGTTCTGATCGCGCTATGCGTGTCGATGGTGCTGGTGCTTGTCGTAATGGCCCTGTTCCTGCGCTCGATCCGCGCCACGGCCGTTCCGGCGGTCACGATCCCGGTCTCGCTGATCGGCTGTTTTATCCTGATCTATGGCTTCGGATATTCGATCAACGTGCTGACGCTGTTGGCGCTGATCCTGGCGATAGGCCTTGTCGTCGACGACGCAATTGTCGTTCTCGAAAATATTCAACGCCGCATCGATCTCGGCGAAACGCCGCTGGTCGCTGGCGTGCTTGGCACGCGTCAGGTGACATTTGCGGTTCTCGCCACCTCGGTGACGCTGATTGCGGTGTTTGTGCCAATTTCCTTTCTGGAAGGCGCGGCAGGCAGGCTTTTCATCGAGTTCGGCATGGTCATGGCGATCGCGGTGGTGATTTCCACCTTTGTCGCCCTTTCACTGTGTCCGGCGCTGGCCGTCAGGCTCCTGAAAGGCAAGGCGTCCCGGCGTGAAGGCGACGAAAATGTCGAAGTCAGGCCGGGTATCCTGCAGCGTCTGTATGCAAAGATTCTCGACCGCGGTTTGAATGCTCCGCTGGTTGTGATCGCCATAAGCCTTGCGGTCGCCGGCGGCTCGCTGACGATCTATCAGAACCTTCCAAGGGAACTTACACCTCCGGAAGACCGCGGATTGATCTTCATCCCGGTTACCGCTCCCCAGGGAAGCACGATCGCCTACACCAACAGCATGGCCGAAGAGGTCGAGGCGTTTGCCGAGCCGCTGGTCGAATCAGGCGTCGTCGATATCGTCTTCTCCATCACCGGCAGCCGCGCCAGGCCTTATCTGGCATTCGTCGTTCTTCGGCTGGCGCCCTGGGATGCGCGAACGCAAAGCCATACCGACGTGATTGCAAGCCTCGCGCCGAAGATGGG
>JBFIBB010000148.1:0-8679 GCA_041582695.1 Rhizobiaceae bacterium
CATTCAATAACGGAGGCTGAGGCAGCCCGCCTTCGCAAATGCTTCGGCGCGGCATCCGCCTACGCCGGCAAATTCGCGCCAGGGACCTGTCACGCCGGAGCCTTGGCGTAGGCGGATGGTCGGAGCGGCAGGATTCGAACCTGCGACCCTCTGGTCCCAAACCAGATGCGCTACCAGACTGCGCTACGCTCCGCGGTTGTTGCCGGTGAACGAGCACTTAGATTTTTGCGCAACAAAACGCAACCGGTGAAATCGCGTTCATGCGCTCATTCGGACCCCGGGCGCTGCGCCAGCACTTCCGCCGCAAGGGCGCGGGTCACCGGCTTCTTCATTTCCAGCGAGGCCCGGTCGATCATTCCGACCAGTTCGATGGCCGTGGCAAGCGACCGGTCCATGCGGTTGACCAGATAGCGCACGACCTGCTTGTCGACGGCCAGTTGCCGGTCGGCGAACAGCTTGGTGATGACGGCGGCGAGAAGCATGTCGTCCGGCTCGCCGATTTCCACCGTCGTCGCCGCTTTCAGCCGCGACAGGAGATCGGGCAGCGTGGCGTTCCAGGCGCCCGGAAATCCGCGGGCGGTAATCAGCAGCGACCCGCCGGCGGCCCTGACGGCGTTGATGAGATGGAACAAACCCTGCTCGTCGAGAACGCCGGCGTCGGCGTCCTCCACCAGCGCCGCGCCGGAGGCGGGAAGCTCCGGCGCGCCAATCGCGCCGGGCTCGAAGCGCCCGGCCTGCGACCGCGACTGCCAGATCGCCGCCAAATGGCTTTTGCCCGCGCCGGGTGGGCCGGCAAGGATGACTACTGGCGAAGGCCATTGCGGCCAGTCTCGAACGAGGGCGGCCGCCTGTGCATTGGCGGGCGTGACGATGAGGTCGTCGCTCGAATAGGCGGGTTCCACACCGAACTCAATCGGCAATTGCCGCGTACGTTCGCCAGACGGTTCTTTCATGATCCGGTCTCAGGCCTTGCCGCCACCATTGCCGTTGTACAGCGGCGAGGCAAGATAGCGGTCGATGGCGAAGCGCACCAGAACTGCCACGGCGGCAGATGCCGGAACGGCGATGAGCAGTCCGACGAAGCCGAACAGCGAGCCGAAGGCAAAGAGCGAGAACATCAGCCACACAGGATGCAGGCCGACGCTGGAGCCGACAAGCTTGGGCTGGAGTATGTTGCCTTCAATGAACTGGCCGGCAAAGAAGATGGCAGCGGCCGCGCCGATCCAGATCCAGTCCGGCCAGAACTGCACCAGTGCGACGCCAATCGCCAGCACCAGGCCGACCAGCGAGCCAACATAGGGAATGAAACTGATCAGGCCGGCGAAGAGGCCGATCAGCAGGCCGAAATTGAGGCCTATCAGTGTCAGTCCGATCGCGTAGAACAGCCCGAGCATCATGCAAACGGTGCCCTGCCCGCGAACGAAGGCAGCGGTAGCCGTGTTGACGTCGGTTGCAAGCTTGCGCACGGTTTCGAGGTTGTCGCGCGGCACCCAGCCATCGACCTTGGCGACCATCTTGTCCCAATCGAGAAGCATGTAGAAGGCGACGACGGGGGTGACGACAAAAAGCCCGGCAAGGTCGATCAGCGCCTTGCCCGAGTTCCAGACGGACTGGAACAAGGTGGTCAGGAAACCTGCCCCCTGTTGCAGCACGGTATTCAGGCCTTCGCGCAGACCGACCGAATCGACGCCGATGACCTCTTTCAGCCAGGCCGGATCGAAACTGCTGACCAGCCCCTGCAATGCCGTCAGATAGTTTGGCAGCCGCTCGATGAAATCGGTGAGCTGCGTAGCCAGGATCGGCAGCACGATCATCAAAGCCAGGACGAAGAACAACAGGAAACCGGCGAGGATCGCAATCGTTGCCGCGACCCTCGACAACCCCATCGTCTGAAGGCGGTCGGCCACGGGATCGAGGAAATAGGCGAGAATCATCCCGGCAACGAAAGGCAGCAGGATCGAACTGAAAACGTAGAGAAACAGACCGAATGCGCCGGCTGCAAACAGCCAGAATGCTATCTGGCGGCGAAAAGCGGCCACGACCGCTCTTTCCGCTTCCTGTCCGGCTTTTCTGTTAATCGCTCGTGGCATAACCGCCCATGTGCTTTAGCCAGGCAACGAAATAGGCCGCCGTTGAACTTGCGGTCAAGAGCGCAGACAGCACAACAAGCCAGCTTCGCGCCGGGCCGAAGCTGGTTTCGAAGGCCAGTTCGGTCAGAACCAGGCCTGCGAGCACGATCTGCACGGCAGTATTGGCTTTCGATACGAACAGCGGACGCATTTCGACGGGATTCTGCATGATCGTCGACAGCACAACCGCGCCCATGATAAGGCCGTCGCGCGACACGGCCATGATAACCAGCCACAGCGGCAGTTCGCCCATCAGTCCGAGACCGGCGAAGACCGAGACCAGAAGCAGTTTGTCGGCCAGCGGATCAAGATAAGCGCCGAGTTCGGAACGCTGGTTGAACTGGCGCGCGACGAACCCGTCGACCCCGTCGGAAATGCCGGCAACGATGAAGCCGGCCATCGCCCAGCCCATCTCGCCCTGCACCATCGCGTAGACGATGGCCGGAACGAGCGCGAAGCGCAGCAATGTGATCAGGTTTGCGACCGTCAAATCCAACCTCCGGCGGAACGGCGGCGATCCGCCTGTCCGGCCCCTCATCCACATGGTGCATTGCGGGCGGAAGCGCAAGATGCCGGTCGTAACGCCCGGCAAAGCGTGGCAAAATGTTCTGGAGTAGTGCTTGCGACCCTTGCGGCGGAAGCCGGGGCCGTGCATTGAGAGCCGGAATTTGCCTGGCAGGTGCGGATGAGCGACGGAAAGAACGGTTTGACCTATGCCGAAGCCGGCGTCGACATCGATGCCGGCAATGCCCTTGTCGAAAAGATCAAGCCGCTGGTGCGCTCGACCCGCAGGGCGGGCGCGGACGGCGAAATCGGCGGCTTCGGCGGATTGTTCGACCTGAAGGCGGCGGGATTTGCCGATCCGGTGCTGGTGGCGGCCAATGACGGCGTGGGCACAAAGCTGAAAGTGGCGATCGAAGCCGGACGGCACGAAACCGTCGGTATCGACCTGGTGGCCATGTGCGTCAACGATCTGGTCGTGCAGGGCGCGGAGCCGCTGTTCTTTCTCGACTATTTCGCGACGGGCAAGCTCGACCCCGACCAGGGCGCTTCCATCGTCGCCGGCATCGCCGAAGGCTGCAGGCAGGCCGGATGCGCGCTGCTTGGCGGCGAGACGGCGGAGATGCCGGGCTTGTATGCGGAAGGCGACTACGATCTTGCCGGTTTCGCGGTCGGGGCGGTCGAGCGCGACCGTCTGCTGCCGAGCAACGACTTCACCGAGGGCGACATCGTGCTCGGCATCGCTTCGTCGGGGCTGCATTCCAACGGTTTTTCGCTGGTGCGGCGGATCGTGGAGCTTTCCGGCCTCGGTTGGGACGCCCCTGCCCCGTTCGACACCGAAAGGCCGTTGGGCGAAGCGTTGCTCGAACCAACCCGCATCTATGTCAGGCCGCTGCTCGACGCCATGCGCTCCACGCACGGGGTGAAGGCGCTCGCCCATATCACCGGCGGCGGATTTCCCGAAAACATCCCGCGCGTGCTGACCAAGGACTGGTCGGCGGTGCTCAATCTCGACACGATCGACGTTCCGCCGGTGTTTTCCTGGGTTGCGGAAGCCGGCGGGGTTGAGCCAAACGAGATGATGCGCACGTTCAACTGCGGCATCGGCATGATCGCTGTGGTGGCGCGCGGTCAGGCCGCGCAGGTGGCCGCGGTTCTGCAGAAGGCGGGCGAGAAGGTGGCGCCTATCGGCCATATCGTGCCGCGGCGGCAAACCGGGGTCATCTATCGCGGATCGATCGCGTTATGACGAAGCCGGCGCGCAAACGCGCTGCGGTGCTGATCTCCGGACGCGGTTCCAACATGGCGGCGCTCATCGCCGCCGCTATCGACCCATCCTATCCGGCCGCGATATCGCTCGTGATTTCCAACAAGGCCGATGCGCCGGGACTGGCTTCGGCCGAGGCGGCAAACATCGACACGCTCGTCATTCCGCATGGCGACTACCCCGACCGCATGGCACACGATGCCGCAATTGACCGGGCGCTGGTTGCGGCAGGGATCGATATCGTCTGCCTTGCCGGTTACATGCGGATTTTGACAGCCGCCTTCGTCGAGAAATGGCGTGGCCGGATGATCAACATACACCCGTCGCTGCTGCCCTCGTTCAAGGGTCTCGACACCCATGCGCGCGCCCTTGCAGCGGGCTGCCGGGTTCATGGCGTGACCGTCCATTTCGTCACGCCGGAAATGGATGAAGGGCCGATCATCGCGCAGGAAGCCGTAACGGTCGAGATCGGCGATACGGAGGAAACCCTTGCCGCCCGGGTGCTGGAGGCCGAACACCGCATCTATCCCGCCGCGCTCGCAATGGTGGCGCGCGGCGAGGTGCGGGTCGGCGCCGGCGGCGCGGTATTCAGACAGGTGTGAGAAAGCGCCGATCCCGGCCGGGCTTGCACACCGAACTGGCAGGCGCTCCCCCTACACCCTCCTCACCCAAACCTTTGCGTCGTGCACAGCGGCGCCGCCATAGGGAGCGACGGGGTCGGACCCGGTAAGCGTGTTGATGCCCTCGCCGCGCAAATGCGCGCTGTTGGGCCATATGCCCTCGGCAATGACGACACCGCGCCGCGCGCCGCCGCCGATCCTTGCGTGCAGCGCCACTTCGCCGCGCCGGTTGCCGATTTCGACCACGTCGCCGTCGCTGATCCCGAGTTCCGCCGCATCAGCGGCATGGATCATCAGTTCCGGGCGGTTCTCCTTGGCCACCGAAGTGGGGGTTTCGGCAAAGGTCGAATTGAGGAATGCGCGCGCCGGCGAAGTCGACAGGCGGAAGGGATGTTCCGGATCGGTTGCCTCGATCAGTTCGACATGATCGGGAAATTCTGGCAGCCGCGCGTGAGGACCCTGGGGACCCAATGAAGCCGGCGGTTCGCTCGGCGCCGGCGAGCCGGTCCAGTCGGGCCTGAAGCGGAACTTGCCGCCCGGAAAGCCGAAACCGTTCAGGAAATGCGATTCCTCGAAATCGGGCTGCAGGTCGAGCCAGCGCTTCTGCCTCAGATCGGCGAAGCTCGAGCCGACGGGCGCGAGGATGGCGTCGATATGGTCCTGCTCGGTCAGGCCAAACCCGTCGAGATGGGCGACGCCCAGGCGCCTGCCCAGTTCCTCGATGACATGGTGATTGGTTCTCGGCCCTTGCGGCGGTTCGACCAGCTTCGGTCCGAGCAGCAGGTGCTGGTGGCCGCCGCCGCGGTAGACGTCGTCATGCTCGAGGAACATCGTCGCCGGCAGCACCACATCGGCCAGCCGGGCAGTGTCGGTCATGAACTGTTCGTGGACGCAGGTGAACAGGTCGTCGCGCATCAGGCCGCGCCGGACCAGGCGCTGTTCCGGCATCACATTGGCCGGATTGGTATTCTGCACCAGCATTGCGGTAACCGGCGGCCCGTCGCCAAGCGCTTTCTTGTCGCCCGTCAGCACCAGGCCGATGCGCGACTGGTCGAGCCAGCGGATCGACGGATCAGCGAGGCTTTCACCCGTCAGTCGCGACTTGTCGACAGTGAATATGTCGGAGTTGCTGTGGAATGCGCCGCCGCCTTCGTATTGCCACGCGCCGGTTACACAAGCGACCGACAGCGCCGCGTGCATGGCGATCGTTCCGTTGCGCTGACGGGTGAACCCGTAACCGAGGCGAAAATATGTGCGCTTCGTTTCGCCCACGAGCTTCGCGAAGGCTTCGATCTCTTCCACGGAAAGCCCGGTGATTTCCGCAGCCCATGCGGGCGTCTTGTCCTTCAGGTGGGCTTCCAGCCCGGCCGGGTCGTCGGTGTACCTGTCCAGATAGGCGCGATCAGCGTGGCCGTCCCGGAACAGGATGTGCATCACCGAGCAGGCGAGCGCCGCGTCGGTTCCGGGTTTCACGATCAGGCCGAGATCGGCCTGTTTGACGGTGCCGTTTTCGTAGATGTCTATGGCGACGATTTTTGCTCCGCGCTCCTTGCGGGCGCGCACCGCGTGGGTCATGACGTTGACCTGCGTGGCGACGGGGTTGGTGCCCCAGATCACGACGCAATCGGATTTCGCCATCTCGCGCGGATCGGGACCACGCAGTGCTCCGGTGCCTGCAAAGAACCCGGTCCAGGCCATGTTGACGCAGATCGTGTCGAACTGGTTCGAATACCTTTTTGCCCGGCGCAAACGCTGAATCCCATCGCGTTGCACCAGGCCCATGGTGCCGGCATAGAAATACGGCCAGACCGTCTCGCTACCGTATTGAGCCTCGGCTTCGATGAATTTCTCGGCCACGAGGTCGAGCGCCGCCTCGAAACTCGCCTCCTTCCACTGGCCATTGCCCTTGGCGCCGGCGCGAACGAGCGGTTTCAGAAGCCGGGCGGGATGGTTCAGCCGCTCCGCATAGCGGGCAACCTTGGCGCAGATCACACCGGCGGTATAGCTGTTGTCCCTGGAGCCGTGCAGGCGGCCGACCGTCGAACCGTTGACGATCTCGACATCGAGCGCGCAGGTGGACGGGCAGTCATGCGGACAGGCGGAATGGGCGATCGTCACGTTCGGCCTGATGTTCATCCTGGAGCATCCCCTGTCTTCGCGGGCGCCGGTTTCGCGCATACCTGTCTTCTTGACCGGTGAACGGCTGTTGGTCAAACTGCCGCAAGTATCAATACCGGATTCGAGGGAAACCCGCCATGCCCGTTCGCGGCCAAAACCTGCTGCTGGCAGCTGTCGTTACGTCGCTGGCATCCATATTCAGCGCCCCGGCCCTTGCATGGGATTTGCGGCTTTCCGACAACGAGGCGCGCCTTTGCGACGACGATGTGGTTTTGCGCAAGATCGAGAAACGGTTCCGCCACCAGATAAAACACGTTCCGGAGCTTCCCGAGGTAGAAATCGGCGAGATTTCGCGAATACACCAGCATCGCTACTATCCGGCGAGCGAGAGCAGCCCAATCGCGCGGCGATATTGTCACGGCACGGCCAGGCTTTCGGACGGACGCAGCAGGAAAATCTGGTACCTGATCGAAGATGGACAGGGCTTTGCCGGCGTCGGCGACAATGTCGAATTCTGCGTTTCCGGATTCGACCGCTGGAACGTCTACAATTCCTATTGCCGCATCCTCCGATAGGGGCAGTGTCCGCCGTTTTCCGAAGCATCTGCCGCGCGGCTGCGTTTGCTGCGCTCATGATGCTTGCGGCCTGTTCGGACAATGGCGGTTCATCAGGCATGCCGCAATCAGCGCCCGGAAATCTGCCGGAGGGCGAAGGCTTTGATTTCTACGTGCTGGCGCTGTCCTGGTCGCCGAGCTACTGCGAGGCAAATGGCGAAGACGCCAACCGGCAGCAATGCGGAGCCGCGCGTCCATACGGTTTTATCGTCCATGGACTTTGGCCGCAGTTCGAACGCGGTTATCCCGCCAATTGTCCGACCGACCGGTCCCTCGACGTGCCACAGGACGAACTTCGCGCGCTATACAACATCATGCCTTCGGCAGGGCTGATCCGGCATCAATGGAAGAAACACGGCACCTGCTCCGGCCTGTCGCGGCAGGACTATTTCGCCACATTGCGGGCTGCGAGGGATCGGATCCGAATTCCCGCCGATTACGGCAAGACCGGCGCGTACAAGACGGTTGATCCGGCGGCGCTGGAACGCGCGTTTCTTGCAGCCAACGACGGTTCGGATGCAGCGGGGATCGTGGTGACTTGCGACGAGCGTTTCGTCAGCGAGGTCCGCATCTGCATGACGCGGGAACTCGATTTCCGCACCTGTCCCGAACTCGAACGCAGCGCCTGCCGCCTGCCAGAGGCCGTGATGCCGCCGGCCCGCGGCGGGTAACGGGATCGGTCCGGATTGCAGCAAGGAAATCAATGGCCTATTGAATCGTACTGAAACGTTGATTCATCCGGAGAACTTCATGCCCCAACTCCTCTATGCTCCTGCCTCGCCCTACAGCGCCAAGGTGCGCATGGCCGCCGCCTATGCCGGAATCGAACTCGCCGCCGAGACGGTCGATACCGGTCCGCAGCCGGACCGGCTCACCAGCGCCAATCCGCTCGGCAAGATCCCGGTAGTGATCACCGATGAAGGCGAAAGCGTTTTCGACAGCCGCGCGATCGTGCTGTGGCTGAACCGGGAATCGAAGAACGCGCTGCTGCCGCGCAATCCGGCAAAGCGATTGGAGGCGGAGCGGCTTGAGGCGCTCGCCGATGGTCTTTGCGATTGCCTGCTTGCGCATGTCTACGAACGACGCTTCCGCCCGGCGGAAATGGTGCATCAACCCTGGCTCGACGCACAATGGCGCAAGGTCGAACGGGTGCTTGACACGCTCAATGCCAACCCGCCGAAGCTGCCCAAGAAAATCACGGCCGGACAGATAGCCCTGCGGGCGGCGCTCGGCTATCTCGCGCTGCGGTTTCCGGGTCAATGGGAACGCGGAAGATCGCGACTGACCCGCTGGGCGAAACGCTTCGACGAGAAGTTCCCGGAGCTCACAGGGCTTCTTCCACGCGGCTAAACCGCGATACCGGAAGCCACAAAAAAGGCCGGACGCTTGCGCCCGGCCTTTTGCATTCAGACGTTTCCCGAACAATCAGA
>JBFIBB010000149.1:0-8648 GCA_041582695.1 Rhizobiaceae bacterium
GAAAGCGCAATCGCGGGGATGTTGACCGTTGCGGCCGCCATCAGCAAAGCCGGCGTGGTCTTGTCGCAGCCGATGTTCAGCACCACGCCGTCGAGCGGGTATCCGTATAGCGTCTCGACAAGGCTGAGATAGGCCAGGTTGCGGTCGAGCGCCGCGGTTGGCCGCTTGCCGGTCTCCTGGATGGGGTGCACGGGAAACTCGAACGCAATGCCACCGGCCGACACAATGCCGTCGCGAACCCGCTTGGCGAGTTCGATATGATGCCGGTTGCAAGGGGAAAGATCCGATCCGGTCTGCGCAATGCCGATAAGCGGCTTGCCCGATTGCAGTTCTTCGCGCGTTATTCCGTAATTGAGATACCGCTCGATATAGAGCGCGGTCATGCCCGGATTGCCGGGATTGTCGAACCAGGCCTGCGACCTGAGTTGCGTCTTGTTCTTTTTTGTCATTTCCGTTTCCAATAATGGTCAGGCGAATGGTTATGGCATGAAGCGGCCACCCGCAAGCCCAATGGACAGCGCAATGAAGCTGATGTAACCGATGAGCAAATCGACCAGCCAATCGAGGATCCGAACATGGCCGTGAACATGGATGGTGAGGAGCGTATCGAAGCTCCGATTCAGAAAGTATGGGAGGCGTTGAACGACCCGGTGGTTCTGAAACAGTGCATTCCGGGGTGCGAAGCGCTTGAAATGAAATCGCCGACCGAAATGGCCGCGACGGTTTCCTTGAAGATCGGCCCGATCAAGGCAAAATTCGCCGGCGAAGTGGAACTGAAGAACCTCAACCCGCCGCACTCCTACACGATCGCAGGCGAGGGCAAGGGCGGTGTGGCGGGCTTTGCCAAGGGCGGCGCCGACGTAACCCTGGTCGAGGACGGACCCGGCGCGACGATCCTGACCTATACCGCAAAGGCCGATGTCGGCGGCAAGATGGCCCAGCTCGGAAGCCGGCTCATTCAATCGACCGCCAAGAAACTTGCCGGAAAATTCTTCAGCGATTTCAACAGCAAGGTCAGCGGCTGAAAGTTACGATCTGCGCCTGTAGTTGGCCGGACGTTTTTCCAGGAACGCCGTCACGCCTTCCTTGTAGTCGTCGGACATTCCGGCTTCGCGCTGCAGTTTGCGTTCCAGTTCCAGTTGTTCCTCGAGAGTATTTGCAGACGCGGCATGGATCGCCCGTTTGGTCAGTGCAAAGGCGTGCGACGGACCATCAGCCAGGGTTCTTGCAAGCGCATGCGCCTCTTCAATCAACCGCTCATCCTCGACCGAACGCCAGATCAGGCCCCATTCGGCAGCCTGATCCGCCGAAAGCGGCTGAGCGGTCAGCGCCAGCGCCTTGGCGCGCGCCTCGCCCAGCAGCCTGGTGAGCCAGTACGTGCCGCCGGAATCAGGCACCAGTCCGATTTTCGAGAAGGCCTGGATGAATTTCGCCGATTTGGCGGCGATAACGATATCGGTCGAAAAGGCAATGTTCGCCCCGGCACCGGCGGCTACCCCGTTGACGGCGGCGATGATGATCTTGTTCATCGAGCGAAATCTGCGAACCAGCGGATTGTACAGCGTTTCGAGTGTATGCCCCAGATCTGGCCGCTCGCCGGAAACCGACGGGTCGCGGTCGGACAGGTCCTGTCCGGCGCAAAAGCCGCGGCCCGCTCCGGTGAGAACGATGACACGGCAATCCTCGTCTGCCTCCAGTTCGTCGAGCGCCTCGCGCAGCTTCGCATGCAGCTCGGCCGTGAACGCGTTCAGCCGGTCGGGCCGATTAAGGGTGAGCACCGCATATCCATCGTGGCGTTCAAGCAACAGTACCGGGTCCGGCATGGAAACTCCTCGTTATACGGCGCAATCGGTCGTCGCGACTGTCGCACGCCTCCGCGCCGTGTTCAAACCGATATGGGAAAATTTCAGAACTTGCCGATGGCGTTGATAAACACACCCTGATCGTCGAATGTCAGGTCCCGTAGATCGTCGGAGAAGCGCCCGAAATTGTAGCCGACGCCGATCTTGAAATTGTCGCCGAAATGCCGGTACACCGCGACCAGCGCACCGAAATCTGTCGTATCCTGCCCCGGTATGTGCATGACGCGGGCTTCCAGCAGCGCATCCCAGTTCTTCACCACATGCAGGTCGGCTCTCACGATGCCGAGATGAGCGATCGACTGCTCCCACCTGGTGCCGCCACGGTCCCGTACCTCGCCGATGCGAACGCCGTACTTGCCGCCGATCGATAGCCAAGGCAGCAAATCGTAGGTCGCATCGGCGGACAGAATGTGACTGCGCTGCGCCGGCCCGAGCAAATCGCCGGAAACATTGACCTGATTTGGACCGGGCAGATCGTAGAGGTACGTATATTTGAACAATGCGTTGAGGCGATCGTTGTCGATTGGCCGGTAAGCGTAACCGACGGACGCCTCGAGATAGTTTCCGTCCCGGAAATTGGACCCCGCGCCATCCGAGAACACCGTGTCCAGTTTCGCTATTAGGCGCCAGTTTTCGCTCGTCCGCCATTCAAGTCCGGCGGCAAACAGCCATGTGTCGCGGTCGCGTGTGCCATCTGCGGAATCCTCGATCCGCGCCTCGCCGCGCATCCTGGCGGCAATGCCGGCGTCTTCATCATTGTAGGAGACTGACATCGAAAACGCCTTGCGGTCGAAATCGCTACGCTCCAGCCCTGTGGCGGGATCGATTGATGAATCGTTGATCCGCGCCATCTCAATGCCACCGTTCACCGTCCAGATTGCATCGGGCGTATAGATGACGCCATAGGTTTGCGTCAGCGAGCGGCGCCGGCCGAATATGTCGAAATTGTTCTCGGTGTAGGCGGATATCGTATCGTTCATCTTGCGTTTGGCGCCAACGACCAGCGTTCCGTGATCGTCGCCGACCAAGGCGTAGCTGCCAGTATCGGTGAGCGACCGGTCGGGATCGAGTTCGTAACCCAGATAGTAGTGATCGTCGGCGGTCGGATCGTAAGTGAGTGCGGCGAGCGCCCCGATGCCGGTGGTGCCGTATGACACTTCTCCGGTAACCCCGACCTTTTCCGTGAGCTTGAACTCCGTTCCAACGCCCACCCGGTCATTGGCGAAGATGTCCCCTGATTTATCGACCGTTCCCTGGCCGAACACATAAACCATCACGTCGTCGTCATGCCTGTATTCGAGCCTGACGCCAAGATCCGTGCGCGAGCCGTTGTAGCCGGTCTTCAGCGTGCCCGGCGTGTTTAGACGCGCGTGTTCGACGCCGACCGCCAGCTTCCAGCGCTCATCGAACTTAAACTCGACGGAAGCGGAGCCGAGACGCTTTTGCTTGCCGGTCGCGTCTTGGAAATCGTCATATTCGAGCCTCAGCGATGTCCGCTCGGTCAGATCGATCTGTCCATGGGCGCCCCAGATGCGCTGGTCGATGTTGACCTGTTCGGCGAGCGTAGCAAATCCCGCTTCCTTTTCCTCGTAATAGCCGCCGATGGAGCCTGTCAGCCGGTCGCCGGTGATTTCGCCAAGCGAGGCGTTGGCACGAAGACGCCAGCCCTTCGCCGCGACGCCCTTCGTTCCGGGCGTCGGCGTATCGCTGATGCTGATGCCGCCATCGGTCGAAAACGAACTGGAAAATCCCGGACCGTCAGAGACGGCGAACTCGGCTTCCAGATAGGTCTGGTCCGACATGCGAAGCTGCACGTCGGCGCCGTAGGCGATCTGGTCCGCGCCGCCGGTCTTTTCGTTCATTCCCGTCGCGCCGATCCGCACGTGCTCGCCCAACCAGTGCTGCACCCGTCCGCCATAGACATAGCCGTCGACATCACCGGCCGCCGGGGTGAATTCGTATTGTACGATCAGAAAGAGGTCCTGGCCGTCCAGCGCACCGTCGCGCACAGGACCCGAACCGCCCGTCATCGACGAAAGCGGCTTCGACAGGATGATCACACCCTGAATCGCGTCGAACTCGTAATCCTTGCCGTATTGAAGCCGGCGTCTTTCGATCACGGCCCCGGTCGTGCTGTCGCGCACTTCCACGGTCACGGTTTCCGAGCCGGCCACAACATCTTGATATTTCAGGAAATATGCCGATCCGCCGGTTCCTCGGAACACATCGCGCTGGGGTAGCGTGCCCGGTTGCGCAGCATAAGCGGTAACTTCCGTGCGCCGTTCGCCGAACGAGGTTGTCGCCTCGGAGCGGTAGACCCCGTTGGCGCCGTACAGAGCCCGGTCGGAGCGCATCAACTCGGTGCCGTTGATTGTGGTCTTGTAGTTGCCCCACATGACATGGCTGTCACCGCGTTCGAGCCTGACGTAAAATTTGCCCCGCGTCGGAGCATCTTCGATCGTCGTCGAATCGTCGCCGTAGACGGGATAGTAGTCATCGGGATCGAGTCTGCGTAACAGATCGCGGGCGTTCTTTTCGTCGAAACCATCGAACAGGCTGCGCAATTCCCCTTCTCCGGTATCGGCGGCCGCAGTCAGCAATGTCCGGCCCTTGATCTTGCCTTTGAGATAGAAGGCCAGCCTGCCCTTGGTGTAGACGCCATCGAACTCGCCGGGCCTGACGGTCTCGATGCCCGGATCGCCGTCGCGGTATCCGACCGTCACATCGGCAAGTCCGACATAGAACCAGTCATTGGCGGGAATGCTGATTGCGCGCTCGAATTGGACACCGCCCGCTTCGCCGCCGTCGACCGTCACATCTACCGAATGTTCGCCGGCCGGCAGGATGCGCTGGATAACAAAAGAGTTCTTGCGGTCTACCGGAACCGCTTCGCCCAAGATCCAGACATCGTAACCGGGAGGCACATCCTTGCCGTAAACGGTTACCGAGCCGCCACGAACCGGAATATTGCGTTTTGCAGTCCTGTCCTCGCCGTAGCCTGGTGCAATCGCGTCGTCCGCACGGTCGTGCCCGTCGGTAAAGCGGACCGTACGCGCCAGCGTCAACGGCGCGGTTTCGTCGAAGCGGCCCTCCGCATCGTAGACGCGCAGCACATATTCGTAGTCGGCCGGGCCGTCCGATGGCATCTTCCAGAACGCGATGCCGTTTATGTCGACCGGTATGATTGCAGCGGGCCGTCCGGCGTACTTGTCGTCCCTGGCGGTTATCCAGATTTCGGCACGGTTGATGTATGCCGGATAGTTCGATGTGGCGAGGAAGCTGATCTGTTCGCCGGCCCGATAGGCCCTACGCGCGGGCGTGGTCGATACGTTCAGCGCCGGTTCCGCTTCAAGGCCGTCGTACTTGACCTGGATATCCATCGCTTCGAGCGCTGGATTGGCTGCCGCCCCCGTGTTTGCCGGCTGGTCGGTGCCGGCAACATGCTCGCCGTCGACGCTGATGGAAAACAGGATCTCCGGATCGATGTTCGGGTTTTCAGCCGGCTTGGGAATCCCATGGGCTGATTTTGTCTCCACGCGCTTTTCGGCGATCTTAACGGCTTTCGGTGCGACCGTTGGTTTCTCAGGCTCAGATTCGACGCTTCCCACAATGAGATTTGCATCGGGCTCTTCTTCCATTTCGGCGGCCGGTGTAATTACCGAAGCTACTCGCTCTGCCTTTGCCGGTTTTGGAGCTGGCGCGACACTGGCCGCCAAATCCACAATTTCCCGAGCTGACGAACCGGGCTCGTCGCCATCGCCGTCCGCTATCTGCAGGATCGGGCGATATATCTCCACAAATACCGGCAGCGAACCGGCAATGCGTTCCGATCCGACGCCAAGTGGTGCCAATACTGCGCGATTTTCGGCCGCTGATCCTACCGGCTCGACCTCGGCGGGCGGATTTGCCTGTTCGAGCGGATCGGATTGCTGCTTCTCGTGTTCTTTCAAACGGTCGCCCTTCGGCGCCGTTTTTCCCTGGATCGAAATCGTGAACGCGGATTCGCTGCCTTCAAGGGCGGCTTTGCCGGCAGGAGCGTAAATCAGAAGGGAAGAGAATATGGCGGCGGCAAGCGTCGAAGTTACGCCTGTTAACCTGTGTTCGGACCGAATCCCCCGCCTTGCGCGGGGCATGCCCCTCGATCTATCCGCCCAAAACAAATTAAGACCCGCTTTTTCAAATCGAGTCCGAGTCTTTAATGTTTATGGTTAATGGCGCGTTAATTTGTGACGAGAGGTTGCAATATTATCTTTGTATTTCGCTTTCAATTTCAAGGGGATAGCTCTCGTTAAACGAGTCCCACTTGCTCCTTACTATCGCAATGATTGTATTAACCCTCTTGCTTGCCAGCTCCGCTTCGTTGCGGCTTGCGCGGTAGACAAGGCGCAGAACGGAATGTTCCTGGCGCAGAACTTCAATGAGTTGATCGATTCCGGCGAGCCATTTCGGCTTTAGTTCGGTGGTGCCGTTTTCGAAGGCGCCGCCATTGATGTCGAGCCGCACCACCCGGCCGGTCGCCGCACCGAAATTGATCTTGACCGTCTTGCCCGCGGTAAGGCGTACAACACGTGGATTTTCCGTTGTTACCCGGTAACCGGCGGGCAAAGTCCTGGTGTCGAGTTTGAGGATGAAATTGGATCCGATCGCCTTGTCGGGTATGTCCGCGCATGCGACATGGAACCGGCCATGCTGATCCGTCGTGATCAGAACGCCGTTGACCGTCGCAAGCCGCACGCCGGGCAGACCTGGCTCGCCGTCATCCGGATAGCCGTTGCGGTTCTTGTCGTCGAAGACACGGCCAATCACGTCGGAGCAATCAAACACCGCCTCAAGTTCTATCTCCACCGTCGCGGTTGCTTCCGGCGCCAATAGATTGCCGCCTTGATCGAACAGCCGGGCGCGGTTGACGTACTTTCCAGGTCCCGCGGTGCTAAGCGCATCAAGTGCGATTCGGATTTCGATCGTCTGATTCGGTCCCAGATTGATACCCGTGAATTCGAGACGTGCGCCGGTGACTGTCGGCGTCGCGGGCGCGCCATCGACGGTTGCCGATCCGTCCACAAAGCGGAAGCCGGCGGGAATGATGTCCACCACCGTCAGGTTGGGGTGAACATTGGCGTCCTGGTTGATGATTTCGATCGTATATCCGACCTGCTCGCCTCGACGGATCACGCGGCGGTCGGCGACCTTTGTGATCGTGATGTTTGCGGTATTGGGCAGCGGATCGACCGGAATGTGATTGTAGATGAAATGCGGATCGCCGGCCTCGAGCAGAATGGCGATTGCATAGACCGCAGGCATTCCCGGAGGCGGCGGCACCCGGCTGTCCGAAGTCTGGCACGCGCCGCCGGGAACCGGATCGAACGTGCAGGCGGTGATTTCGGCGTCGCCGGGCATCGGCGGAAGGATCACGGAGACAGCGGGAACATAACCGGCGGGCGGCGAGACGATGATCTGGTAGCGTGTTTCGCCAACCGGACAGGCGGGATCTGCCCCCGGAATGATATCGAAACGGTAACTGCCGTCTGCGCCCGTAGTCTGGGCCTGGCTTGCCGGATCGACCAGACAGGCCGCGGGCAGCGGATTGCCGGTTGTGTCGGCAAACGTGACGATCGCGCCGGCAACGGGAAGACGGGACAATGCATCGTAGACGATACCCGAAGGATCTATGGGCATGTTCTGGTCGGTCAGGTTCTCGCCCTGCGACAGCGTTATGTTCGAAATGCCGCCGATGATGTTGCCTGATGGATCGCGGAATACCAGCCGGTAACCCGGACCCGCCGGTATCGATGTCAGCGTGTAAGACCCATCCGCCGCTGTGGTCACCGAATTGATCACGATGCCGCCCGCAATGAGTTCGACTGTGTAGCCGCCCTGCGGCGCATCGGAACCCGGATCGAATGCTCCATTGCCGTTGGTGTCTTCGAAGACATAGCCCGAAATGCTTGCCGGCTGCTCGACCACGACTGTTGCCCGCGCGGTATCGCAGACGGTCGGGTTCACCGCATCGCAGATCTGGTAATCGAGTGTGTAGGTTCCCGCGGGAGTACCCGGCGGCACGTCGATCGTCCCGTCGGGCTGCAGGATCAGATAGCTGCCCGGCCCCTGCGCCAATTCCGTCAGAATAACCTCGCCCGGAGTAAAGGCTGCGCCGTTCAGCGTGTCGTTGTCGAATATGTTCAGATAGTCGTTCGTGCCCGCAACGCCATCGGCGATCAGCGGTGAGGAATCATCGACCGCATCAATGACGGTTGCCGATACGGTGACCGAAACGACCGCCGTGTCACAAATGGTCGGGTAGGCCGCAATGCAGATCTCATAGGTGATCGTGTATACGCCCGACGGCGTTCCCGGCGCCACATCCACGCTGCCGTCGGGATTGAGAGTCAGCGGTCCCCCTGGCGTCAGATTGGTCAGATTGACATCGCCGGGCGCGAACGGGTTGCTGTTGATCGTATCGTTGCCAAACACATTGACGACGTTCGTCGCCCCGGCAAGCCCGTCGACGCCGGTTGCGCCATCATCGACCGCGTCGATCACGGGCAGGCTGACATCGATGGATGCATCGAGAATGTCGCCGGCCGTCGAAGGATCGCCGACATCCGCGCTGACCGCGGCCGTCGTCGAATTGGTGATGGTATTGCCACCCTGCCCGGCGTCAATTGTCGCTTCCAGTGTAATCGTGGCATTGGCGCCGTTTGCGATCGTGCCGATGGTCCAGACACCGGTACCCGCGTTGAAGCTGCCCTGGCTTACCGTCGCGATCGGGCCGGATGCCGTGAGGCC
>JBFIBB010000150.1:0-8606 GCA_041582695.1 Rhizobiaceae bacterium
CCATCCGCGCCGAGCAAGCGCAGCCATGCGCAATTGCGGCCCCTCGATCGCAACGTAGACCGAGACCAGCAGCGACAGCAGCGGCGCGGTCGATTCGAAGCCGGCGAACGTTCCCAGCGCCGAGAGGCCTATCGTCGCGGCCAGGGCCACGAAGGCCTCGATCCACAAACGGTGCCAGGCGAGCCATATCACGGGCACGACGAACGCGAGCACCGACATGCGGTCGCGAACAAATTCGAACTCGCGCTCCGGCTGATCCGCCGCCTTTTCCATCACAACGAAGGTAGCCATCGCGTTCAGCCCTTCAAACTGCCCTTGGTCGACGGCACCTTGCCGGCATTGCGCGGATCGGCCTCGATGGCGTGGCGCAACACGCGCGCCACCGCCTTGAAGCAGGTTTCTGCAATGTGGTGGCTGTTTGCTCCATAGTGATTGAGCACATGCAGGGTGATGCCGGCATGCTGTGAAAACGCCTGAAAGAACTCGCGCACGAGTTCGGTGTCGAATGTGCCGACCTTGCTCGTCGGAAAAGCCACGTTCCAGACCAGAAACGGCCTGCCGGACACATCGATTGCCGCCTTGGTCATGGTCTCATCCATGGCGAGGTCGAGCGAGGCGTAGCGGTTGATGCCGCGACGCTCGCCGAGCGCGAGCGCAATGGCCTGTCCAAGCGCGATGCCGGTATCCTCGACGGTGTGATGGTCGTCGATATGCAGGTCGCCGGCGGCCTTGACGGTCATGTCGATCATGGAATGTTTCGAGAGCTGCTCGAGCATATGGTCGAAGAACCCGACACCGGTGGAAATCTCGAATGCGCCGGTACCATCGAGACCGACGCTTACCTCGATATCGGTCTCGCTGGTCTTGCGGCTCACTTCGGCGCGGCGTTTGCCGTTATCATCGCTCATCACGAATGTTCCTGCTGAATGCGTGGGCGTTCTAGCAACGGCGCGGCCGTATTGCCAGTTGCAAAAAGCAAACACGTTAACCGAAGTATATTTCCGGTTTGCAATCCGTGCCCGCCTGCATACATAAGACCGCATTCGAAGGGTTTCCGGCCAGCGGCTAGACAGCGCGGCCGGATCCGCCGCAAAGGAGTAACCCATGGCTGAACGCGATTCGCCGCCTTCCATGCACGCCACCACCATCGTGACCGTCCGCAAGGGCGGCAAGGTCGTCATTGCCGGCGACGGTCAGGTCAGTCTTGGACAGACCGTGATGAAGGGAAATGCCCGCAAGGTTCGCCGCATTGGCAAGGACGGCAACGTTATCGCCGGATTCGCCGGTGCGACCGCCGACGCGTTCACGCTGCTGGAGCGGCTGGAATCGAAGCTGGAGCAGTATCCGGGCCAGTTGACGCGCGCCTGCGTGGAACTTGCCAAGGACTGGCGCACCGACCGTTACCTGCGCCGGCTCGAAGCGATGATGCTCGTGGCCGACAAGGATGTCAGCCTGGCGATCACCGGCACCGGCGACGTTCTGGAGCCCGAGCACGGGGTGATGGCAATCGGATCGGGCGGCAATTTTGCACTCGCTGCGGCTCGCGCGCTTGCCGACAGTGATCTCGACGCCGAGGCGATCGCCCGCAAGGCGATGCAGATCGCCGCTGAGATCTGCGTCTACACCAACACAAACTTCGTCATCGAAACGCTGGACGAGAAATCCAAATGACCGAATTTTCCCCGCGGGAGATCGTTTCCGAGCTCGACCGCTACATCATCGGCCAGAAAGACGCCAAGCGTGCCGTGGCGATCGCGCTCAGAAACCGCTGGCGGCGCCAGCAGCTCGAAGGCCAGATGCGCGAAGAAGTGATGCCGAAGAACATCCTGATGATCGGGCCGACCGGTGTCGGCAAGACCGAGATTTCGCGAAGGCTGGCCAAGCTTGCCGGAGCGCCCTTCATCAAGGTCGAGGCGACGAAGTTCACCGAGGTCGGCTATGTCGGCCGCGACGTCGAGCAGATCATCCGCGACCTGGTCGAGGTCGCGATCGGTCTCGTCAAGGACAAGAAGCGCGAGGAGGTGAAAGCCAGGGCGCATGTCAACGCGGAAGAGCGGGTGCTCGATGCGCTTGTCGGCAAGACCGCGAGCCCGGCCACGCGCGAATCGTTCCGCAAGAAACTGCGTAACGGCGAACTTGACGACAAGGAGATCGAAATCGAGCTGGCCGATTCTGGCGGCGGGCTGCCGAATTTCGAGATACCGGGCATGCCGGGCGCCAATATCGGCGTGCTCAATCTCAACGACATGCTCGGCAAGGCGCTTGGCCAGCAAACGAAGAAGCGAACCACGACCGTAGCCGAATCATACGGCCACCTGATCAATGACGAGTCCGACAAACTGCTCGACCAGGAAGCGATTACCGCCGAAGCGCTGTCGGCGACGCAAAACGACGGCATCGTGTTTCTCGACGAGATCGACAAGATCGCCGCGCGGGAAGGCGCCATGGGCGCCGGCGTCAGCCGCGAGGGCGTGCAGCGGGATCTGCTGCCGCTCGTCGAGGGCACGACGGTCGCCACCAAGTACGGACCGATTAAGACCGACCATGTTCTGTTCATCGCCTCAGGCGCGTTTCATGTCTCCAAACCGTCGGACCTGCTGCCTGAATTGCAAGGCCGGCTGCCGATCAGGGTCGAGCTCAGGGCGCTCGAAAAAGAGGATTTCCGGCGCATCCTGACCGAGACCGAAGCCAGCCTGATCAAGCAGTATATTGCGCTCATGGCGACAGAGGGCGTGACGCTGGAATTCACCGACGAAGCCATCGACAGCCTCGCCGGTATTGCAGTCGATCTCAATTCAAGCGTTGAAAACATCGGCGCACGGCGCTTGCAAACGGTGATGGAGCGGGTGCTCGACGACATTTCGTTCGAGGCGCCGGACAAGAGTGGCACAACTGTCACGGTCGATGCCGAGTATGTCGCCCGCAATGTGGGTGATATGGCAAAAAACACAGATTTGTCGCGATTCATCCTGTAAGCAGGACACAGGCGATGAAATTGGCGTGGCCGAATCAGGCGCCGGGGCTGATTCGGGCAGAATTTACCGAGCAAGGGTTTTCGAAGCGGTGGGCACTGGCTTATCTATCATTGGCGGCAAAACGACAGCAGCAGTCGCCGGAATTACGGCTGCGCTATTGGTGTCGGCGGCATCGGCCGGGGCTACGGCGATCAAGCTCGCGCCGGGCAATCGCTTTGAGGTGCAGCCTTCGGTTCCCGGAGCATCCGCCCGGCGTACTCAGGCGCTCAAAACCACCTACGAGGCCAAGTATCAGAAAATACTCGCCCTTCTGACGCACGATGCAACCCTGCGCCAGAAGATCAAGGAAACGGCCGCCACATATGAAATCGATCCGCTGCACATGGTCGGCGCGATCGTTGGCGAGCACACCTACAATGTGGATGCCTATGACCGGCTGCAGACTTACTACGTCAAGGCGATCTCCTATGTGAACTCGGCGCTTACCTTTGCGTTTGAGGGCGAGGACATCAGCGACTTCGTCGAGCGGCCCGAGTTCGAAAAATGCGCCGAACTGACCGACAGCTACGAACTGTGGACTTGCCGGGAGGCGGTTTGGAACACAAAGTTCCGGGGCCAGACGATCGATGACAGAAGCTACCCCAACGACCGTTTTTCCGCGGTTTTCTTTCAGCCCTTCTATGCCGGACAAACTTTCGGGATCGGTCAAATGAACCCGCTGACCGCGCTCCAGATGAGCGATCTCGTCGCAAGGGTTTCGGGCTTGCCCAAACTGGACGAGCACAATCCCGGACAGGTCTACAAAACGATCATGGACCCGGACCTGACGCTGCCCTATGTGGCTGCGACGATCGTCAAGTCGATCGAGGCTTACAAGGCGATTGCCGGCTACGATATCTCCGACAATCCCGGGATTACGGCAACGCTCTACAATCTCGGCAATCCGGAAGAGCGGGCGCGCTCGCTGAAGATCGAAAACCAGGCCCGGCAACTGCGCGGCGAAGCGCCGCGATTGCCTGAAGAAAACTACTACGGATGGCTCGTCAACGACCGGCTAGACGAGCTCAGGCCGCTGTTCGAGTAAGGCCGCTAAAACGCCTTGAAGGTCATTGTTGTCAGCGAGCGCACAATACCGGGTATGTCGAGAACCTTCTGGTTGATGAATTTGCCGATATCCTCGTTCTCGTCGATGTAGATTTTGGCCAGCAGGTCGTAATCGCCACTGGTGGAGTAGAGTTCCGAGGCGATTTCGCGCTCGAACAGCGCATCGGCGACCTCATAGGTTTTCCCCGGCGCGCATTGCAATTGCAGAAATACCGGTTTCATGATGGGCGCTCCGTGCTCTGGAAATCAAAGGCTGATCTGGTCAGCGGTTTATCGCATATCCCGACACCGGATCAACGAGAACTCCGCATGTTGGTCAGGCTTCCTTGAACAAAACGCTGCGATCCGTGAGGTAGCGGGCAAACAGAGGCAGACTCGCGCCGCCAATCTCGCGGGCGCTCGCACCGACCGCGCCCTCGCAGATGACAGGCGAATCGATACCCTGCAAATCGAGCCTTTCGGTCTCGGCGCGTATCGTCTGGACCAGGCGGTGCTTGATCCCGGCGGGAAATCCCCCATCGATAATCACCGCTTGAAAATCAATAACTGAACAGACCGAAGCAATGGCAATGGCCATCGCGCGCGAAGTCTCCTCGATCCATTTGTCGAGTGATTCTCCGAGATCGCCCCAGTCGTCCGGGCTGAGCCAAAGACAGGACGCATCGATGCCAGCCTCGATGAGCATTCTTTCCAGAACGACGAGCGACGCCCGGTCGATCAGCTGTTCGGGCGGAAAGGTTTTTCCTCCAACTGGCATGGAGCCGAAGGCACCGGCATTGCCGGACCGGCCACTGAACAGGGAATGGTTCAGCACGACGCCGCCACCGATGAACGTTCCTATGAAGAAATAGGCGAAATCGGCGAATTCAGGTCCACGGCCGAACACCAGCTCGGCGCCGCAAGCGGCCGTCGCGTCATTTTGCATGAATACGGGATACGGCACGATTTCGCCGATCATCGTCGCAAGATCAACGTCAAGCCAGACCGACATCGCGCCCGGATCGACATCGATTTCATCGGCCCAACTCCAAAGTTGGAAAGGAATTGCAATCCCAAGTCCCGCGATCTTCTCGCGCTGCGCAGCGCTCAGACCGGCGGTCAGATCGTCGACGCCCTCACGGACGAAACCGGTTATTCCGTCCGGTGAGGGAAACTTATAAACCTGATGCAACGCCTTCCTGACGCGTCCGACGAAGTCCATCAATACCAGATCGGCGCTGCGACGGCCGATCTTGAGGCCGATGGAGAACACACCGTCGGGGTTGAGCATCATCGGCACCGATGGCTGGCCCACCTTGCCGCGAACAGGCGTGCCGCGCATCAGCAACCCGTCGCGCTCGAGACTGCGCATGATGACCGAGACCGTCTGCGCCGACAGGCCGGACCGCCGTGCGATATCCGCTTTCGACAGGCCCTCATGCCGGCGAACCAGCGACATGACGAGGCGTTCGTTGTACGCGCGAACGCGAACCTGGTTCGCGCCCCCGGAAGGGTCGAGCACTCTCGGTTTCATTTCCGCCGGTTCGTTTGCCGGGTCCGGATCGGGCATTCCAACCATTTCTCGCTGCTCTGTCGCCGTACAGTCTGCATCATTGACCAGCATAATTAATAAATCAAGTTTATTTATTTATTGACAAACGAATCGAAATTCGCTTTTCTGGACGGGACGCCACTGCCCGCTGCAAGCCGGAAGGCTATCCGGACAGTCGCGTATTTCGCCCAGCCGGGTATTCCGGCTCATTGCATTCTTCGGGAGGTACCTATGAAGAAAACCATCATTTCCGCCGCACTCGCTGCCCTTGCTGTCAGCGCGGCTGCAATCGTTCCGGCCAGCGCCGCCAGCCATTCCATCGGCGCCTGCCTGATTACCAAGACCGATACCAATCCCTTCTTCGTGAAGATGAAAGAAGGCGCCGAAGCCAAGGCGGCGGAGCTTGGCATCTCGCTCAATTCCTATGCCGGCAAGATCGACGGCGACAACGAGACCCAGGTTGCGGCGATCGAAACCTGCATTGCCAATGGCGTCAAGGGCATTCTGCTCACCGCTTCGAGCACTTCGGGCATCGTGCCTGCGGTTCAGAAGGCGCGCGATGCCGGCATTCTGGTGATCGCGCTCGACACGCCGCTCGATCCGATCGACGCCGCCGACATGACCTTCGCCACCGACAACTTCCTGGCCGGCGAGCTGATCGGCAAATGGGCCGCGGCCACGCTTGGCGACGCCGCCAAGGACGCCAGGATCGCATTGCTCGATCTCGACGTCTCGCAGCCGACCGTTGACGTCCTGCGCGATCAGGGCTTCCTGCAGGGTTTCGGCATCGATCTCGGCGACCCCAACAAATGGGGCGACGAGACCGATCCGCGCATCGTCGGCCACGACATCACCCAGGGCAACGAGGAAGGCGGCCGCAAGGCGATGGAAAACCTTCTCGCCAAGGATCCGGAAGTCAACGTGGTGTACACCATCAACGAACCGGCTGCCGCCGGTGCCTATGAAGCGCTCAAGGCCATCGGCCGCGAAAACGACGTGCTGATCGTGTCCGTCGACGGCGGCTGCCCGGGCGTGGCCAATATCGAAGCCGGGGTCATCGGCGCAACGTCGCAGCAGTACCCGCTTCTGATGGCGTCCAAGGGCATCGAGGCGATCGCCGCCTGGGCCAAGGACGGAACCAAGCCGCAGGCTTCGGAAGGCAAGGACTTCTTTGACACCGGCGTCGCACTGGTAACCGGCAAGCCGGCTGCCGGCGTCGACTCGATCTCCGTCGAGGAAGGCAAGAATCTCTGCTGGGGCTGATGCCTGCACCGGTCGGGCGGCAGCAGTCCGCCCGGCCGTCTTTACGAAACTTCTAAAAGACCGCACACTGCATCCCTGCACGGGACAGGCGCCGCCTGATCCCGTCGGGGTTACCGGGAGGATTTTGGCCGTGAGCAACACTGACAGTTTCGAGGATGTCGTCAAATCGCGGCGCGACGAAAAGGTCGCCGAGTTTGAACACGCCCCCAAGGGTTTACTCGACCGGCTGCACAATCTGCTGCACACGACGCCGGCCATCGTGCCGCTGATCGTTCTCATTGCAGCGGTCATCATTTTCGGCCTGATCAATCCGAATTTCTGGCGCATCAGCACGCTCAGCCTGATTTTCCAGCAGATCGGCATCGTCGGCATTCTCGGCATCGCGCAAACGCTCGTGATCCTGACCGCCGGCATCGACCTGTCGGTCGGCGCGATGGCGGTGCTGACATCCGTGCTGATGGGACAGATCACGTTCCGCTACGGGATGCCGCCGCAATTCGCCATCATGATCGGCCTTGCGGCGGGAACGCTGATGGGCGCGGCAAACGGCTGGCTTGTCGCAAAGATGCGCATTCCGCCCTTCATCGTGACGCTCGGCACCTGGCAGATATTTCTCGCCACCAACTACATCTATTCGGCCAACGAGACGATCCGCAGCCAGGATATCGAGGCGCAGGCGCCTTCGCTGCAACTCTGGGGCAGCGGCTTCAACCTGTTCGACGCGCGCATCACCTACGGCGTGGTGCTGCTGATCGTGCTGGTCGCCGTCATGGCCTATGTGCTCAGGCACACGGCCTGGGGACGGCATGTCTACGCGGTCGGCGACGACCCCGAGGCGGCCGAACTTTCCGGCGTGCCGAAGGACCGGGTGCTGATCCAGGTCTACGCGCTTGCCGGCCTGTTCTGCGGCCTGGCGGGCTGGGTGATGATCGGCCGGTTCGGCTCGGTGTCGCCGTCCGCCTCCACCGGCGTGCTCGGCAACATCCAGGCGATCACCGCGGTCGTGATCGGCGGCATCTCGCTGTTCGGCGGGCGCGGCACGATCATCGGCATGTTCCTCGGCGCGCTCATTGTCGGCGTATTCGAGATGGGGCTCAGGCTCGCCGGCGCGGACGCGCAGTGGACCTACCTGCTCATCGGCGCGCTCATCATCGCGGCTGTGGCCGTTGACCAGTGGATCAGAAAGGTATCGGCATGACCACGGAACCCATTCTCAAGGCGCAGGGCCTCACCAAGCGTTACGGCCGGGTCACCGCTCTCGACGACTGCGATTTCGAACTGATGCCGGGCGAGATCCTGGCGGTGATCGGCGACAACGGCGCCGGAAAATCGACGCTGATCAAGGCGGTTTCCGGCGCGGTCATTCCCGACGAGGGCGAGATCTGGCTGGAGGGCAAAAAGGTGCACTTCCACTCGCCGATCGACGCGCGCGACGCGGGGATCGAAACCGTGTACCAGACGCTCGCCATGTCGCCGGCGCTGTCGATCGCCGACAACATGTTCATGGGCCGCGAGATCAGGAAGCCCGGCTTCATGGGCAGGTATCTGCGTCAGCTCGACCGCACGGCGATGGAGAAATTCGCCCGCGACAAGCTTTCCGAACTCGGGCTGATGACGATCCAGAACATCAACCAGGCGGTGGAGACGCTGTCGGGCGGCCAGCGCCAGGGCGTGGCGGTGGCGCGCGCCGCGGCCTTCGGCTCCAAGGTGATCATCCTCGACGAGCCGACGGC
>JBFIBB010000151.1:0-8581 GCA_041582695.1 Rhizobiaceae bacterium
ATCGGTGAATTCTCCTTTGTGTTGGCGGCAGCAGGTTTTACCGCCGGCGCGCTTGGCTACGACATGTACAGGCTTGCCATCGCGGTAACCGCCGTCACGCTGCTGCTGTCGCCCGCATGGATGTCGCTGATCCATCGCGTCGAGGACCTGGCGTCGGAGGGCTACTCCTCCTACCGCGAAGCCATGGCGGAAGCGTATTCGTCTGAACTGGAGAATGTCGGGGAGGGGCTGTGGTGGCTTCGCGTACGCTATCGCGCCGGAAGAATGGCCATGTACAGGCGGCGGGCGCGAAAGGCGGAAGCCGCCGAGGTTACGCGGGAAGCTGTAGCCGCAAGCGACGCGTCAGACATGGCCGCAAAAGCTGAAAACCCGGGTAAATTGGCCGAACCCGCCCCAGCCAAGGAATAATTGACGGTCGGCAGACGCCGGTTCAGATACTCTGATCCATGGAGCGGGCGGGTATTTCATCCTGGCGATGAAGGCGGACGACCTCGGCCGGCACACCGGCCACGGTGGCGTGCGGCGGCACGGACTTCAGCACCACGCTGCCGGCCGCCACCTTGCTATATGCGCCGATTTCGATATTGCCCAGGATCTTGGCGCCAGCGCCGATCATCACGCCCTTGCGCACCTTCGGATGACGATCGCCGGTCTCCTTGCCGGTTCCGCCGAGGGTAACGTTCTGCAGAATCGACACATCGTCTTCAACGACCGCAGTCTCGCCGATGACGATGCCTGAACCATGGTCGAGCATGATCGAGCTGCCAATCCGGGCCGCGGGGTGAATGTCGGGACCAAAGACGAGCGATGCGAGATTGGAAAGCCAAAGCGCGATTTCCCGCCGGTCTTCGTTCCACAGGCAATGGGCAATGCGATAGGTCTGGACTGCGTGAAACCCCTTGAGATTCATCAGTGCATGGAGGCAGGTCGCGTAGGCCGGATCCCGTTCGCGGACGGCGGTAATGTCCGCCTCGGTTGAACGCAGGACTTCCGGATGATGTTCCATTACACCGGAGAACAGTTCCAGCAGCATGCCGCGGTCGACCTGCGCCACGGCAAGGCGGGCACATATAACCCGCGCCAGTATTTCGTTGCCGTCAGAGGGATCGATGACCTGTTCTTCGAGAAGCGGACGCATCGCCGGTTCGCAGCGGGCAAGGTCCAGCGCCTCGGCGCGGATGACGTTCCAAAGGGCATCGCCAGCCGGAATGTCAGCACCGGCATCCGCGTGCGTCAGCATGTTTGGAATTGCCATTTCGTCTTGCGCTCGCGTCATGCCTGTTTCCGTTCGGGCCAGACCGGCAGCGACGACTGTACCCTGCGGTCCGGCACCGGAGTGGCGGGATATCACGCTTTAGCCGCCGAAACCACGCCAATCTCGATGCATATCAGCAGGTATGACGAAAGGCCGACCGGAAACCGTCTACAGTTTGGCCAGAAGTTCGGGGGTCGGCCATCCGTCGACCGGCATGCCGAGGCGCTTCTGCTCGGCGCGAACCGCCGTGCGGGTGCCCAATCCAAGCACCCCGTCGATCTTGCCGACATCGTGCCCCATGGCGGAAAGTTTTGTCTGTAACTGTTTCATCTGGGCCACGGAGAGGCCCGGATCGGGATTGCGCTTGTCGTAGCGCGGCGCACCGCCGAGCCGTGTGGCCAGATAGGCGGCCGTCAAGGTGTAGATGAGGGACTGGTTCCATTTTAGATAGACGTTGTAATTGGGGTAGGCAAGGAACGCCGGGCCATTGCGGCCCATCGGCAGCAGCAGGCTTGCCTTCAACCCGTCACCGCGCAGCGCACTACCGCCCGGGTAGGAAACACCCCAATCAGCCCATTGCGACACCGGCAGCATGTTTTCGCGGCCGGTTTCCTCCCAGGGGAGATCGCTTGGAACCCGCACTTCCTCGATCCACGGTTCGCCTGCGCGCCAACCAAGCTCGTGCAGTAGGCGGGCGCCGGTCAGTATGGCGTCGGCAGACGACCCTTTGAGATCGACGCGACCGTCGCCATCGCCGTCCATGCCGCGGTCCAGATAGTCTGAGGGCAGCAGTTGCAACTGCCCGATTTCACCAGCCCAGGCGCCGGTGACGTTGACAGGCACAACGTCCAGATCGATCAGTTTGGCGAACGCCAGCAATTGCGGCCGGAACAACCCGGGTCGACGGCAATCATGAGCAAGCGTCGCCAGTGCGCTCAGCGTCGAGAAATCGCCCTGTACGGCGCCGAAATCGGTCTCCAGAGCCCAGAATGCGCTGATTACCTCCGCAGGCACGCCGAATTCCTGGCGTGCCCGGTCGAATACGGCCCTGTACTTTTGCATATTGGAAGCGCCGTTCTTGAGCCGGTAGCTCGAGACCATGCGGCCGGAAAACTCCAGAAACGTCTGGGTGAATACGCCTTGTGCGCGGTCGCGATGCAACACAGTGGAATCAAGGCGCGCGCCGAGCAGTGCATTGCGGCCTTTGTTCCCGATACCCATTCCAGCAGCCTCATCGGCTACCTTGGCCAGCCAGGCGGAAAAGTCGCCGCCACACTGTTGCGCCTGCGCGGGAGCGGTAAGCACGCCCAATATGACCGCAACGGCGCAAGCAACCTTGCAAACCGGATTCATGCTCGATCCATCCCCGCTATTTCGTGTTTGCAGCAAGCCATTCGCGCCAGGCTTTGCTGTCGCCGTTGAACACGTTGATATCGGTATCGCCTTTCACGCCAGGCACTTCGCCCGTGCCGGTATATTGCCAGAACAGCCATGGCTGGTTGCCGTATTTCTCGTAGGGATCGCCCGCCACGGATCTGAGCCAGAACGGATAACCCTTCAGCTTGTAGAGCTGGTTGTCACGATAGAAATCGATCGTCGTGTAGACGATCGGCTTCTTGCGATAGTGGCGTTCGACCTGCTTCAGGAAAACGGACATCTCCTTGCGCACGGCTTCGGGTTCCGGCCGGAACTTGCAAGTCGGCGAAGCATGATTCCATTCCATGTCCAAAACCGGCGGAAGAGCCGACGGATCGCGCGGAACCTTGCGAATGAACCAGCGCGCCTGTTCGAAAGCCGGCCGGCAGAAGTAGAAGAAATGGTAGGCGCCGCGCGGAATGCCGGCGCTTTTGGCGCCGTTCCAGTGCCGGGTAAAGTGATCATCGAAGAGGTCGCCACCTTCGGTCGCCTTGATGAAGGTAAAGGCTATGCCGTTGCTGCGTTTCGTGCGCCAGTCGACTTCGCCCTGGTATCGCGACACGTCGGTTCCGTGAATGGCATAGGCATGTGGCGAACGGCCTTCCCATTCATGCGGATCTCGGTCACCGAAACGGGGCTTGGGAATCACTGCATAGGCCGCCGGTTCGGCTGGCGAGACGATCGTCTCGGCCTGTCCCGAAACCTCGGCGGGAGGAGTGGCGGCGGTCTGAACCACCTCGTCGAGCGCGGCGGTAGTGCAGCCGCTTGCAGCAGACGCAAGACCGGCAATGAGGATGCAAATCGGATAGAGCCGGGCTATCGACAACGGCCTGTTCCTTTCGCTCGTTCGGTATTGTTATCCATTGGTTAACCACTAATCGTCAACCAACGGTGAACAAGACGCCGGGCAGGGCCGATTTTTTCTGTTTTTATTTCCAAGCCCGATTGACTTGAACAATCATCTTGGCAAAGGCGGCAGAATCTGGGCGGATTGCCGCGACGGAGATGGGAGATGGGGCATGCGGATCCTCAAGCGCATTCTGGTTTGGACTGTTTCGATTGTCGTGGCATTGGCCGTGGGCGGCGGTCTGTGGCTGCGGCTGGCGCCGCCCGAGTTCCTGAAAGTAGCGGTGAACTACTCGGCAAAGATCATCTGCTCCAACGTTTTCGTCGCGGGCCGGGAACTTGACGACGTGCTCTCCACCGACGTGCAGGCGCCGGGAATACCGCTGTTCTGGTTCGTCGAGGCGAATGTCGACGAGGGCGGCGGCACAGTGGAAACGAGCATTGCCGGGCTTTTCGGCAAGGGACTTGCAGTCGACAGACAGGGGGTCGGATGCGCGGTGGTTCCGGACGGCGACACGGAGCAGGCCATCGACCACATCGGACCCTTTACCTCGCTGCCGCCGTTTCCGGCCGAATTGCCGTGGCCCGAAGGCGACAAGGTCGAAGAGGATGCGAGAGTAACGGAAATTCTCGACGATCCGGCGTTGATTGGGCCGGGCATGCGGGCGGTCGTCGTCGTCAAGGACGGGCGGATCGCGGGCGAACGCTATGCTGCCGGCTTCGACAAGGACACCCGCCTGATCGGATGGTCGATGACCAAGACGGTCAATGCGGCGCTGGTCGGTCGGATGGTCCGGGAGAAAATCCTGACGCTGGACAAGGCCGGGCTATTTGCCGGATGGTCGGACGACAGCCGGTCTGAAATCAAGCTCGCCGACATGATGTCAATGTCTTCCGGCCTCGAATTCGGCGAGACTTATGGCTGGGTCTCGGACGCGACCCGGATGCTTTACATCGCACCGGACATGGCTGCCTTTGCCTCTTCGAAGCCGCAGGTTTCGGCCGTTGGCGAGGCGTTCAACTACTCCAGCGGCACCGCCGTTATGATCTCGCGCATCTGGCAGGATGTATTCGTCGACCCGACCAAGGCGCTGGACTTCCCGGTCAAGGCGCTTTTCGATCCGATAGGCATGCGCAGCGCGGTATTGGAAACCGACGCGCGGGGGACTTTCGTCGGTTCGTCCTATCTTTACGCCAACGCCCGCGACTGGGCGCGGTTCGGCCAGTTTCTGCTGCAGCGCGGGGTGTGGGGCGGGCGGTCGCTGCTGCCGATCGGCTATGTGGACTGGATGGTGGCGCCCAATCCCGTTTCAATGGCGCAATGGGGCAAGCCCGAATATGGCAACGGACAGATCTGGCTGCACGGACCCTCTGCTGATGCGCCGGAGGGCACGCCGCCCGACGAGGGGTTCGATCTGCCGGAAGACGCCTACTGGATGCTCGGCCATGACGGGCAGACGACGACGATCATTCCGTCAGCCGGATTGGTAGTGGTGCGTCTCGGCCTGACTCCTACAAGCGCCGGCTACAAGCCGCAGGCGCTGGTCGAGGCGTTGGTGGGGGCGCTCAGGTAGCTTTCGCAAACCTGAGCGCCGGTACCATTCAGTTGACGAGTTTGATGCCGGTCACGCTGCCGACACCGTTTTCACCGGCGCCTTCGGAAGCGATCTCGATCTTGTCGCCGGCCTTCAGGTCGGCGGGAAGTTCGCCCTTGTGGGTCTCCAGAGACCAAACGGTCCTGTCGTCCAGCACGATGATTTGGGCTTTCCTGTCGAAAGCGAGGATGACACCTGTGACGCTGTCGGCGTGGGCTGTTGCAATGGAAGCAAACAGTATCGCAGCGGATACGGTCAAAGCGCGTATTTTCATTTTTGGGGGCTCCGGGCGGGCCTTGCAATGCACTTCGCTGCAATCGGACCGCTGGTGCACATTTTATACGCACCGTTGCGGCCAATGATCACAATTGCGACGTGACTTACAGGAAATTGGCCGTCGCCCGGACGGAGACCGATTTCGGTTGCTGGCAGGTTGCCGTACCTGGCATCGCCGCAACCGGCGCGTCAATCGTCCGAATCGGCGAATTCCTCGATCCGGGTGAAGGCGTCGCGCAACGCCTCCGACCAGGCGGCAGAGAGCCTGCGGAAATACTCGTCGTCATGGCCGATGCGCCGCTTTTCGCCCACCTTCAGCGTGTCGGTGCGATAGAGGAGGAGATCGATCGGCAACCCAACCGAAAGGTTTGAACGCAACGTGGAATCGAAGGACAGGAGAATCAGCTTGGCGGCCTGTCCCATGCGCATATCTGGTTTCGTTACCCGATCGAGTATCGGCTTGCCGTATTTATGCTCACCGATCTGGAAATAGGCGGTGTCCTTTCCGGCCTCAATGAAATTGCCCTCGTTGTAGACCTGAAACAGGCGCGGCTGGTCTCCTGCGATCTGGCCGCCGAGAATAAAGGACGCCGAAAAACTTTCCGCGTTGGCGCCGAGTTGCTCGCCATCGATGCGATGTACGTTTCGGAGCGCGGAGCCGACAACCCTGGCCGCCTGGAACATCGTGGAAACGTTCTTCAGCGACGGCTGGGTAGCGTCGTCGGACTGCAATTGCTCGTTCAACAGGCTGACCACAGCCTGTGTAACCGCCAGGTTGCCGGCGGCAAGAAGCACGATCACCCTGTCGCCAGGAAATTCCCAGACATGCATCTTGGTGAAGGTGGCGATGTTGTCGACGCCGGCATTGGTTCGCGTATCGGAGGCGAACACGATGCCGCGATCAAGTTTCAGGCCAACACAATAGGTCAAGTATCAGTCCCGGGAAGTGAACGAACACTTCCGATTTATGCCGGTGCGAAGTGCGTTGCAAGCGGCTATTTTGCTTGGGAATAAGCCAGGCGCGTCCGGGTTTGCGTGTTGCCAGCCGGAAACCGAATGGTTAACCTGTCACGAAGATTCGCACTGCATTGTGGGGAATGCGTGACGCTCAGTTCATGCCCCCTGTCGGGGGTCAGATAAGCCCCAGGCGGGCCGCGTTCGAACATTCGAAACAGGATACCGGGACATGCGGCGTTATGTGGCCATCATGGAATACATGCCCGCAGTGGTATTTCTGACGATCGCGGCCTTTTTCGCCAGCCGTATCGTTGTCGCATTCTTTCCCTCGGAACCTTTGGCATGGTTGGTGTTCTTGAACCTGGCGCCGTTCTGGCGGGAATTTGGCGTGCTATACGCAACGCCGACCTTGGTGCAGGGCGCCTTGGTAGCTAACGCTTTCTACATGATCGGCGCCGTTTGTCTGGTGCTGGCGCAAAAGAGACACATGCGCCGCACCCGGTTCGTCTGCTTTCATCTGGCGCTTGTCGCGCTTGTTTACGGCATGAATGACGAGAAGGTCTGGATTGTCTCGAATGGCGCTGCTGGTGCGCCGATCGAGTATTCCCTGCTCCCGAATTTTACGCAGATCAGCGCCATGACTGTCTGGCTGTTTTTCGGCGTGCTCGTTTCGTGCATTGCGACCCATGGCCAGATGATCAGGCGATTCTACCGACGGCACGGCAGAGCGAAACATACCGTCAATTGAGTTTCCGCCATCGAACCCCCGTCAGGTGGCGCGCCACCCAGTCCGGGCATATATCGTTTCAGAGAATATGCATTGAAATCAGGTATTTATCGCAGCGAATTGATGCGCAACAAGCCTGCTCACTGATTGGCTTGCTGAACATCAACAAGTACCGACATGCTTTCGTTGGCCGCGCCGATTCGCAAGCCCCTGATCGGGGCGGCGGACATTGCGTCAAGCCCGTTACACAAGCGGATGTAGCGGTCGGTCGGGCAGACATTGTTGGCCGGATCAAAGCCCACCCATCCCAGGTTGCTGACCCAGACCTCTGCCCATGCGTGCTGGGCTTCGGCACGAATCTCGTCGTTGAGGAGCAGATATCCCGTGACATAGCGGGCGGGTATATCCAGATGGCGGGCCATTCCGATTAGAATGTGGGAAAAATCCTGGCAGACTCCGTGTCCGGCCGCAAACGCTTCGCGACCATGCGTCAGCGCATGTGTCGAATTCACGTCGAACCTCAACCGTCCATGCAGTTCCGCCATCAGACGGTGCATGATGTCCAGTTCGCCCGCTTCTCCGGAGGCAATTCCGGTTGCCATGGATCTCATTGTGTTGTCCGGGTCGGTAAACCGGGTTTGGCGCAGAAACAATCGGGCAGGCGGATCGCCCGGCATTTGTCCGACAACGCCATCGCAATCGATCGTCTCCACCATTCCGCGCGCGACAATCAGCATTTCACCCACGGTGTTTACCTGGGTGCACAGACGGATCGTGTTGCCGAACGCATCTGAATAGCTGGGCGCGGCCTCGATGCCGGGCGCGTCGATGGACCAGTCAATGACGTTCTGGCAGGGCAGATTCTGGGGCGTGAGCGCGAGGCGCTGAACGGTGTGCGCGATCACCTGATCGTATGTGTAGCGCGTTTCGTGATGTACATTGATGAGCATGTCCCAGAACGCTTTCGTCAGAAGTTGTAGTTTTCCGCCACCTTGCGCGAGAGGTTGTTGTTCTTGCCGATGAAGTCTTCGAGAAACTCGTGCAGTCCCATGTCCATGATCTGTTCGATTGTGGTTGAACTCAGGATTTCCAGCGTTTCGGCGGCAAGGTCGTGGCATTCCTCGTGGTCGCCGTAAAACTCCTCCATCTCGCCGAACACCCGGTGAATCCAGTCATAGGCGTGGCGCAGCGATCTGGGCATGGCCGCCTTCAGTATAAGGTACTCGGCGACTTTGATCGAGCGGAACTGGTCGTGATACATGTGGCGATAGGACCGCTCCGCTGAAACGGCGCGCAGTATCATCGACCACTGGTGGGTATCGACCATTCCGCCGACGACCTCGTTGCGCGGCAGCAGCACGTAATATTTGACGTCGAGCAGGCGGGCGGTGTTTTCGGCGCGCTCGATAAAACAGCCTAGCTGCGAAAACTGGTAGTTGTCCTGCCTGAGAATGGTGCCCAGCAGTGCGCCGCGGAACAGGTTCGACGCCGATTTGATCCAGTCGAGCA
>JBFIBB010000152.1:0-8576 GCA_041582695.1 Rhizobiaceae bacterium
CGTGCTGCCGGGGTTTGTGAACAGCCTGCCGGAAAGCGAAGACCGGCGCACCCGCATCCCGATGGGGCGCTATGCCGATGTAAGCGAAATTTCAGAGCTGATCGCGTTTCTCGCCTCGGAGCGGTCGAGCTACATCACCGGGCAGAACATCCGCATCGACGGCGGGATCACGCGATCGGTCTGATCGGCTAAGGCAATCCGGAAAACCGCGATTACGGCCGATCCTGCGGGTTCGCCAAAATTTCTTCAGGCCTGTACGGCCGGCGTCGAGGCCGGCCGCAACCGATTTCCCGAATTAAATCGCTGAAACCAAAAACAGACTGTCCTGATCGGGATTTGTCCAAGGACGTGCAGTTCTCGTATAAAAAGATTAGAATACGAGAATTCGCCGGCAAGACCAATTTCAACTCGGCGCGTGCAGCGTTCCACAATCTGGATGGCGCGTTCGCCGGGACGGAGACAGGTATGGCAACAGAGATCAATGAAAAACTTCTCGACGAACGTTTGGCGGCATTGGAATCGAGACGTTCCTGGACACCGCGCGTTATCGCCAAGTTCGAAAACCACATTCGCTCTGCAAACGACCAAGATCTGTTCCGCATCAATCCTTGCACCTTCGCGGCAGAGCACGGCATGTCGGAGGAGGAATCAACCAACCTCTATTTGCACGCGTCAGCGCTGCACCTATTCGAGATGGACTGGTTCCTGATCTGCCCTCTCTGCTCTTGTGTGATCGACAGCTTCCGGGCGTTGCGCAATATCGACAGCCATTGTTACTGCAGCGTTTGCCACGTCGATTTCGATGCCGCGCTCGACGATCAGATCGCGGTCGGATTTACCGTCAGTCCCGAAATCCGCAAGATCAGCTTCCACAATCCTCGTGAACTCCCGGTGGAGGATTATTACTTCTGCTACCGATCGACATCCGAGGGTCTCATGCCCGATGGGCAATCGTTCACGGAATTGAAAAAGACGCTCACAAAAGCGCTCGCCTTTCTGGAACCCGGAGAAAAAACGACGCTTGTTTTCGACACCGAAGCCGGGGCACTGCTGGGCACAAGCCCGGATAGCGACGTCCACTTCCTTTTCCCGATCGATGGGGACCGTCCGCCCGAGAACCAGAAAATCGAGATCGTTTGCGACGACAACTCCTTCGACAGAACCGACAATTTGGTCGCCCCGGGCAGGTTGACGCTCGAAATAACCCACAAGGGTGACAAGCGAATGGCGTTGTCGATCCTGCAACTGCCTCCCGACGTCACCGGACCGCCGCCAATTCACTTCGCCAATTTTTTGTCTGGCAAGAAGCTTCTGAACACGCAGACGTTCCGCGACATCTTCCGCCTGGAAACGACCGACCACGGTCTCGGCATCAAGGATATCACGCTTCTGTTCACCGATCTGAAGGGCTCCACGGTCCTCTACGACCAGATAGGCGACCTCAATGCATTCTCGCTCGTGCAGCAGCATTTCGAACGCCTGCAGGAAGTGGCCATGCGCAATGACGGGGCGATCATCAAGACCATCGGAGATGCGGTCATGGCCGCGTTTTGCGAGCCAGCCCAGGCCGTGCGCGCCGCGCTCGACATGCGAGACGAAATCAGCGCGGTCGGCCACGGCGCGGCGAACCGGGAACTCATCCTCAAGATAGGTCTGCACAAAGGCGCGGTGATTGCGGTCACGCTTAACGACCGTCTCGACTATTTTGGCCAGACGGTGAATGTCGCAGCGCGGATACAGCATCTCGCTGACGCAAACGAGATTTATCTCAGTGAGGACATCTTCTCATCATCCGGCGTCGACGAGTTGCTGAAATCATGTGCCGTCGAGGCGAAGACGGCACATCTGAGGGGTGTCGACCACGAGGTACAGGTATTCCGTGTCGCGCCCTTGGAGGCGTTACACGCCCACCCCGTCTGATCGGCAGGGCAACAAGACCGCCAAAATCGATCTGGAATGAACCCCCGATCATTGCAGGAGGCAAACGCGCCACATCACAAAGGCTTCAGCGGCGCGCCACAAGCGTTCAAACTTGGAAGTCGGTTCCGGGATCTTCCAGGATTTTAATACAGTGGAGAGAAAATTCTACCCTTCGCAGGGTGCTTCACGGTTACACGAATTCGATGTCGCGCGAACTGGTACCAAACAACAAGCCGCTCCCCGTCGTTGCAATAGTTGGCGCCGGTCATCCCCAGTGTTCCAGATACGTCGACAAGACACTACACTTCTGAGCGATCTCAGTAAGTAATACTTGTAAGGAAAATATAGATCACCGCTCCGGATATTCCCAGAATCATGAGTAATAGCAGCGACAAAGTGGGGTTCGCAATAAGTTGAACAACGTATCTCATGTAGAAGCATCCCCATCCGATTGTCGCGTGTTTGAAGGAGGGCGCTTTCGCGGTCGACCGATCTCTTTGGTCTTTCTTTCCGCGCCAAGTGGAAATGTTGCGGATTTCTGGGTCTCATTTTCCAACCGCGCCTTGCGGAGCCTCGCGCTTTTGACCTCACGGAGCCTGGTTTCTGCTTCTATGATGACTCGCGCATTGCAGTCGGTGATTTCCGCCTTTTCTTCCGCCCTCGACTTGGCGGATCGGACGTGTTTACGTTGTGCGGTTATACCGATCATAACTCATGCCTTCCGCTCTGGTAAAAAGCAAAAAAGGCCGGGCGCAAGCCCGACCTCTGCTCCATCTCGATGACGGGTGCCAGTACATCCGTGGTCACCCGACAGAGACGGTATTTACGCAGTCTGCAGATTTTCAGCCGCGCTTTTTCCTGATTTGGGGTCGCGTACGACCTCAAAGCTGAGCTTCTGACCCTCAACGATAGAGCTGAGGCCGGCACGTTCGACGGCGGAGATATGGACGAATACGTCCTTGTCGCCGTCCTCGGGCGAGATGAAGCCGAAGCCTTTGGTCGCATTGAAGAACTTTACTGTTCCAGTGGTCATGACGAATTCCTTTCAATCGGTCACAGAGTATGATTTGCCTGCAACTGCGCAGAGCAATCTTTTAAAATCGATTTTGAGAGAGGAATATCGCGCGGGCGCAAATCGCCGGAAACAAAGTTCGACACGCAAGATCGATGGTCCGGATATAGGTTCAAAAGGTGTTCGAAACAAGGTCGGGGGAAAAATGACTTATCACCGGCTTGAATTTGCCGTCTTGTCCGAGGTGGCATCCGATCTGGTCAACGGGCACCGGGTCTCGGTTTACGCTTCGGTCCCGGCAGCAGACCCTCGCGCTGGGCAAGTTTGCGGGCGGCCTTGCGGTTGCGTCTAATCGCTTCGCTTTTCTCGCGGGCGCGTTTCTCGGATGGCTTTTCGTAAGCTCTCCGCGCCTTCATTTCCCGGAACACACCTTCGCGCTGCAGCTTCTTCTTCAAAACCCGCAGCGCCTGGTCGACGTTATTGTCACGAACGATAACCTGCACCTTGTCTCCTTTTCTTCTGCGGCAGAAAGCGGCAAGTTTTGCACATCTTATCCCGGATATTTCAGGCCAGCCTGAGGCTGACTGCAAAAGCTCGACCGAAATGATCGGTCTCGACTTCAAATTCGAGAGTCTGTCCGACGATCAGGTCTCCGAGTCCGGCGCGATCCAGTGCCTTGATATCGACAATCAGATCCTTGCCGCCATCATCGGGCGTTATCATGCCCACTCCCTTGCGTCCGTCGTAGGCCTTCACAGTTCCCGCAAACATCAATCAACCTCCAAACAATACCGGTCTACAGCGCGGGTGCGCCGGGTCTCATAGGTTCGAAATTCTGGAAATCGACGGGCGCCAAAAAAGAACAAAAAGGTGCCGAAATTGCCGAAGCGGCCAAAAATGCGATGACCCAGACATAAGGCTTTCGCCCACAATACACAAGCCATCCCGAGAATGCGCCGTTTCGTGGCCTAACCCTCGAATGCCTTGCAACTGCACCTTTGATGGGTTCCGCGAACAACGTCCTCGCCAAATTTGATTGCAGAAACAGCGAAGCGAATGGCCAGATTTCAACCGGTCTCACTAGGTCCGCCGCGTAGCGAGCCTCTCAATTTACGGCGGTGCGGACACTCCATTCGCAAGTCGGGCAGCCTTTCAGGCTCGCAACCCGAATCGTCATTCGCCCTGTTGGACGAAGGCCATGCGCGGAGAAGCTTATGGTTCACCCTATGATCTTCGACCACATCGGCGAAGCATCATCCATGACATTGTTTCCCGATCCGGGTGTGTACTCTTGGGCGCTGACAATCGAACATCCGGTTCCCTTCGCCATCAAGGCGCTTTGCGGTCAACTCGCGATTGAGCGCTTGCCCGAGATCGCCCAAAGCGCTGAAGTTCGTTATCGTATGTTCACTAAAATACGGACCGGAATGAATTGATCCAACACGGAAAAGGTCCCCGCTCCCTGACATTGCGGAGACCCTGCCGTTCAGCCGAACCTGCCGGTACGGGGAAAGCCCTTGGGCACCAGACGCCCGGCGGCGGCGCGGGCGCCAATCCATTCGGCGAGTTCGTCTGCTCCCTTGGTGAAGGTGCGGTCGGCCGAATCCTGCCATGACAATCCTTCGGCCAGCGCGAAAGTTTTCAGGTCCTTGACGCCGCCATCCTTGTATTTCTGCAGGCGCACGCCCTTGCCGCGAGCCATTTCGGGGATATCCGCCAGCGGGAAAATCAGCATCTTGCGGTTGTCGCCGACAATGGCGACGTGATCGCCGGTCACGGCAACGCAATGCCTGGCCTCGTCCGGCGCCTTGAGATTCATCACCTGCTTTCCCTTGCGGGTGTTGGCGACGACCTCGCCTTCGGCGACGACAAAGCCGTTGCCGCCGTGAGATGCGAGCAACAGGCGGCGCTCGGGATCGTGCACGAATGCGGTCACGATGTCGGCATCGTTTTCCATGTCGACGATGATCCGCACCGGCTCGCCATGCCCGCGTCCGCCCGGCAGCCGGTCGGCTCCGATGGTGTAGAACTTGCCGCCGGTGGTAAACAGCAGGATCTTGTCCGTGGTCAATGCATGGAAGGCCTGCTTGAGCTTGTCGCCCTCCTTGAAGGCCAGCGCGGAAAAATCCGGCAGATGCCCCTTCATGGCGCGCAGCCAGCCTTTTTCGGAGACGACGACCGTGATCGGCTCCTTTTCGATCATGGCCTGCTGGATAGTCTCGACATCATGTTCCGGCGCCTCGCTGAAGTCGGTGCGCCGCTTGCCCAGATCGGTGTCCTTGCCGAACTTCTTTTTGACCTCGCCGATTTCCCAGGCGACCGTCTTCCACTGCGCTTCTTCCGATGCCAGCAGCGCTTCGATCCCCTTCTTTTCTGCCGTCAGCCCATCGAACTCCTTGCGGATCTCGATTTCCTCGAGCTTGCGCAAGGCCCGCAGCCGCATGTTGAGGATCGCTTCGGCCTGCACGTCCGTCAGGTCGAACCGCCTCATCATTTCCTGTTTGGGCTCGTCCTCCTCGCGGATGATCCTGATCACCTCGTCGATGTTCAGGTAAGCGACGAGATAGCCGCCAAGGACTTCGAGCCGGTGCTCGATGACGCCAAGGCGATGGCGGGAACGCCTGATGAGCACATCTTTTCGGTGTTCGAGCCACTCGCGCAGCACATCGCGCAGCGACAGCACGTTGGGCACCTTGCCGCGCGACAACACGTTCATGTTGAGCGGTATGCGGCTTTCCAGATCGGTCAGCTTGAACAACGATTCCATCAGCACGCCGGGATCGACCGAACGGCTTTTCGGCACCAGAACGATGCGAACATCTTCCGCACTCTCGTCGCGGACATCCTCAAGCAGCGGCAGCTTCTTGGCGATCAGCAATTCGGCGATCTTCTCGATCAGGCGCGATTTTTGCACCTGGTAGGGAATTTCGGTAACCGCGATCACCCAGGTTCCCCTGCCCTGATCCTCCTGTTTCCAGCGGGCGCGCACCCGGAAACCGCCGCGGCCTGTCGAATAGGCCTCCAGAATGGAAGCCCGGTCGTCAACGATGGTGCCGCCGGTGGGAAAATCCGGACCCGGAACCATGTCGACGAGCTTGTCGATCGTGGCGTTCGGGAATTTGATCAGGTGCAACGCCGCATCACACAGCTCGGCCGCATTGTGCGGCGGAATCGAGGTCGCCATGCCGACGGCGATGCCGGAAGACCCGTTGGCAAGCAGGTTCGGAAACGCGCCCGGCAAAACGACGGGTTCCTCATCCTCCTCGTTGTAGGTGGGACGGAAGTCGACCGCGTCTTCAGTGATACCCTCGAGCAGCTCGACTGCGACCTCTGTCATGCGCGCTTCGGTGTAGCGGTAGGCCGCCGCGTTGTCGCCGTCGATGTTGCCGAAGTTGCCCTGCCCGTCGATCAGCGGGTAGCGCATGGAAAAATCCTGCGCCAGGCGCACCAGCGCGTCATAGACCGCCTGGTCGCCGTGGGGATGAAACTTGCCGATGACGTCGCCTACGATGCGGGCGCATTTCTTGTAGGCGTCTGCGGGACCGAGCCTGAGAATGCGCATGGCGTGGAGTATCCGCCGGTGCACTGGCTTCAGCCCGTCGCGCACGTCGGGCAGCGCACGGTGCATGATGGTGGAGAGCGCGTATGCCAGATAGCGCTCTTCCAGCGCCGACTTCAGGTCGACCGCTTCAATCTCTTCCTCGCCGCCGCCCGGCGGAAACAGGCTTTTCCCCATGTCCTGCGGTTAGCGGTTACGGTGATTCGTGGCAAGTGGGCATGCCGTCCGGCCATGCCCGGACGTTGTGCCTCGTCAAGCGGAGGCGACGACCACATGTCCCTTGATTTTGGCCGCAACACCGCCAGAACCGAAGAGGGCCTCGATCGCTTCGGCGGCCCGATCGGTGACATGATCGAGAAGGCCTGCGTCGCGCACCTCGATTTCGTTGCGAAGCGGCGTCCCCTGGCAATAGGCAATGGCCGGATGGCGTGGCGACGGCGCGGCGCTCACTTCCTCGATCGTTTCGATAGTTACCCGGGAGAATCCGGCAGCCTCGACATCGGCGCGTATTCTGGCGACATCAGAATAACCATGCGGCGTCCTCGCCAGGAACAGCGGCGGATCGTCCGGAAATACCTCTCCCGCCGTGCCGGTCACGATATGGGCGAAGTGATTGTTCTCGATCCGGTCCCATGAATTGAAGACGAACTTTCCGCCCGGTCTCAAAGCCCGGCGCGCCTCGCGATATGCGGCTACCCGGTCCGGGAAGAACATCACGCCGAACTGGCAGCAAATCGCATCGAATTCAGCATCTCCGAACGGCAGGCTCATCGCATCGGCCTGGCGCCATTCGATGCGCCCGTCGACGCCCTGCATCTTTGCCGCGCGATCCAGCATCGGCTGGTTTAGATCGGTGACCGAGTAGGCGGCATCGGGCGCCAGAAGCGGCGCAAGCGCACGGGTGACGACGCCGCTGCCCGCGGCCGTTTCGAGCACGCGGCGCGGATTTTCCGACGCCACGCGGCCCGCCATGTCGTCGGCAAATTTTTGAAAGATCAGCGGAACCAGATAGGCGTCGTAAATGTCCGGAATCGATCCGGCAAAAAGCTTGTCGGTGTCCTTCATTCTGTCCTCCGCAATAGCCGCAAAGCGCCAGTTGTCGCCCGCCGTCTGAAAGCTGACCAGTTTATCCCGCCACGGCAGAGAAGTATCTGAAATATTTTTGAGAGATTGGGGGGTCAACACCGGATGCCGATGCTTGCGACTATTCTCGGGAATGCAAATCGAAGACTGCTGCGGATCGCAGCGCCGGTTGCCGTTGTGCCGGGAAACCCGGCAGGCCGATTACGGGAACGACGGCGCCGTTCGCTTGACCAAAATCAATGCCATCGGGGCGCAGAATGCCGATGTTTGGCTGACAGGTAATGCAAGACGGAGACGATGATGGTTGAGCAACTGCATACCGCCGGCTGGTGGCCCAGCCTCTACGAACCGCTTCGCAACATCGGGCAAAAGGTCGCCGACTGGATCGCGCCGAGATCGGACGCCTCGGCCATGGCGGATTATTACGAAATCAACGTCGAATTGCCCGGTGTGAAGCCGGAAGATGTCGATGTGTCGATCCACGACAACCGTGTCACGGTTCGCGGAGAAAAACACTTCGAACGCGAGGAACAGGGCCGGACCTTTTTCTTTTCGGAGCGTGAGTACGGTTCGTTCCAACGCACATTCAGGCTTCCGCCAGATGCCGATGGCGAGAAAATCGACGCGGAGTACAAAAACGGCTTATTGAGCCTGAAGATCGCAAAGAGCACAGGCCGGTCGCCGTCCGGCAAGAAGATCAAGGTACGTCAGTCTTGAGTGCGTCACGAAAAGCGGCGGCGATAGCGCTGGCGATTGTCCTGGCGGCTGCGGGCAGCGCTGCCGCTCAGGACAATCTACGCGATATTTCCCTTGGCAGGCTGGCCGCCGAGACCTGGTGTATCAACTGTCACGTGATCGGAACGGAAAACCAGCCAAAAGCGCTTGCCGGACCGCCATCATTCGTCTCGCTGGCAGCGGGCGGCATCAGCGAGGTGCGGCTTGCATATGCGTTGATCCATCCCCATCCCGCAATGACCGATTTGGCGCTGTCCGTCTGGCTTC
>JBFIBB010000153.1:0-8548 GCA_041582695.1 Rhizobiaceae bacterium
GAATTTCGCCCTCCTCGACCTTCAGGTCCACCCGATCGAGCGCCTTGACGCCCGGAAAGGTTTTCGTGATCGAGTGCATTTCGAGCAATGCGGACATGCGGACCCTCGCGACATTCACTCACTGTGTGCGGTGAGCGTCCGCGCCTTGACGGCGCGGACGGTATGCGAAGCCAGAAGTCTTACTGGATCTGGTCCTTTGTGTAATAGCCCGATCCGATCAGGATTTCCTCCCAGTTGGAGGCATCGACCGAAACCGGTTCCAGGAGATATGACGGAACCACCTTGACGCCATTTTCATAGGTCTTGGTGTCGTTGATCTCCGGCTCGCCGCCCTGAAGCAAAGCATCAACCATGCCGACAGTCACCCGGGCAAGCTCCCGGGTATCCTTGAAGACCGTTGAAAACTGCTCGCCGGCAAGGATGGATTTCACCGAGGGAACTTCAGCGTCCTGACCGGTTACGATCGGCATTTTCAGATCGCCCGAACCGTAGCCGACACCCTTCAGCGAGGACAGGATGCCGATGGATAGGCCGTCATACGGTGAAAGCACGCCATGCACCTGCTTGTCCGTGTAGTGAGCAGAGAGCAGATTGTCCATGCGCGCCTGGGCGACCGCGCCATCCCAGCGCAAGGTACCAACAGTGTCCATTCCCATCTGGCCGGAAACGATGTTGATTTTGCCTTCGTCGATCAGCGGCTGAAGCACGCTCATTGCACCATTGTAGAAGAAGTAGGCATTGTTGTCGTCCGGCGAACCGCCGAACAATTCGACGTTGTAAGGACCGTCGCCGAAACGCTCCTTCAGCCCGTTGACAAGCGATGTCGCCTGTTGAACGCCGACCTTGAAATTGTCGAACGTCGCGTAATAGTCGACATTGCCGCTGTCGCGGATCAGGCGGTCATAGGCGATGACCTTGATGTCGGCGGCGGCCGCGTTCTCCAGGGCGTTGGAAAGCGTAGTACCGTCGATTGCAGCGATCACCAGCACATCCACACCCTTGGTGATCATGTTTTCGATCTGTGCAAGCTGGTTGGGAATGTCGTCCTCGGCGTATTGCAGATCGGTCGAATAGCCGGCCTTTTCGAACTGCTCTACCATCGAGTTGCCGTCCGATATCCAGCGTGCGGACGATTTTGTCGGCATGGCAATGCCAACGGTTCCCTTGTCCTGCGCATAAGCGCCGGACACCAACAGCCCCGCGCCGAGCGCGAACGAGGCCAATGCGGAAATCAGTTTCCTCATGAATCCCTCCCGAGTATTTTAGGTTGCATCCCAACCATGGCGGCAAGGAATGCAGGCATCGGACCAACCTGGCCCGTGATGGTATCCGTACAGGTGCATCTGCATGCCGTTCAATTAATTAAATTGACAATCTGCATACCATATTTGATAAGACGATCATGGAACGTCTGATCAATCGCCTGCAGATCAAGGACTTCCGCCTGATCCTTGCCATTCAGCAGTCCGGCCAGCTTGCCCTTGCCGCCGAACAGCTTTCGATCACACAACCGGCCGCATCGCGGATGTTGGCGTCAATCGAAAAGACAGTCGGCAAGCGCTTGTTCGACCGGCATCCGAAAGGCATGGATGCGACGCCGGTGGGCGCGATACTCGCCCGAAACGCGGTCGACATACTGCGCGCACTGGAATCGACCGAGCGCGAGGTCTTTTCGGTCGGCGCCGGTCTGGCCGGGACGGCCAGGGTCGGTTCCGTTACCGGCGGCGCCATCGGCTTTGTCGTACCGGCGATCCAGGAATTGAAGAAAGTCGCCAAAGGCTCTGATATCTATCTCGATGTTGCACCCAGCGACGTGCTCGTCGAAGGCCTCACAAACGGCGAGTACGATTTCGTGCTTTCGCGATTCCCGGCGGGCACAGATACCCGTCTGTTCTCGGTGCGCAGAGGGCGCGTCGAGATTGTTCATTTTCTTGTGCGTGAAGATCATCCGCTGGCAAAACGCAAGGTGCTGGACCTCCGGGAACTCGAGGGCTGCGAATGGGTTATCCAGGCGCCGCACACGCCAATGCGCAAGGCGGTCGAAGAGGCATTTATCAGCGATGGCGTTCCGCTTCCCGCTGAAATCATGAACACGACCTCGCTTCTCGTCATGATCGCCTACATCGCCTCGACCGACGCGATTTCGCCGGTTTCCCGCGAAGTGGCCGAACTGCTCGCCAACTCGGGGTCAGGAAAGCGGCTTGTAGCTTTAGCGACCCGCGATCCGATCATCATCAATCCCTATCACGTCATCTCGTTCAAGAACCGGACGATGAGTCCCCTTGCCGAAAGGCTGATGGCGCTGGTCTTGAGCAAACTGTCGATGATTGCCCCGGAAGGTGCATGAGCAGAGCCACATCGCACGGAAAGAACCGCTACCGCAGATCGCCGGGAACCGGTGGTACCGGAGTACTTCATCTTCAAATGGACGGATCCAGACTCACTGAGATGCCGTAAGTGGTCTCTCCGCGCTTGCGAGCTCTTCCAGCGCGAGCGCCTGGCGCCGCCTGCTGCGATAGTTGGCAATCTGGGTATCGGCGATCACGCCGATGAGAATGACGCTGCCCATGACGGCGAAGTTGAGCGATGATGGAATTCCGAGGAGATTGACGAGGTTCTGGAGGATTTGCAGCAGCACGACCCCGAGCACGACACCCACGATCGACCCTTCGCCTCCGCGCAGCGAGAACCCGCCCAGAACGGCGGCTGCAATGCCGTAGAGCTCGTAAAAGTTACCGTGCGAGGCCGGATGGATCGAACGTGTGTACATGGCGAAGAAAATGGCCGAAAAGGCGGTTAGAAAGGCGCAGATGACATAGGCCAGAATGATGACGCGAGTGGTGTTGATTCCCGCGTAACGTGCTGCTTCCTCGTTCTTGCCGACGGCAAAAAGATGCCGGCCGAGTATCGTGCGATGCATGACGACCCAGGCAACGACTGCGACGATGCCGAAGGCAATGATCGAATGCGGAACGCCCCCGGTTCGCCCGGACACCAGCCATTCCAGTACAGGAAACTTGTCGCCAAACGAAAAACCGGCTGTGCCGTCCGCAGTGTAGAATCGGGCAATTCCGCGATATATCAGAAGACCGCAAAGCGTGACGACGAACGGTTGCAGGCGCAATCGCGTGATCAACAGGCCGTGCAATAGCCCGATGACGCCACCAAGGATGAGCACGATGACAAGCGCGAGCGGCCAGGGAACGCCCTGTACGACGATCAGGTCGACGAAGAGAACGCCAAGAAGCGCAATCACCGAGCCGACTGACAACTCTATGCCGGCAGTCACGATCACGAAAGCCTCGGCAACCGAGAACAATCCGAACAGCCCGATCAGATTTGCAGTATTTGCCAGATTGATCGGCGACAGGAATCGTGGATTGATCAGCGCCACGATCGCGCCCACCACCAGCACCAGTACCGCGAGTCCAATATCTTTCTTCTGCATTGCGCCCCCTAACCAACGGCAAGCCGAAGTATTGCTTCTTCGGAGAGCTCATGGGCATTCAATATGCCGGCAATCTCTCCGTTGCACATGACCGCGACGCGGTCCGACACACCGATGACCTCCTCCATGTCGCTCGAAATCATCAGGATGCCTACGCCTTCGTTGGCGAGGTCCTGCATCAGGCGATACACTTCGGACTTTGCGCCGACGTCAATTCCGCGTGTGGGTTCATCGAAGATTACCACTCTCGGATTCATCGCCAGCCATTTGGCTAAAACCACCTTCTGCTGATTGCCGCCCGACAGCTCGGCGACAGGGCGGGCCACGCTTGAAGTCTTGATCGACAACCGCTCCCGCGACCCGTTGGCAAGCCTTGCTTCGGCGCGGTGATCGACGAGCCCGTGGCGTGATAATCGCGGAAGACTTGGTAGTGCGATGTTCTCATAGATCGGAAAATCGAGAAAGAGCCCCTGCTCCTTCCTGTTTTCCGGCACCAGACAAAGTCCGGCTTCGATCGAAGCGCTAACAGAACTGGATGGCAACGCCCTTCCGTTGACAAGGACTTCGCCACCAAGGCGCGCATCTATACCGAAGGCAGCCAACGCCAACTCCGTCCGCCCCGCCCCGACCAGGCCGGCAACCCCAAGAATTTCGCCAGCGCGAACGCTCAGGTCGACCCGGCTCTCAGGAAATGCGGATGTCGCGACATTCCGGAACTCGAGCACCGGCGCTTTGGCCATGTGATCGCGTTTGTCGTAAAACTGGTTCAGGTCGCGGCCGATCATCAATTGGACCATCCGGTGCTTGGAAATCTGATCTTTGGACAGATCTCCGGCATTGCACCCGTCGCGAAGAACAACGACCCGGTCGGCAATTTCCTCTATTTCAGAAAGACGGTGGCTGATGAAAAGGATGGCGACGCCCTTCTTTCTGAGTTGGCGTATCACATCGAGCAGCGTTTGCGTTTCCGAGATCGTGAGACTCGATGTCGGTTCGTCCAGAATGACCAGCCGGGCGTTCATCGACAGCGCCCTTGCGATCTCCAGAAGTTGCTGGTCAGCCAGTGACAAATCGGCCACCGGATCGTTCGCACCGAACCTGGTTCCCAGCAACGCCAGGATCGGCTCGACCTCGCGGGCCATGGCCTTGCGATCAAGTAACCGGAGCGGACCGGTTTTCAATTCCCGGCCCAGCAAGACATTGCCCGCAACATCGAGATTTGTGAAAGCGTTCAGTTCCTGGTGGACGAAAGCTATACCGCGACTGGTCGCCATGGCCGGAGTGAGCGCATCGAAGCGCTCACCGTCAATCGCTATCGCTCCGCTATCCGGCGCAATCGTTCCGCCCAGAACCTTCATCAATGTCGATTTGCCGGCGCCGTTTTCGCCAATCAGGCCGACGACTTCCCCGCCACGGATCGACAGATCGACATTTTTGAGCGCGACGACGCCCGGATAAACCTTGGTGATTCCTGCAAGCGAAAGGCCTATTCGCTGAGCCGAATTGTCCGACATCTGAAGACGGATTTCCTTTTTTCCCGCGAACCGCACGGATGATTGCCAGAAATCCGTGCGGTTGCCCAACTAAGTAGCGGGAGATCCACTTAGCCGCCAATGCGAGCCTTCAACTCGGCTTCAAAGGCGTCGACATTGTCCTTGTCGATGATCTTTGTCGGAACGATAATAAGCCCGTCACCGGGAATTCCCGAGCGGTCTCCTTCGAGGTACTTCGCCATTAGGTGCATGCCCTGATAACCCCACTGGTAGGGATCCTGGACAACGGTTCCTGCAAACGAACCCTCGCGGACGGCGCCGAGCGTGATCGGGTCTTCGTCGAACGCGATGACCGTGATTTCCCCAAGTTTTCCGGCCGCCTGCAGCGCCTCGTAGATTTTCGGCGGATTGTACGAGTAGAAACCGACCATGCAGTTTATTTCCGGCATGGCGGCGAGTACGTCGTCGACATTGGAGCGTGCGCGCGCAAAATCGACATCATCACCCCTCACGTCGACAAGTTCGATACCCTTGCCTTCCACAGCCTGACGGAAACCGGCAATGCGCTCGACAGCATTGTCAGCGCCAAGGAATCCGACAAATCCCATGCATGTGCCGCCATTGGGCAATGCTTTCGCGGCAACTTCGCCGGCCTGAACGCCAGCCGCAGTATTGGAAGAACCAAGATAGGCAATTCGATTGCTGTCGGGCGCATCGCTGTCCGTCGTGAACAGCGGTATCTGCCCGGCAATCCGGTTGAAAGCATCGATTGACGTCTTCGGGTCCACGGACGAGATCATGATGGCATCGGTACCCGCGGCCACCAAGTCGTCCATGAGCGCGTTTTGAAGCGCAGCCGTTCCCTGCGCCGGATATCTGAACTGAAGTTCATAGCCAGTCAGTTCGGCCTGCGCGGCTTTGACGCCGGCTTCCGAGAGCTTCCAGAAGTCGGATGCTGCGTTGACGACGAAAGCCAGTGCCGGCTTTTCCTGTGCCATGGTCGATGTGGCCATCACCCCCGATACCGCGGCGATGCACAATGTGGACAAAACTCTCATGATTCCTCCCTTTCTCCCTGGATCCAAGGCATCGGTCAGGTTCTCCTACCGCAACCTGACCACAATTAATATTAGTTAGTAAAATTAGTAAAGTAAACTGATTTTACGGCAGATTCCGGTTAATTGAAGGGCCGGACGTTGCCGTCCGGCCTCAAGAATTGCGGGATACCCGGTCCTTAGTTGTTGGCGCAGAAGCCGGGGTTTTTGCCATTGCAGATGTCGAGGCCGGTATATAGCGGATCGTCGACTTTTTCCCCCTTGATCAGCTGGATCATGACGTCCGGAGCGCGGTAACCCATCTCGAACGGGCGCTGTCCTACCTGTGAGTGGCTGCGTCCCTCGCGGAAGGCTTTGGTCTGCGGCGGCAGGGTGTCGCCGGCAATGATGATGAGGTCTTTGGCCTTTAGCTTGTCCATGACCTGATCGGTGACCTGCGCATAAGCCTGAGGCGCGAATTGCGCCCAGCCGCCGACGAGTATGAATGCATCCAGATCGGGGTTGGCGGTGAACACATCAGACATCTGCTGGTTGGCAAGATCGGCCTGGTCATTGGTGAACACCGGGCATCCATCGATTTCGGACCAGCCATTCTCGCCCTTCAGCCGGTCGATGCCCTTGGAACCCGAAATCGTGTCACGGAATCCCTGCGCGCGGGCATTGATGTTGTCTGCGGCCACATTGCCGAGTTGCAGACAGACCGTACCGCCGCCGGACTTCAACGCGGCGGCCTGTTCGGCCATCTTGACGCCCATCAGGTAGTTGTCGGTCCCGAGATATGTGGTGCGAAGATCACGATCGCCTTCAAGGAAATCCGCATCGATTGTCATGACCGGAACGTTGGGTGCGATCTGCCGGATGCGATTGGCCATTGCAGGCGCATTGGAAGGCGAGATTGCGATAGCCGCGACGCCGCTGGTGAGCAGATCGTCGACGATCTGAACCTCGCCCGCCTCGTCTGCCGACGAAGCCGGGCCTGTATAGAGGCACTTGTATTCGCTATCGGCGTTCTCAGACATCCATTTTTGGCAGCCCAGATTGATCTGTTCGAAGAAAGGGTTGTCGAGTCCCTTGACCACGATGGCCAGGGTTTTCTTCTCCTGCGCAAAGCTTGTGCTGCTAATCAGCGCGGCGACCGCGGTGATCGCGAGGATACCGATTTTGGTTTTCATCTTCTTTCCTCCCTTTGATGAAAAACACCGGGATATCAGATAGTTAACTAACCCGGATACCAGATAACGCGTGGATCGTCCTGCTCGCGCTTATAGCTCCACGCTCTATCAATAAGCGCATACTGATCTACTGCCGGGTTCCAGCCGAGCAGTTGTCGTGCCTTGGCGTTGTCCAGCCAATTGCTGAAGAATGGCGTCTTGATTTCAACACCTTCCATCCCGAATTTGGCTTTCAGCCGCGCAGCGGTCTTGGCGTAGTCGACGGGCTCGGCCATCGAGATGTTGAAGACCTGTTGTCTCGCGACCGGATTGTCGAGCGCAGCCAGCACTGCTGAAATGAGATCGTCGACATGGACGAAATTCCGCCGGAGCGGGTCTCCGCGACTGTCGAGCATGATCGGCGCCCTGCCGGCCTGGTGATGCTCCCGAACTTTGGTTGCGGGCAATAAATCCGTCCAGGGCGGTCCTCCGAACTGGTCCGGTCCAAATGACATCGCGCACCGGAAATCATCCTTTTCCATGATCCAGGGTGCGCGCAGAACACAACCGTTGAGGTCATACTGGATCTGGTATTGTTCGAGCATCACCTCTTCGAGAACCTTGGTCAGGGCGTAACATCCGGGATATGCGCGGTGGGGCGATTTTTCGGTGACGGGTTCCTCATACTCCTGGAAAATGTGCCCGACTGCGCAATCACCGCCGATCAGGATGAACTGTTCTGCTTTCGGCATCTGCCTGAACGCCTCCAGCATCAGGAACATTCCCTTCACAGCGACATCGATAGCGAGGTCGGGCGACTCCTTTACTGCAGCCAAGTGGACAACATGAGTCACGCCATGCAGCGCGTTCGCCAATGTGGCCGGATCGTTGATGGATCCTTTGACAACCCGCACCCGATCGCTCTCATCGACACCCCTGTTGTGACAGAGGGCGACGGCAGACCAATCCGCAAACTGCGGAGCTTCCAGAAAGCGCGGCAGAAACGCCTGGCCCACCTTTCCAGCAGCGCCTGTCAACAAGAGCCTCATTGTTCCTTCCTCCGGGGAACGTCACACGATAATATTTACTAATATTAATTGGTCAAGTAATGATCTAGCGGATAATGTCCGCAAACTGCTGAAAATTTGACCAATGAGGACGATGTCGGCAAAACGGGCGAAGGTAGCTGAGGGGAGGAAACCCATGGCGCGGTTGAAACTATCCGAAGTTTCAAAAAATTTCGGGGCAATCCGAGCGCTGGAGAATGTGTCGCTGGAAGTCGGGGCCGGCGAAGTGCTGGGCCTGATGGGTGACAATGGCGCCGGCAAATCAACGCTGGTCAAGATCGTGGCGGGCAATTTCCGCCCGTCGCATGGCGACATCTATATCGACGGCAGGCAC
>JBFIBB010000154.1:0-8528 GCA_041582695.1 Rhizobiaceae bacterium
CTCGCCGGGGGTTCTCTCGCGGGTCACATCATCGAATGCGGGCCGCAGGCGACGGGCGGAAACTTTACCGACTGGCGCGAAGCCGGCGATATCGCGGCTATCGGATATCCGATCGCGGAAATCGCCGCCGATGGAACTTTCACCGTGACCAAGCCGCCCGGAACTGCAGGCGTGGTTTCGTGCGGGACGGTTGGTGAGCAGATGCTCTACGAGATCGGCGATCCGCAGGCCTATTCGCTGCCGGACGTCACATGCGATTTTTCCGTCGTGAAGATCGAGGAAACCGGACCCGACCGCGTGACGGTGACAGGCGCGCGCGGATATCCGCCGCCGGAAACGCTGAAGGTCAGTGCAACCTATGCCGATGGCTTCCGCGCCGGGCAACTGCTGGCGTTCAACGGCTTCGACGCCCGCGAAAAGGCGCAGGCGCTCGCGGAGGCGGCGATTGCGCGATCCCGAAACGTGCTGCGCGCCATGAACGCGCCCGACTACGACGAGACATCCGTCGAGATTACCGGCGGCGGGACCGGGGACGCTTCGGGATACGAGGAAGTGACGCTGAAGGCAGCGGTCAAGCACCGCGACGCCAGGGTGGTTGGGTTGTTCCTCAAGGAATTGACGGGGCTTGGGCTGGCAACGGCGCCAGGCATGTCGGTTTTTTCGGGTGGCGGACGGGCAAAGCCGTCGCCGGTGATCAGGTTGTTCTCGTTCGCTTTGGACCGGGACCGGATTTCCGTGTCCATCGACATCGGCGACGGAGCGGAACTGTACGAACCGCCAGCGGTGGCGGATGCCGGTGAGCGGCCCAAGCAGCATGGAAATCCGCAAATTGAGGAGGCGGCGGGCGGCATGACGGCCGTGCCGCTTATCCGCCTGGCATGGGCGCGCTCGGGCGACAAGGGCGACAAGGCGAATATCGGCGTCATGGCGCGGCGGGCGGAATTCATGCCGTGGATTTGGGCCGCGCTGGACGAGGATGCCATTGCCCGGCGATTTTCCGCCTTCCTGAGGGGCAAAGTGGAACGGTTTTACCTGCCTGGCAGCAATTCGATGAACATCCTGCTTCACGAGGCGCTCGGCGGCGGCGGGATCGCCAGTCTCAGGAATGACGCGCAAGGCAAGGGCTATGCCCAGATGCTGCTTGCCCATCCGGTTCCGATCCCGCAAGAATTGGCGAAGCTGACAGCCGGCGGGGAGGCGCAATGAGCCAGTTCAAGTCACGGATTTCGACCGGATCCGCTGAATTTGCGCAGAACCGGGCTGCCATGCTTGATCTGGTTACGCAACAGCGCGAGATCGAAGCGCGCGCCGAAGCGCTGTCGGAAAAACGCCGGCCGCGGTTCGAGGAGCGCGGCCAGTTGACGCCGCGCGAGCGGCTGGCGCGGTTGCTCGATCCGGGCATGCCGTTTCTGGCGCTGCACACGCTCGCCAACTATCTCGTCGAAGACAAGAAACCGGAGACGAGCGTTCCGGGTGCATCGATTATCGCCGGGATCGGGTTTGTCTCGGGAACGCGCTGCATGATCTGGGTGGATGACAGCGGCATAAAGGCTGGCGCAATGGCTCACATGAGCCTGCCGGTCGGCCTCAGCCTGCAGGAAATGGCGCTCCGCCAGAAACTACCGCTGGTGCATCTGGTCGAAAGCGCGGGCGCAAACCTGGTCGAATACGCGGTCGAGGGCTGGGCGCGAGGCGGCAAGATCTTTTTCAACCTTGCCCGGTTGAGCGCCGCGGGCATTCCGACAATGGTGGTTCTGCACGGACCTTCGACGGCGGGCGGCGCCTACATGCCGGGCATGAGCGACTATGTGATCGGCGTGAAGAAGAACGGCATGGCGGCGCTCGCCGGCGCAGCACTGACGCAGGCGGCGACAGGAGAAATCGCCAGCGATGCCGACCTCGGCGGCGCGGAAATGCACGCCTCGGTGTCCGGTTTGGTTGAGTACCTTGCCGAAGACGACGCGCATGGAATCGAACTGGCGCGGCGGGCCATGGCGCGGATCGACTGGAACAGGGGTCTGCCGCCGCTTAAGCGCAAGTCCTTCGATGAACCGGTCCATGCGCCGGACGAACTTGCCGGTGTCGTTCCTGTCGACAACAAGGCACCCTACGATGTGCGCGAAGTAGTGGCGCGAATTTGCGACGGGTCGCGCTTCGAGGATTTCAAGCCGCGTTACGGCGTGTCGACGGTCTGCCTGCAGACGGACATTTTCGGACAGTCATGCGGGATCATCGGCAATAACGGGCCAATCGACCCGGACGGCGCCACCAAGGCGGCGCAGTTCATCCAGCTATGCGATCAGGCCGGTTCGCCGCTGATCTTTCTCAACAACACGACCGGCTACATGGTTGGCACCGAATATGAGCGCGCCGGCATGATCAAGCACGGTTCGAAAATGATCCAGGCAGTGGCGAACGCGCATGTGCCGAAGATCACGCTCTATATCGGCGCCAGCTATGGCGCCGGCAACTACGGCATGTGTGGCTATGCCTACGAGCCGGATTTCCTGTTTGCCTGGCCGAACGCCACCACCGGCGTGATGGGCGGGGCGCAGGCGGCCCGAACCATGAGCATCGTCATGGCTGCCGGGGCCAAACGAAAGGGCGAGGCGCTAGACGAGAAGCAACTGGCCATGCAGGAGCAGATGATTACCCAGCATTTCGACCGGCAATCGAGCGCGTTCTACACATCCGGACGCGTGCTCGACCATGGCGTGATCGATCCGCGCGATACGCGGAAAGTACTCGGTTTTGCGCTGGAAACATGCTGGGAGGCGCGCAAACGGCAGGTTCGGCCGAACAGTTTCGGCGTTGCCAGGATGTGAGGCGGGAACCATGACCGAATTGCCGGCAACGTCCACCCTCGATCTTGAACTTCACGACGAATGGCTGACGATCTGGTTCAACGAACCGGAGAAGCGCAATCCGCTGACAGCGGAGCGGGTGGGCGAGCTGACGGCAGTTTGCGAAGCGATTGCCGACCGGCGCGACATTCGGGGAGTTACTTTCCGCGGCAGGGGCGGGGTGTTTTGCGCCGGAGGCGACCTGAAGGCGTTCCGTGACGTGTTTCAAGGTGGCGGCGAGCGCGCCGCAACCGAGGCGATGAGCCGTGAAGGCGGCCAACTGTTCAGTCGCATCAACGAATTGCCACAAGTGACCGTGATGGCCGTGGAAGGCGCCGCCGTTGCGGGCGGCATGGGTCTGGTATGCGCGGGCGATGTTGTGATCGTCGACCGGGCGGCGAAATTCGCGCTGACCGAAACCATGATCGGGCTGTCGCCGGCGCAGATCGCGCCATTTTTGCTGCAACGGCTCGGCATGAAGACGGCGCGGAGACTGATGCTGACGGGAGCCTCGTTCGATGGCGAAGGCGCGCTTGCCTTCGGACTTGCGGACGAGCTGGTGGAGGGTGCGGAAGAGTTGGAAACCGCGATTTCGGCGATATCCGGACAGGTAATGCGCTGTGCGCCCGGCGCGGTGGCCGACACGAAACGGCTAATCATCGGTCTGCAAGGATTGTCTCGGGCTGAACAGATCGACATGGCGGCGAGAGCGTTCGCCGACCGGATTCACTCCGATGAGGGACGCGAGGGTGTCGCCTCGTTCATGGAAAAGCGCAAACCGGAATGGGCGAAGCGGTGAGCGGCGGGATCGACAGCCTTCTCGTCGCAAATCGCGGCGAAATCGCCTGCCGGATCATCCGCACCGCGCGCGCGGAAGGTGTCCGTACGATCGCCGTCTACTCCGAGGCCGATGCAAATGCTCCGCATGTGCGGCTCGCCGACGAGGCGGTGCAGATCGGACCGGCCGCAGCGGCGGAAAGTTATCTCTACATCGAACGCATCATCGAGGCGGCACGCACGACGCGGGCTGCCGCCATTCATCCGGGTTACGGTTTTCTCTCCGAGAACGCGGATTTCGCGACGGCATGCGCCGAGGCTGGCATCCTTTTCGTCGGCCCGCCAGCCGAAGCGATTGAGCTGATGGGAAACAAGGCGCAGGCCAAGCGACGCATGATCTCCGCCGGTGTGCCCTGCGTTCCCGGCTATGAAGGAGAGGATCAGTCGGACGGGGCTTTCACTGCCGCGGCCGAACGCATCGGCTACCCTGTGATGGTCAAGGCTGCGGCAGGCGGTGGCGGACGAGGCATGCGTCTGGTCAACGACGCCGCAGATATGCCAGAAACGCTGAAACAGGCGCGCTCGGAGGCCGAAAACGCTTTCGGGTCGGGGGAGCTGATCCTTGAAAAAGCAATTGTTGAACCCCGGCACGTGGAGTTTCAGATTTTTGCCGACAGCCACGGCAATGTGGTTCATCTGGGCGAGCGCGACTGTTCGGTTCAGCGCCGACACCAGAAGGTCATCGAAGAAGCGCCGTCGCCGGCAGTCGATGCGGATTTGCGAGACAAGATGGGCGCGGCTGCGGTGGAGGCTGCCCGATCGATCGGCTATGTCGGAGCCGGCACGGTGGAGTTTCTGCTCGACAGGGGTGGCGATTTCTATTTCCTGGAAATGAACACGCGGTTGCAGGTCGAGCACCCGGTAACCGAGATGATCACCGGACTTGACCTTGTTTCCCTGCAATTGGCGGTCGCAAACGGCGCGAAATTGCCGTTTTCGCAGAACGACGTGCGCTTTGCCGGACATGCGATCGAGGCGCGGCTCTATGCAGAAAATCCGGCGCAGGGATTTCTACCGGCGACCGGCCAGATCGAACTCTGGCTTCCGCCTGATGGCGATGGAGTTCGCGTGGACGGCGGCATCGCGACCGGCCAGATGGTCTCACCCTTCTACGATCCGATGCTGGCAAAGATCATCGCCTGGGGGAAAAACCGCGACGAAGCGCGGCAGAGGCTAATCGGCGCGCTCGGGCGCACCGCATTGTTCGGTCTGGCGACGAACCGCGATTTCCTGATCGCGGCACTACGGCGGAAGTGTTTCGCCGATGGCGAAGCGACGACCGCCTTCATCGCAAAGGAGTTTGGCGGGGGTGCTGGCATGCCGGCCGCAACGGGTACGGAATCCGCAATGGCGGCGGTCTTGCGGTTTTTGTGGCAGCGCAACAAGGCGTTGGCCAGGGCGGGCCGCGTATCGCACTCGCTCCTGAACTGGTCGAGCGGTCGGCCAGTCGCTTCGCATTTCAGTTTCAGAACAGGCGCGAACCAGTTCGAGCTTTCAATCCGCGCGAACGGGGACAACTACATTGTCGCCACCGGTGGGGAGGAGATTGCCGTTATCACCGACAAGATCAGTGACGGTTCCGCGCGTTTGCGCATCGGACCTGAAACGTTCGATATCTGTTATCTGATTGAAGATGATAGGGTTTTAGTTGCAACGACGAGCAAGCAATTAGAGTTCGTGATCCTGGAAGCCGGAACCGGGAACGAGGACGCGACCGGTTCTGGCGGCAGGGTGGTGGCGCCGATGCACGGGCGAATGGCGGAGATTTTCGTGACTGTGGGCGAGAAGGTCGCTGCCGGGGACCGGATCGCGGTTTTGGAGGCCATGAAAATGCAGCACCAGATATCGGCTCCGACGTCAGGCAGGATTGCCGCAGTGCATGCGCAAATTGGAAGCCAGATCGGCGCTGGTGATCCGATCATCGAGATCGAAATTGCAACGGATGTTAACGAGCAGAGTCGGGATGCTGCAACAAGCCATTGATTTTCGAGACGAATCTGAAGTTCTTCATTCGCTTGTTCAGAGAGCCGAAGCGGCCGATTTCGATCGCGAAACCCAGTTCAAGCGCTGGACGCTCAATGACGTGCTCGTACATCTGCATTTCTGGAACAAGGCGGCAGATCAGTCGTTGACGGACCCCGACGGGTTCATGGCGCTGTTCTCGGAACTGAGCAGCAATCTGGCGTCGGGGACGCTGCGCGAATTCGAGAACGCGAAGATTCCCGAAAGGGGTTTCGACCTGCTGCAAATCTGGCGCGATTTCTATTGCGACATGGCGGATCGATGGAAGGATCTCGATCCGAAGCACCGGGTCAAATGGGCAGGGCCTGAAATGTCGGTGCGATCCTCGGCAACCGCACGGCAGATGGAGACCTGGGCGCACGGGCAGGAGGTCTTCGACCTTTTCGGCGAGACGCGTGTCGAACACGACCGGATCAGGAATATCGTGGTGCTGGGCATCAATACCTATGAATGGTCCTTCAAAGTGCACGGCCTGACCGCGCCGCAGCCGATGCCGCATGTGCACCTTACCGCGCCCTCTGGCGCCGTATGGACATTCGGGGAGGAAGGTTCCCCGAGCGGGACGATCAGAGGAAGCGCGGCCGGTTTTGCCCAAACCGTGACGCAGACGCGCAATGTCGCCGATACCGACATTGTCGCCGATGGCGATGCGGCGGTGAGGTGGATGCAGAACGCCCAATGCTTTGCCGGACCGCCCGAGACGCCACCCGCGCCCGGAAGCAGGGGGGCGGGATATCCGAGCTGACAATCGGGTTTCGCATCAGGCGCGGGTTCCAGCATCCAGATTCGGCGCCGAAACTTGCTTAACCCTTGTGTGATTTAATCCGCACCAGTCGACGGGTGAAAAGCGGATAAACGATGCTGAAACGTGATTTGATCGAAACCGGAAGCAGGTTCGCGCCCGTTTGGAACTCATTCTTCGGCAGAGTCGCATTGGCCTTGGCCGCAGCGATTTTGACGGCTGCCACCTTTGTGGCGGGGAACGCCCTGTTCGGGTACCGGTTACTGGAGAAAAGGCCGCTGAACGCCGACTGGTACGACTTTTCGTCATCGGTAGGTCTTGCGGTTGCCGGCTGCCTCCTCTTTCTGGCGTTGCGTCCGGCGGGCAGCGCCCGGCGAGACTACGGTCTGCGAGAAGTCGCGTGGCTGTCAATTGTTTCCCCAGTGGTGATAGCGGTGCTTCCCCTGTCGGCAGTCGCTGTGGCGTTGTGGCCGGATTCACTTCATACATTTGTCCGAGAAGGCAGGCCGCTCAGCATTGCGACCGAAATCGCGTTCATCGGCGCGTTGATCGTCCTGTCGATTTGCGTTCGGCGGTCATTTTTCATTTCGCTTCCCAGGATTGCCGGCTTGCCTCCGGTCGTCGTTGCCGGAGGCATGTGGGCGGTGACTTTCCTGATCCTAATGGAGGAAATGTCCTGGGGTCAGCACTGGCTCGGTTTTTCGACACCCGATGTGTTTGCCGAAAACCTGCAAAATGAAACGAACCTGCACAATTTCTACACCTACCGGTTTGAGGCGGCATATTACTCGGCCGCTGTCATCGCCTTCGTATTGTTGCCGTTCACCTGGCCGGAAAAACCGCATCCGGCCATTGCCGGAGCAACCATATACATTCCACCCAGAGCATTCGCACTGGCCGCCATTCCGCTTTGCAGCCTGATGTACGAGTCTGTCAGCATCGTAATTTACCAGGTCTGGTTCTTTGCCGGGCTGCTGATATGCTGGGACATCTGGCGCAACGACCACCAACGGCTGGCGTTGATTGCGTTGGTAATGCTGATTGTTTCTCAGTCAGCGTACCTATATTTCGGCCCGGCGCTCGAACATGGCCACGAACTGACGGAAGTACGCGAGTTTGTCATTGCGCTGTGCGTCTTCGGCTATAGTTGTTTACTCAATCGCCGCCTGGTTCTGGCGGCTGAATCAGCCGGCGCGGGCACAATCGCCAATCCGGACGATCAGGCGGTACGGCCGCAATAGCCGATTTTCAAGCTTCGCTGTCGAGAGAATAGCCGGCGCCACGAACGGTCCTGATCAGATCGCGCCTGCCCGGCAGCTTGAGCGCTTTCCTGAGGCGCCCGATATGTACATCGACCGTTCTGATGTCGACTTCCTTGTCGCGACCCCAGACAAGATCGAGTAGCTGCTCGCGACTCCAGACCCGCCCGGGCTTTTCGATCATCGTGCATAAAAGCCGGTACTCGGTCGGACCGAGATGCAGCGCCTTGCCGCCGCGCACGACCCGGTGGCGCTCCGAATCGAGGGTGATATCGCGATAGGATATGGTCTGCCCGACACTGGCCGGGCGGGCGCGGCGCAAAGCCGCGCGGACGCGGGCGACCAGTTCGCTGATGGCATAGGGTTTGACGACATAGTCGTCGGCGCCGGTATTGAGGCCGCGCACCCGGTCGCTTTCGTCGCCGCGGGCGGTAAGCATGATGATCGGCGTATTGGCGGTCGCTTCGCGCGCCCTGAGCCGGCGGCAGATTTCGATGCCCGAGACGTTGGGCAGCATCCAGTCGAGGATGACAAGGTCGGGGCGAAGTTCGTCGGCGACAATCAGCGCCTCTTCGCCATCCCCGATTCCGGTGACCGCAAACCCTTCCTTGGCGAGGTTGTAGGACAGCATTTCAAGCTGCGGCTTTTCGTCTTCGACCACCAGGATGATCGGGGTAATCGCGCTTGTCATGCATTCAGACCCGTTTGGCGCCGGTTTCCGGCGACATGTAGCTTGTGACATCACCCTTGGGACGCTCGTCAGCCGGCAGGGATCCGGTAACAAGGTAATGAACCTGTTCGGCAATGGCAGTGACATGGTCACCC
>JBFIBB010000155.1:0-8415 GCA_041582695.1 Rhizobiaceae bacterium
AGGTCCTTTGGCGCGATCTTCGTCAAGTCCTTGGCCAGGGTTGCGCGCAACTGCTTCGCCAGGTTGGCCGGCATCGCCTTGCGCATGCGTCCCAGCATCGCCGGCGCGGCGCAGATCACGATCTCGTCGGCGCGTCCCGCCGCCAGCTCTTCGCCGATCCGCGTGACAACGGTCCTGGCGAATTCGGTCTCGATCAACTCGCGGGGGTCCGATTTCGGCTCATAGGCGCTGCGGCCGGACGTGGCCGATTCGAACGCCCGGCCGGGCCGGTCAGCCATCAGTTCGCGGCCGGGCGGAACTTCGGTGTCCATATCCAGCCCGGCGGCGTGGACGACGCCCTTGCCGGGCCCGGCGTTGTGGTAGAAGCGCGCGCGTGCTCCGTCTGCGACGGCGATCAGTGTGATTACGGGTTTCATTCTCGGCCCCTTTTTTCTTCGATATAGGGATGCCGGGAAGATAACGCCACCGCATTGCGCTTGATCAATCGGCGTTCTCCAGCCGGCAGCAAAAGGGGAAGAACGGTCCCGAAAGTCCCGGCGCGCCGGTCGGCGTGAAGGTGAAATCGTGCACGTTGTCTCCTTCGTCCGTGCATCCGCCCGGCGTATAGGCGATAGAGCCGGTCACCGGATGCCCGGTTTCGAAACTCCAGGGGTTTTCCGACTGGAACACGACCATGCCTTCGGTTTCCGTGATCTCGCCCGAGAACGCGTCGATGAAATTCGATCCCATCGTGCTGCCCTGACAAATCAGTTCGACGGCCCAGTTCGGTTCGAAGCCGGCGCAGATCATTTTCTGGCCGTTCGGCACGAGACCGTTGCAGGTGAAGTCGGCGGCAAGAGCCGGCTGTGCGAGAAGGAACGCTGAAATTGCGGTGGCTGTGAAATGTCGTGCGCGCCGAGCCATCAAGACCTCCCGGAGGTTATCGACTGGAGCCCGCCCGCAACGTGAAGGCTAGCCGATTTCGGCAGGCTATGAAACAGTTTCCTGCAACGAAAGGTGGAACACGTCGCCGAAAACTGCCGCCAGGATGTGCTCCTGGCAAAAACATGCCCCAGTACCGATATTGCCGGCGTTAATCGCGCGCGGTCGCAATGTGTGGTTTGACGAATTGAACAATAGGGTTTACCCGGGCTGGATTGCGGGGGCGAATGAGCCAATGCGGGTTGCGGCTCGCGCCCGGGGAGCGGTATCGGCAAAATGAAGCGTGTGTGTATCAGCGGTATCGGCATCGAAATTCCGGAAGCGTCCATTTCCAACGAAGAACTGGTTGAAAGCTTCAACACCTGGGTCGAGCGCGAGAATGTCACGCGCCGGAAGCGGGGCGAGAAGCTGCTGGAGACTTCGAGCGCGGAATTCATCGAGCAGGCATCGGGGATCAAGAAGCGGCACGTCTACGAGCGGGAAGGCATCCTCGATCCCGAGCGGATGACTCCCGTTATTCCGCCGCGCGCCGATGACGACCTGTCGGTAATGGCCGAGTTCGGCGCGAAATCGGCCCGCAAGGCACTCGCCGACGCCGCGGTCGAACCGGCCGAGATCGACATGATCATCTGTTCGGCGGCGCATCTGCAGCGGCCTTATCCGGCGATCGCCATCGAAATGCAGAAGGAGCTTGGCACCTCCGGCGCCGGTTTCGACATGAATCTCGGTTGTTCGTCGGCCATCGGCGCAATTCACGTGGCGGTCAATCTGGTGCGCACCGGCGCTCAGAAAAAGGTGCTTGTGGTGACGCCCGAACTCATCACCAGTCATTTGAATTTTCGCGACCGGCAAACGCATTTCATCTTCGGCGACGCTTCGGTTGCGTTGGTCATAGAGGCACTCGAGGAGGGCGAGACGCGGCCGGGAAAATTCGAGATCATCGATACGCGAAACTGGACCAAATTCTCCAACAACATCCGCACCAATTTCGGTTTCCTGCTGCGCGCCGGGCAGAAGGACGTTTCGGTCGTCGAGGTTGAAGGAAACCTGATCAAGCAGGTCGGCAACAAGGTGTTCAAGGAAGTCACCCATGCCGGATGCGCGTTCATCATCGATTTTCTGGGCGACAACGGCCTGCGCACGGACGATGTGCGGCGCTTCTGGCTGCATCAGGCAAATTCGCGCATGAACGCCATGATCCTGAAAATGTCGCTTGGCGACAATGTCGATCCGGATCGGGCGCCAACGGTTCTCGAGAAACTTGGCAACACGGCTGCCGCTGGCGCCATCGTTGCGCTGGCCGAGTATCACAAGGACATGGATGCGGGGGATTTCGGCCTGATTTGCGCCTACGGCGCCGGCTATTCGATAGGCGGCGCGATCGTGCGGATGATGTAGAGCGATCAGCAATGCTGAACATCGTTTGAATAATGTTGGCTGGCGGGCGCAGTAGGAATGTGTCTGTATTGCGCGGAATCAAACCGGGGAAATTAGATGAACCTGCCGTTTCAAAACATTGGCGATGAATCCGAAATCGTTCCGGCCCAAAAATTGGCCGGACGAGTAGCCGGAGTCTACATCGCGGGTGGAGAAAGTTTCGAAACCGCGGCCGGTGATCGGCTCGCGGTCGATTTCGAGGGCATCGCCGGTGACTGCCATCGCGGATATCAGCGCCCCTCCGGCGTAAGGGAGCCCTGGTACAGCCGCGGCACGGTGATGCACAACAATCGCCAGATATCCATCGTTTCGCCCGACGAACTGGCGATTGTCGCCAGGAATATGGGGATCGCGGAAATCCGGCCGCAATGGATCGGCGCGAACCTGGCGATCGAGGGCATTTCCAGGCTGTCGATGCTGCCGGCCGGTACCCTCTTGATGTTTGAAGGCGGCGTCAGCATTCGTGTCGGCGGCAACAACGCGCCCTGCCGCTTTGCCGGCGCATTGGTGGCCGAACGGGCGGGTATGAACGATGAACAGGCCGGTGCGCTCGCTTTCGCAAAAGCGGCCAGATGGCTGCGCGGCGTCGTCGGCTGGGTGGAAGTGCCGGGCGCCATAAAACCGGGAGAAGCGGTTTCAGGTCGCGTCGGCGAGCAGTGGATCTACCGCCGCTGACGGCTTATTCGGAGCGAGGCAAAGTCACTCGTCATCCCCGGTCAGCAGCCTTGTTGAACGCCAGCGCGTCAGCACCACGTTGATGTCGTCGATGACGAAATGGCGCGCAGCCTCGCGGTCGTAACCTTCCGCCAACAGGGCATCGTATTCGGTGTGTTCATGACGTACATGGGCAACAGCCGCCAGCCACACGGCGATTGCTGGCGGCAGCGTGCGATAGGTGACGCCCGACGCGTCGGTGCGGATTTTTTCCATATCGGCGAACGGGGCCATCGGCAGCAAGGCCGTCAGAGCCTTGGCGATTGCCCTTTGCTTCGACGTTCGAGGACGATGGATCACGGCTAATCGGTCGCCACGTCGGTGGTCGCAAACCAGGGTTTGATATCGATGAGCGCCGTGCCGTCGAGAACGTCGATGGCGTCGATGGTCAGCATGCCCGCCTTGGCGTCGATCGACAGCAGCTTGACCACGTGCAGGCCGACCGGATTGGGGCGGGCGGGCGATCGGAGCGAGAATGTCCCGCGCGGATGTTCGGCATGCCGCGGTTTCTGGACAATCAGGTTGCGTGGAGCGTGGCCAAGCCAGCTCAGCAGGATGACGGTGCCGCCAGGTTCCAGACCGGCGAGTCCGGGGCGGTAGGGTGACGCGACTGAGACGGTTGCCGGCCGGTTGCGCTCGCGCGCCTGGCGGAGGTTTTTCGGACACTCGGCCCTGGATTTCCAGGGCGAATGGATTGTGCCGATGAACACGACATGCGCATCGCCCGGCAATGCCGCCGGGTCGAATTCCAGCAATGTCTCGCCTTCTCGCTGTTCGAACATGGGGCATCCTCTGCCGGTGCGGCGTTTGGTTGCGGGCGCGGCGCACATGCACCTTGCGTTAACTTCGCTAATGATATAAAGATATCTTTATATCTTTCTGGAGACGCCATGTTGTCGCGCAGCAAAATTGATCTCAGCCTCATGGTCGATACTATGAAGGCCGCGGCGGAATCCAGCCGGTTGCGCATTTTGCTGCTGCTTTCGCATGGCGATCTGACGGTTTCCGACCTGACCGAAATCATGAACCAGTCGCAGCCGCGTGTGTCCCGCCATCTCAAACTGCTGTTGGAGGCAGCGCTGATCGAACGCTATCAGGAAGGGTCGTGGGCCTATTTCCGCCTGTCGGACATGGAGGGCGCGCGGCAGTTCGTCATCGGCCTTGTTGGCCGCGTGGATACCGGCGATCCGCAGATCGAACGCGATCTCGAGCGTCTGGCGGCCGTAAAACAGCGCCGGCGCGATCGGGCAGCCGAGTATTTCAGGGCCAACGCGGCAAGCTGGGACGAGATTCGGAACCTCCATGCGCCCGATCGCAATGTGGAAGGCAAGCTGCTTGAAATGGCAGGCGACCGCCCGATCCAGTTCATGCTCGACCTGGGCACGGGGACTGGGCGTTTGCTGGAGATATTCAGCGCCCATTACCGCCGCGCCGTCGGTATCGACCTGTCACGGGAAATGCTGGCCGTGGCGCGTTCCAATCTGGATCAGGCCGGAATCACGAACGCGCAGGTGCGCCACGGCGATGTCTACGGGCCGCCAGTCGATCGCGACACGGCCGATCTAGTCACCATTCACCAGGTACTGCATTTTCTCGATGAACCGGCGCTTGCGATTCGCGAGGCCGCGCGAGTGCTGCGTCCGGGCGGACGGCTCGTGATCGTCGACTTCGCGCCCCACAACCATGAATTCCTTCGTAGTGAGCATGCGCATGTGAGGCTCGGATTCTCCGACAACCAGATGAACGAATGGCTGTCGGATGCGGGGCTTGAAATGGTCGAAACCGCCGAGATCGGGGATCCCGATGGCGGGGAAAATGATCTCGTGGTGAAAATCTGGATGGCCCGCGATCCGCGCATGCTGATCGCCACAGACCCGGCGACGGGGGGAGTGACGGTCTGATGAATGCACAACCCGCAAATGAGGCGGCCGGCACCCGGCGTCTGCGTGTTTCGTTCGAGTTCTTTCCCGCCCGCAGCGACGAAGCGGAGGTGAAGCTCTGGCAGACGGTGCAGCGGCTCGAAGGCCTGGGTCCGCAGTTCGTGTCGGTTACCTACGGCGCGGGCGGGTCCACCCACGATCGTTCGGGCGGAATGCTGCGCAGGCTCGCCAACGAGACGTGTCTCGCAGCCACTGCTCATCTGACCTGCGTGTCGGCCAGCAAGTCCCAGGTTGATTCGGTTGCGCGGGAATTTGCAGGTTTCGGCATAAGGCGGTTTATTGCGCTGCGCGGAGATCCGGCTGAAGGAGTGGGTGCGCGATACCGGCCCAATCCGGATGGTTATGCCAATGCAGCCGCCCTGGTCGAAGGGCTGCGCAGGATTTCCGATTTTGACATTTCCGTTGCCGCCTATCCAGAGAAGCATCCGGAAAGCCCGGATTTCGCGACCGATATCGAAATGCTCAAGCGAAAGGTCGATTCGGGCGCGGCGCGGGCGATCACCCAGTATTTTTTCGACAATGATACCTATGAACGCTATGTCGAGCGCGTACGCCGGGCCGGTATTTTCGTTCCCGTCGTGCCCGGTATCCTGCCGATCCACAATTTCCGGCAGGTTGCGTCTTTTTCCGCCCGGTGCGGCGCCAGTATACCGCGGTGGCTGGCGGACCGGTTCGAGGGACTGGAAAACGATCCCCACACCCATGAGCTGGTTGCAGCGGCGATCGCTTCGGAACAGGTGCATGACCTGATCGACCGCGGTGTGGAGGACTTCCATCTCTATACGATGAACCGGGCCGAACTGGCGGTCGCGCTGTGTCACATGATCGGCATTCGGGCAAGAAACGTCGAGCAGAAGCAGGAACCGGTTGCTGCCTGAAGCGGATCGGGCGAACATGACTCGGTCGCAGCGGTGTAGCGAAACGCAAAAAGAGCCGGATAGTGAAATCCGGCCCTTTTCATATTTCAAGCCTGAGATGTGAGTTTATTTAACCCGCGTCGTCACCTGCGGCAATTACCCTACGGCAAGTAACCCATGACAACCGCCGCTACAAAAGCGAAAGCCGCAAGCATTACCAACGCGTTGAACGATCGGGAAAGACCCATGGCTCAAGCCTCCTTTGAAGACTAGTCCAAGAATCTAGTGACGATTGTTCCAGACGCAAGAAAAATCCATGATGCAGTGCAGCAATCACTGTGGTTAACTCTTGTACAAGACCATGATATCGAACTGAAATCACGCAACTATCCAGCGCCGGTAATTTCGTTTAACGGTGTGAAATATTAACCGGGAAAATTAACCATAATTGGCACCGCCGGAGGCGAAAAATCGCATAGTGGCCGCGGTTTCAGATCGATCCGGCGGCCGCGGCGGGGATTCAAACCGACGAGTTCACGAACTGCCCGACGAGCATCGCGACCACGTCTTTCAATGCCGATTCTTCGCTTTGGCCAGCGGAAATCGCCTTGTTGTAGACCTCGCGCTGGCGCTCGGCGCTGGTTCCCCGCTTGACGATTTTTCGAGCGTTCTCAAGCTCGCGGCTGCAGCCCAACGCTTCCGCGTCCCCGGCCAGCAGGTCGATCAGTTCCTCGATAAGCTCGCCAAACGGCACGACCTTCTGCCTGCCGAAGTCGATCAGTCCCTGCGTGGTGCCGTAGCGCTGTGCCCGCCATCGGTTTTCGCTGATCAGAAAATTGTCGTAGACGCGCCAGCGCTGGTTCTTGCATTTCAGGCGATACAGCATCCGCATCAGACACTGCGTTATCGCGGCGATCGTCAGTGCGTCCTCGAGATTGGGCATCACGTCGCAGATGCGCGATTCCAGTGTGGGAAAACGCGCGGAAGGGCGGATATCCCACCAGATCTTTGTGGTGTCCTCGATTATCCCGTTATCGACCAGCACCTTCAGCGCGTTCTGGTATTCGCGCCAGCTGCCGAATTGCGGCGGCAGGCCGGTACGCGGAAGATTGTCGAAGACACTCAACCGGTAGGAACAGAGCCCGGTGTCGAGACCTTCCCAGAATGGCGACGAGGTGGACAGCGCTAGAAGATGCGGCAGGAAATAAGGAAACTGACGCAAGAAATCCATGCGCAGATCGTCGTCGTCGAGACCGACATGGACATGCATGCCGCAGATCAGCATGCGCCGGGCGACGCCCGCGAGATCGCGCTCCAACTGCCGGTAGCGCTGCTTGTCCGTAAAGACCTGTTTCTGCCACTGCGCGAATGGGTGGGTGGAAGCGGCAATCGGTGCCAGGCCGAACTTCGCAGCCGTTTCACTGACCATTGAGCGCAGGCGCGTAAGCTCGTTCCTTGCCTCGCCAATCGTTTGGCAAACCGCGGTGCCGACCTCTATCTGGCATTGCAGGAATTCCGGGCTGACCTGGCCTCCCGCCTTGCTGGCGCATTCGGCCATCAATTCTTCGGGCGCCGCGACTAGGTCCAGTGTCTGCCGGTCCACCAGCAGGTATTCCTCTTCGATGCCGATTGAGAAACTCGGTTCCGACAATGCCACGCCCTCCGCTGAATTTGCGCCAGAATGCCAAGCGGGGCGCATCGCGTCGAGGGGCTGGCGCTACAAACCGTTCCCGGCGGAGGTTCGGCGGGACAATATCCGCCCGTCGATAACGACAAGACCGATACCGATCAGGGCCATGCCGGCGATTTCATAAGGTTCGAGCCGTTCGGAGAGGAAAATCGCGCCGAGCAGAATGGCGCTCACGGGCACGATCAGGGTTACGAGCGAAGCGTTGGTTGCGCCGGCGCTCGCGATCAGCGTGAAATAGACGATGTAAGCCAGTGCGGTAGAAACAAGCGCCAGCGCCGCGACGGCGGCCCAGACCGGCGGGCTTGCCGAAAACAACGTGCCGGCGCCATCAACCAGCAAGACAATCGGCAGCATGATCACGGAAGAGGCTGTCAATTGTCCGGTTGCCGTAACCGCTGGAGGGACATGCCTGAACCGCTTAGCGTAGATGGCGGCGAAGGCATAGGAGAATGCGGCGCCAACGATTGCCATTTTGGCCCAGGCCGGACCACCAAGATCGCCAATCAAACCCGGGCCGATCATTACCGCGGTACCTGCAATGCCCGCTCCTATGCCGCAGAGCTTGTTCCAGGTGATTCGTTCGTCGCTGGTGAGCACGTTTGCCGCCAGTACGGTCCAGAACGGGGTCGTTGCGTTCAGCACCGCAGCCAGACCTGCTCCGAGTTCGGTCTGACCGGCAAAGATCAGCGAAAATGGGATGACGTTGTTCAACGCCGCCAGAATGAAAAATGCGCCGGCGAGCCCGATCGCCGGGCGAAAGGAAATTCGCCGCGCCGCGAGATAGACATGCAGTGCGACGGCGGCAATCGAAACGCGAAATAGCACGAGCGTCAGCGGCGGGATCTCGGCCACCGCC
>JBFIBB010000156.1:0-8403 GCA_041582695.1 Rhizobiaceae bacterium
CGAGATCGAGGACATCGTCGCGCGATTTGCCTATGCCGCCAAAATCGCGCGCCAGACCGGGTTTACAGGCGTACAGATGCACGCCGCACACGGCTATCTCGCCTCGCAGTTCCTGTCGCCATTATCGAATCCGCGGGACGACAATTGGGGCGGTTCGCTCGAAAACCGGGCGCGGTTCCTGCTTGAAAGCGTGCGCGCCATGCGCAAGGCGACGGCAAGGGATTTCGTGGTATCGGTGAAACTTAATTCGGCCGATTTCCAGCGCGGCGGATTTTCCATCGACGACAGTTCAACCGTTGCTAGGTGGCTCGAGGAAGAAGGAGTCGACCTGATCGAGATTTCCGGCGGCAACTACGAGCAGCCGCGCATGATCGACTTCGACCGCAAGGATCCGCTACAAGACGCGACCTATCGCGGAATCAAGCGTCGCGAGGCCTATTTCCTCGGATTCGTTCCGAAACTGAAGGAAAGCGTTAGCATCCCGATCATGGTCACAGGCGGTTTCAGAAGCCGCACCGCAATGGAGGAGGCAGTCAAAGCAGACAATGTCGACGTTATCGGCCTCGGCCGGCCGTTTCTGGTCGATCCGGATGCCGCGCACCGGTTATTGCGCGACCGCGTGGACCGTTTGATTTGCCGCGACGCAGACCTGAAGATAGGCAATGGGCTGTTTGGACCGAACTCGCCGATAAGCTTCCTGCGCGATCTCAACGCCTGGGGGGCGCTTGGGTGGTATTTCGAACAGATCTACCGGCTGGCCGATGGCAAGGAGCCCGATCTCAACCTGTCGGCATTCAAGGCTTTGCTGGCATATGACCGAACAGAAGGGGCGGGGGCGAAAGCGCTGGACCGGACATAAGGGCTTCCGTCTCGGACTGAATGCCTGCAACCGTAATGGTTTCATCTGGCAGGCCGAGTTCACTCAGCACGTCGCAGACATCCGAAATCTTGGTCCAGCTCGTGTTGTTCAAGTTCATTTCGCAGCGCGCCATAAATCGCGACGAGTCGGGGCCGAGGCAAGCGACCTCGCCCTGCCCATAGGAGGTGCCATTGGCGACGCAGCGGCACTTGTTCTCATCCGCGGCAGCCATGCCAGCAACCAAAAGGCCGCCGGCGCTAATCAGGCAAGCGAGCGTTTTCATGCTTGCAATTTAGCATAGAAACACGTGCAGGTCACCGATTTTGATATTCCGCCTTCTGAAGCTGAGGCGATGGCCGTTCCGTCACGCAGCAAAGTCGAGATGGATGACCGCCGGGACATGATCCGAGGGTTTTTCCCAACCGCGAACATGCTTATCTATGTGCGCGCTCCTCAACCGGTTTGCCGCCTCCGGTGACAGCAACAGGTGGTCTATCCTTATGCCGTTGTTCTTTGGCCACGCGCCGGCCTGATAGTCCCAGAATGTATAGGTCAGATCGGCATCGGTGACTGCACGGATTGCATCCTGCAAGCCCAGGTTTTCGAGTTTGCGAAACGCCTGCCGGCTTTCCGGCATGAACAGCGCATCGCCGATCCAGTTTTGCGGATTGCGGGCATCGGCCGGTTGGGGAATGACGTTGTAGTCGCCGGCAAGCACGAGCGGCTCTTCCAGCTCCAACCGGTCCAAAGTCCATCTTTCGAGGCGTTCCATCCAGGAAAGCTTGTAGGGAAACTTGTCGCTGTCGACCGGATTGCCGTTTGGGAGATAAAGCGAAACGACGCGCAGGACGCCGGAACCGGTCGAAAAAGCACCTTCAATAAATCGCGCTTGCGAGTCGTCGTCGTTACCCGGCAGTCCGCGATTGACCTCGTCGAATGGCAGTTTCGATAGCAGGGCGACGCCGTTGAAACCCTTCTGACCGTGGGTTTCCACCTGATATCCAAGCGCCTCGATAGGCTCGCGCGGAAAGGCCGCGTCCTCCGATTTTATCTCCTGCAGGCAGACAATGTCCGGTCTGGCGTCTTCAAGCCAGGTCAGCAAGTTATCGATGCGGGCTTTGATTCCGTTGATGTTCCAGGTTGCGATTTTCATGAGAATGTGGGGGCACTTTCAATGCATTGTCGATAGAAACGCAGGTTGAGATCGGCAATCCTCGATTTGCGGGAGTCCGGTTTGATTCGTCGGCTATGCTTCTGCGCGGTCGGATTATGGAGGGACAAACATGACCGATGCAACAATTGATCTCAAAACTCAGCTCACAGATCCGAATTATATGCCACCTCTGGCTCAAGCTGTGCCGCTCGGTATCCAGCATGTGCTCGCAATGTTCGTATCCAACGTCACCCCGGCGATAATCGTCGCCGGCGCGGCGGGATTTGGTTTTGGCGCGCCAAATGCCGACATTCCGACGCTGATCTACATGATCCAGATGTCGATGCTTTTTGCCGGCATTGCAACGCTGTTCCAGACCATTGGCGTGGGACCGGTCGGTGCGAGATTGCCGATCGTTCAGGGCACTTCGTTTGCGTTTCTTCCGGTTATGATTCCAGCAGTGGTTGGCCTCGGAACCGCAGGACTTGCAGGTCTGATGACCGGCGTGTTCCTGGGTGGCATCTTTCACTTCTGCCTCGGTTTCTTCATCGGGCGCATACGCTTTGCGCTTCCGCCCTTGGTGACCGGGTTAATCGTGCTGATGATCGGCTTGGCGCTGATCAAGGTCGGTATCGAATATGCGGCGGGCGGGGCCGGCGATTTCAACAAATCCAAACCCGACTGGGGCGGTCTGGCCAACTGGACACAGGCGCTGGTTGTCGTGGTCGTGACGCTTTCGGTGAAGTTCTTCACGCGGGGCTTCACCTCGATTGCCGCCGTGCTAATCGGTATTGTCGCCGGCTACTTCGTTGCGCTGTTCATGGGGTCGGTCAATTTCGGCAATGTCGGAAATGCCTCGTGGTTCGCCCTTCCGTCGCCCTTCAAATTCGGCTTCGAAATCAACTGGGCGATCATCATCGGCATGTGCCTTATGGCCATCGTGTCGGCGATCGAGACAGTCGGCGACACGTCCGACATCACCAAGGGAGGGGCAGGACGCGAAGCAACCGACACCGAAATCCAGGGAGCAACCTTTGCCGACGGCCTGGGCACCGCGGTCGCCGGCATTTTCGGCGGCCTGCCCAATACATCATTCAGCCAGAATGTCGGCCTGGTAGCCATGACAGGCGTCATGAGCCGTCACGTCGTTACCGTCGGCGGCATTTTCCTGATTGTCTGCGGGCTGATCCCGAAGATCGGCGCAATCATCAACACGGTTCCGATCACCGTGCTCGGCGGCGGTGTCATCGTGATGTTCGGCATGGTAGCGGCGGCAGGAATCAACATGCTGTCGGATGTCAAATGGAACCGGCGGAACATGGTGATCTTCGCCGTTTCTCTGTCGGTTGGTCTAGGTCTGCAGCAGGTTCCCGAAGCCTTGCAACATTTGGGCAGGACAGCGCAGATTCTGTTGACATCGGGACTGCTTCCTTCGGCAGCCTTGGCGATAATCCTGAACCTGGCCTTGCCGGAAGAACTCGACTAATGCGCATGGAGAATATGTAAAATCAAAAAGGCCGCAATCAGTTGCGGCCTTTTCTTAATGTGAATACGATACCGGCTATTTGCGGGCGACGCTGCCGGTAGTCTTGTCGTCGACGCGCTTCAGATGCATGCCGATAACCGGCACGAGTTCGCGGTTCACACGCACCGAAACAGTAACGTTCATGGTATCGTCGGACGGCAGCCGCGCCAGCATCGCGCCATTCAGCTGATTGCGATTGATCGCAAATACGACGCGCGTGCCATCGACATTTCCCGATATGATATCGAGGCCCTCTCCAGCCGCGCCGTCGAGAAACTTGCCGCGGTAGGCGCGACCCTCGCGGACCACGCTGGCCGACATGCGCTGCGTGAACATGCCGACGCGGCAGGATCCGTCCAGCGACATACCGACCTCGCCGTCCGGCGTCGCGCCGGTGAAGTTGCAAGTAAACTTGGTGCCTTTGTATTTGCCGGCGACTATTTCTCCCGGTCCCGACCAGCTACCCTCGACCTGCTTGAAAAACTTGCTGTCCCTGTCCAATGCCAGTGCGGTCGCGGGCAGGGCGGCTGCGGACACAAATGCAGCGGCAAGTACAACTGACTGGACACGTTGATGCATGAAATTCCCCGACGACCAAAATGGCATAATACAGGCTTTTCCGACTGGTTAGCGAAACATGACCAAGATTGGTTAATGCTTCGTCTATCCGCTCCTCCAGTAGGCCAGAGAATGCGATATTTGCGGACTCAAGACAAGAATGATCAGCCGGCAGGCTTTCTGCCAGCGACGGAACCAGCAAGTGCGGTAAAAAATTCACCTATTCCGGGCCGCTTTATCGCCTTGAAAGGTAACGGACGCGCGGTTTCCATTGCTGCAATACCGATTCGGGCCGTCATAAGGCCGTTGACGACGCCTTCGCCCAGACGGGCGGAGAGTTTGGCGGCGATCCCGTGTCCGACGATCTGCTGAACAAGGCTGTCTCCAACAGCGATCGATCCCGTCACGGCCAAATGGGCGGCCACATCGCGGGTGAGCTTCAGAAAACCTAGCAAACCCGGGCGCCCGCCGTAGTGAACGGACAGGCGGCGTACAAGCCTGCCGGATTCAAACAGAACATATCCGACGTCGACAAGGGCGCGCGGGCTGACGGCTGTGACCACCGAGACGCGCCGGGCCGCCTGCAACACCATTTCCCGGGCCTGCAGGTCGAGGTGGGAGAAAAGTTCGCGCTCGGCGATGGCGACTAGATCGGCCGCATCGATGATCTCGCCTTCAAGTTTTGACAGTGCTTCACGGCCATGGGCTGTCGCCGGATTTGTGCTTGCAAACGCCTCGAGGTCGGAGATGAACTTGCGGGCGGCGCCGATGTCCCCGGAAGTGGATACTTCCGCGGCTCGCCGCTGCAGATTTTCGACCGAGCGCAGCCGGCGCAGAGCCAGTACTTCCCGGATCAGGACGCCCGCCAGCGCCAGCGCTGCAATACCGGCCAAAGCGGACGCCAGCCAGCCAAGCCATTCTGAGCGGGCAAAGAAATCGGTAATCAGTGATTCCGCCCATAGTCCGAGTGCGAGAGAGATGAACAACCCGGCCGCGCTGGCGAAGATCACGCCGAACCTGAAGCGTTTTGGCCTTGGGGATGATACGGCCGGCAAGTCGAGCTCGGCAATCTCGCTTTCGAACGGATCCTCGGAAGGAAGCGACAACTCGACATTCGCGCCCCCGCTTACCGCCCGGGGAGCACGCGATCCGGAAGCGGTTACGGTTGATTTGGATTTCGCGTTTTCGCCGGAATCGTCGAGTTTGAAGGCGGCCGGCTTTCTGGATCCGTTCATGCGAGTCTATCCCCCAGCAGGAACTGCAAAGCACGATCGAGACGAATGTGGGGCAGGGAAAGTGTCAGCCCCTCCGCCGTAATTTCCAGTTCAGGCGGACGAAACCGGACGAAACGCACGTCAGCGGGTGTGGCCCCATCGGTCTCTTGCTGCAATCCTTTTTCCGGCAGGTCGCCGGGAAAGATCGCGGTTTTTGTTTTACCGTCGAATGTTTCACCGCCGATGGTTTCGCCTTCAAGCGGAGTGCCGATAATGACCGGCAGTTCATCGCCGTCCTGTTTGACTGCGCCTTCGCGCGTCGATCTCAAGGCCGCCATCGCCAGCACTTCGACCTCAGCGCCGGAGAAATTGGCATTCGCGATCGCGCGCTCCACCAGTTTGCGCACGATCGCCTGCAATCGGTCATGGCTTTCGTGATGCAGATGATCGGCCTTGGTTGCGGCGATCAGGATGCGGTCGATGCGGCGGGAAAACAAGCCGGTCAGCAGGTTTCCGCGACCGGCGCGAAAACAGGCCATGATGTCTGTCAGTGCGCGCTGCAGGTCGGCGAGTGCCGCAGAACCCGCATTGAGCGCCTGCATGGCGTCGACTAGCACAATCTGGCGGTCGAGCCGTGTAATGTGTTCGCGAAAGAACGGTTTGACCACATGGGTCTTGTAGGCCTCGTAGCGCCTTTCCATCATTGCATGCAGCGAGCCCGGCCTGGCGCCGCTTTGCGCGGCGAGCGGGGCGAATGTCAAAGCCGGCGAACCTTCCAGATCGCCAGGCATCAGGAAGCGGCCAGGAGGTAGGGTCGAAAGGGCGCGCACGTCGTTCTTGCAAGCCCGCAGGTAACCGGTGAAGGCTTCCGCCAATGCCTTTGCCGTCATTTCATCCGCCTCGGCATCCGGATCGGTATTGCGCGACAGTTCGAGCCATTCGCGCGCAAGTTCCGACCTCTCAGGCAACGACGCAAGCTTTAGTGATTTCCCGGAAAACTCAGAAAAATCCTGTCCGAGCAGGGGCAGGTCAAGCAACCATTCGCCCGGATAGTCGACGATGTCGAGATTGAGCACGCCGCCGGGCAACAGGCGCGACCACGCGGATGCAGACTCGTATTCGATGGCGAGGCGAAGCTGCGATACCTGCCGGGTGGAGTCCGGCCAAATTCGTTTGCCGACCAAATCGGCAACGTGATCCTCGTACTGAAAGCGGGGAACATTGTCGTCTGGCTGATGCCGCAGTACAGCGCTGGAAATACGGCCGGAATTCTGCGCCTCGAAAAGCGGCAACCGGCCACCATGAATGAGATTGTGCACCAGAGCGGTTATGAACACCGTCTTTCCGGCGCGCGACAAACCTGTTACGCCCAGTCGCAAATTGGGATTGACGAGAGAAGCGGCCCGATCGGCGAGGGTATCGAGTGTTATCAGAGCCTCGTCGGCCAGGTTCGTCAGCGATGCCAATGCGTGTCACATTCCTGCCGGGCGGGTTTGAAAGTGTCCGGCGCATATAGGAACGATAATCGCAGATTGAAATGCTCGCTTGCAATGCCACAACGGCATTTCAAATATGGTTACAGGTCGGACGGTGTCAGAAATACCGTAAGCCTGCCCTTGCCCGGCGCTACGCCGGCAAGCGGAGTGGAAAACTCGATTACCGCCATGCCGGAGGTGGGAAATCCCCTTTCCAGTTTTGAGAGGGCAACTTCGTCGCCGTCGCCGGCCAGCGCAAATGCGACATCCTCCATCATCGGATTGTGGCCGATGATGAGCAGCCGTTCGGAACCATATGCCTCGTTGATGACGCGAAGGTAGCCGGCCGCATCGGATCCATAAAGCGAATCCGTCAGTTCTACTTCGCAACCGTTGGTGCCGAGCGTGGTAGAGAGCGCTTCCCAGGTTTCCAACGCCCTGACCGCTTTCGAACAGATTACCCGGTCCGGAAGCAACCCGGCTTCGCGCATGGCGGCGCCGATTGTTGCTGCATTGCTCTTGCCGCGTTTCTTCAATGTGCGATCGAAATCGCGCATGCCCGGTCTGGCCCACTCGGCCTTCGCATGGCGCAGGAGATATATCTGGCTCATAGAGCGCTCCGGTTGGGATGGCCGACTGACCGTCCGATCTTTAGATACTAGCCGGCTTTCAGGCAATCGATCCGCCGGGGTATCCACGTGTGATTTGAAATTAACTGTTTTGAGGCAAGTTCACGTGAGTTTGCAGAGCTTTACGCTTGTACGAACCGGACACCGCGAATATAAGGCGCGCGTAATCTGCTGTTTGGGAGACTCGGATGAGCGAAAACATGGACATCGAATACTCGCCTTCTGAGGATGAGCCGTTCATGAACGATCGGCAGAAGACTTACTTCCGGGCCAAACTCGTTGCCTGGCGGAACGATATCCTGCGTGAGGCGCGCGAAACACTGGAAGTCCTGCAGCAAGAAAATTCAAACCACCCGGATTTGGCCGACAGGGCCTCATCGGAAACGGACCGTGCGATAGAGTTGCGGGCGAGGGATCGCCAGCGCAAACTGATATCGAAAATCGATGCTGCGATTCGGAGAATCGACGAAGGTACGTATGGCTATTGCGAAGAGACAGGCGAACCGATTTCGCTGAAAAGACTCGACGCCCGGCCGATCGCCACATTGTCAATCGAAGCCCAGGAAAGGCACGAACGGCGCGAAAAAGTCTATCGCGACGACTGACATCCTGTTCCCGAAGCGACACCGCCGTCAGGTGCAGCTTCCGGTAAAAATTCGTCAGACGCGTTCCCGCTCCATTTCCGCAATCATCTTCGCCATGTCATCTTCGATGCTGGCGGAGCGCGTGCTGGCGTCTTTGGGGCGGTCGAGCGTGGCCTCGAGTTCCCGCAACAGCGCCGAATCCAAATCGCCTTTTTCGGACGAAGAAGCGGTATCGCGCGCACTGGTACCGGACGGGGTATCCGCATCCGGCGACGCTCTTGCTGGCTGCGGTGCTTGCGAAGCGGCCGACGCAGAATATCCGCCGGCTGAAGCGAATCGGTCGGTTCGGCGCGCAGGCGTTTCCGCAGCGTTTAGGGCACGCTCGCCTGGAAGCGGAACGGCCGCG